>JALVEW010000001.1 GCA_027030425.1 Sedimenticola sp.
GTGGTGGATTCCGTGGCGGCCCTGACGCCCAAGGCGGAAATCGAGGGCGACATGGGCGATTCCCATGTGGGCCTGCAGGCGCGCCTCATGTCCCAGGCCCTGCGCAAGCTCACGGCCAATATCAAGCGCTCCAACTGTATCGTCATCTTCATCAACCAGATTCGCATGAAGATCGGCGTCATGTTCGGCAGCCCGGAAACCACCACCGGCGGCAACGCCCTCAAGTTCTATTCCTCCGTGCGCATGGACATCCGCCGCATCGGGGCCATCAAAAAGGGCGATGAAGTGGTGGGTAATGAGACCCGGGTGAAGGTGGTGAAAAACAAGGTGGCGCCGCCTTTCAAGCAGGTGGAGTTCCAGATTCTCTACGGTGAGGGCATTTCCCGTGAAGGGGAGATCATCGACCTGGGCGTAAAGCATGGTTTCGTGGAAAAATCCGGCGCCTGGTATTCCTATAACGGCGAGCGAATCGGCCAGGGCAAGGACAACGTGCGCAACTTCCTCAAGGAAAACCCGGAGATCGCGGCGGATATCGAGGCGCGTATCCGCGCCGAGGTGTTCCCCGATACCGGCACCACCGAGGAAGAGGCCGCCGGGGCGGAGGGCGAGGCCTGAGCCGGGACCTCTTACAGCCCGACGCTGCTGACGAGCTCACGGAAGCGCGACATGCCGCCGTGCGCCTGCTGGCCATGCGGGAGCACAGCCGGGTGGAGCTGGCGCGCAAGCTGGAGCGGCGTCACCCATCGGACATTGTGGCGCGGGTGCTGGATGGGCTGGCGGACCAGGGATTGCAGAGCGACGAGCGCTTTGCCGAGCAGTATGTCCATTCCCGCCGCAACAAGGGGTATGGCCCGGTGCGCATCCGGGCGGAACTGGCGGAGCGGGGCATTGCCGAGGGGATTGTTTCCCGGGAACTGGACGGGTTCGGCAACGAGGAATGGCGGTCGCTCATGCAGGAGGTGGCGCAACGCAAGTTTGGTGCCACGCTTCCTGAAGACCGCCGGGAAATGGCCCGCCGGGGGCGTTTCCTGGCATCCCGGGGCTTTCCTTCCTGGATGATCAACGAGTACCTGTTTGGTTAATGTGGAAATACACTTAAGTTATTGATTCAATGCTCTCTGCATGATGCCGCTCTGTGTCATGAACGCAGGTCGGGCTTCAGCCCGACAACAGTGGCCACTACGGAGTAATGTCGGACTGAAGTCCGACCTGCAAGTACAGATTTTTACCGTTATACAGAGGCATAAATGTGGCCTTCATGGCCGCCGTTATCGAGCATGTTGCGCTTTGCCGGTCGGTTTAACGCCGGACAAAGCGCAACAATACCCGCGAGGGTGACGCTTCTTCCTTCCCGGCATGGGCCTGTCGGCCCGTTATTCGTTGATATTTCGCAGTTTGCCCGCAATTTCAGGGTGACATTTTGCCCCGGACTGCATAACATTTACCGCCTTGTATTCATCCAACGGCCACACATGAAAACCAGCGCTGAAATCCGACAGGCATTTCTCGATTATTTTGCCGGCAAGGGACACACCATCGTGGAGTCCAGCTCCCTGGTGCCTGCCAATGATCCCACCCTGCTGTTTACCAATGCCGGCATGGTGCAGTTCAAGGACCTGTTCCTGGGCAAGGAGAAGCGTGACTATGTCCGCGCGGCCTCATCCCAGCGCTGTGTGCGTGCCGGCGGCAAGCACAACGATCTGGAAAATGTCGGCTACACCGCCCGTCATCACACGTTCTTCGAGATGCTGGGCAACTTCAGCTTTGGTGACTATTTCAAGCGCGAGGCCATCCAGTTCGCCTGGGAATTTCTCACGGAAGTGATGGGCCTGGCGCCGGAAAAGCTCTGGGTCACGGTCTATGACCAGGACGATGAGGCTGCCGATATCTGGCTGAATGAAATCGGCGTGGATGCCGCGCGTTTCAGCCGCATCGGCGACAAGCCCGGCGGCAAGCCTTTCGAAAGCGACAATTTCTGGAGCATGGGCGATACCGGTCCCTGTGGTCCCTGTTCCGAGATCTTCTACGACCATGGCGAGGAAGTGGAAGGCGGTCCGCCGGGCACGCCCGAGGAGGATGGCGACCGCTACATCGAGATCTGGAACCTGGTGTTCATGCAGTACAACCGCGACGCCGAGGGCAACATGACGCCTCTGCCCAAGCCTTCCGTGGACACCGGCATGGGGCTGGAGCGCTTGGCGGCGGTCATGCAGGGCGTGCATTCCAACTATGAGATTGACCTGTTTCAGGCCCTGATTCGCGCTGCCGCCGAGGTCACCGGCGCCACGGATCTCGAAAGCAAGTCCCTGCGGGTCATTGCCGACCATATCCGTTCCTGCGCCTTCCTCATCGTCGATGGCGTGACGCCTTCCAACGAGGGGCGGGGCTATGTGCTGCGGCGCATCATTCGCCGGGCCATTCGCCATGGATACCAGCTGGGGCAGAAGCAGCCCTTCTTCCACCGGCTGGTGGACGCCTTGTGTGAGCAGATGGGCGACGCCTATCCCGAGCTGGTGAAGGCCCGTGAAACGGTGAAGCGCGTGCTCAAGGTTGAGGAGGAGCGTTTCGCCGAAACCATCGAGCAGGGGATGAAGATTCTCGAGGAGGCCATTGCCGGCCTTTCCGGCAAGACCATTCCCGGCGAGCTGGTGTTCAAGCTCTATGATACTTACGGCTTTCCCGCCGATCTCACGGCGGACATCGCCCGGGAGCGCGGCCTGACCATCGATGAGGCGGGTTTCGACCGGGAAATGGAAGCCCAGCGCGCCCGCGCCCGGGCAGCCAGCCAGTTTGGTGTGGATCAACAGGCCGATATCGCCCTGGATGGCAAGACCGATTTCACCGGCTACGAACGCCTGGAGGAAGAAGCCACAGTCATCGGCCTGTTCCACGACGGCGAAGCCGTGGACAGCCTGGCTTCCGGCGCTGAAGGCATGGTGGTGCTGGACAAGACGCCTTTCTACGCCGAGTCCGGTGGCCAGGTGGGGGACAGGGGTGAACTGCTGGTGCCCGGCAGCGATACCCGGTTCGAGGTCAGTGATACCCGCAAGCAGGGTGGTTCCGTGTTTGGGCACATCGGCAGGCTCACCGCCGGTGAATTGCACGTGGGTGATACCGTGCTGGCCCGGGTGGACGAGGTCAACCGGCGCCGCATTGCCCTCAACCACTCCGCCACCCATTTGCTGCATGCGGCCCTGCGCCAGGTACTCGGCGATCATGTGCAGCAGAAGGGATCCCTGGTGGAAGCCGAACGGCTGCGTTTCGATTTTGCCCATTTCGAGCCCGTCTCGCGGGAGCAGCTGGCGGCCATCGAACAGCTGGTCAACGAGCAGATTCGCAACAACTACGTGGTGGAAACCCGTATCATGGCCTTGGAAGACGCCAAGCAGGCCGGCGCCATGGCCCTGTTTGGCGAGAAATACGACGACCAGGTACGGGTGCTGCGCATGGGGGATTTCTCCACGGAGCTGTGCGGTGGCACCCATGTGCGTGCCGTGGGTGATATCGGCTTGTTCAAGATCGTCAGCGAAAGCGGCATTGCCTCCGGGGTGCGCCGTATCGAAGCGGTCACCGGCGAGCGCGCCATCGACTGGGTGGAGCAGGCCGAGTCCCGGCTGCAGCAGATTGCCTCCCTGGTGAAATCCGGGGTGGAGGACACGGGCGAGAAGGTCCAGGCCCTGGTGGAAAAATCCCGTCAGCAGGAAAAAGAGATCGAACGTCTCAAGGCCAAGCTGGCTTCCGCTGCCGGTTCCGATCTGGCCAGCCAGGCTGTGGAGGTGGAAGATACCAAGGTACTGGCGGCCAGCCTGGAAGGGGCGGATGTGAAGACCCTGCGTGATACCCTGGATCAGCTCAAGAACAAGCTTGGTTCCGCGGTCATCGTTCTGGCGACGGCCAATGACGGCAAGGTCAGCCTGGTGGCCGGTGTTACCAAGGATCGTACGGACAGAGTCAAGGCCGGCGACCTGGTGAAGATGGTTGCCGAGCAGGTGGGCGGCAAGGGTGGCGGCCGTCCGGACATGGCCCAGGCAGGTGGCAGCAAACCAGAGGCCTTGCCACAGGCCCTGGCCTCGGTGGAGCCCTGGGTGCGGGAGAAGCTGTAGGCCGGGTTGGCCGGATTTATTCCCGCAGCCCGGTGGATGCCGGGCTGTTTTGTATCGGAAGAAATGTTATGGCATTGATAGTTCAAAAATACGGCGGCACCTCGGTGGGCAGCACCGAGCGCATCCAGGCGGTCGCCGAGAAAGTAAAGAAATACCACGATGCGGGTAACCAGGTCGTGGTGGTGGTTTCCGCCATGTCCGGCGAAACCAACCGGCTCATTGCCCTGGCGGAGGAAATTACGCCCAGGCCCAGCGCCCGGGAAATGGACGTGCTGCTGTCCACGGGAGAGCAGGTCACCATTGCCCTCCTGTCCATGGCCCTGCATCACCTGGGAGTGGATGCGCGTTCCTATACTGGTGGTCAGGTACACATCCGCACCGACAGCGCCCACAGCAAGGCGCGTATCCTGGATATTGACGGGGAACGGGTGAAGTCGGACCTGGAAGCAGGCCGCGTGGTGGTGGTCGCCGGATTCCAGGGGACCGACGAAAACGGCAACATCACTACCTTGGGACGCGGTGGTTCCGACACCACGGCCGTGGCCATGGCCGCCGCCCTGAACGCCGATGAGTGTCAGATATTCACCGATGTGGATGGCGTGTACACCACGGACCCCCGTGTCGAGCCCAATGCGCGCAAGCTGGATCGCATCACTTTCGAAGAAATGCTGGAACTGGCCAGTTCAGGCTCCAAGGTGTTGCAAATCCGGTCCGTGGAGTTTGCCGGAAAATACAATGTGCCCCTGCGGGTGCTGTCGAGTTTTGAAGAAGGTGAGGGCACCCTCATCACCCTGGAGGAAGAAGACGTGGAAAAGGCGAAGATTTCAGGCATTGCGTTCAGCCGGGACGAGGCCAAGCTGACCATTCGGGGCGTGCCCGATCATCCGGGTGTTGCCTACCAGATACTGGGTCCCATCGGCGAGGCCAATATCGAAGTCGATATGATCGTGCAGAACATAGGCAAGGATGGCACTACCGATTTCACCTTCACCGTGCATCGCAATGACCTGGCCAACGCCCTGGATATCCTGCGGAAGACGGCGGACGAACTGGGTGCCAGGGAAGTCGAGTCCGATGACAAGATCGTGAAAATCGCCCTGGTGGGCGTGGGCATGCGTTCCCATGCGGCCATTGCCAGCAACATGTTCAAAGCGCTGGCCAAGGAACAGATAAACATCCAGATGATATCCACGTCCGAAATCAAGGTTTCGGTCATCGTGGACGAGAAATATCTTGAACTTGGAGTCCGTACCCTGCACGAAGCCTTCGGACTGGACAGGGTTGAAGCCTGATCGGGGCAACAAGTTTTTCTCCAGCGTTCTGGTGGAAAAACTGCGTTTTGTCACCCGGTAAATAGTGCGGTTCAGGTTTTTTTCAGAAGATTCTATTGGTAAAATTGCACAGTTCGCTATAGTTAATATTAGCGGAAGGCTTGGTTTGTTTTTGAATGTACCCTGATTCAGGAAACAGGATGAAGGGCACAATGGAATATGGAGAGTGGTAATCATGTTGATATTGACTCGCAGGGTTGGTGAAACCCTGATGATCGGTGATGACGTCACTGTTACCGTGCTGGGTGTTAAGGGCAACCAGGTGCGGATTGGCGTCAACGCGCCCCGGGATATTTCCGTGCACAGGGAAGAAATCTATGAGCGCATCAAGGCTGAACAGGCAGAAGAAGGCCTGGGGGATGCACAGGCGGATATTGGAATCGAAGAGGAGGCATAAAGGCTGGAAAAAAACCATGAGGGCGGCTAGAATAGCCGCCCTCATGGTTTTATGGGGTTTGATAAGGAACTTCCCACGCCATGTAGGTAAATCTGGAGAGCTGGCCGAGTGGCTGAAGGCGCACCCCTGCTAAGGGTGTATACGTTAACGCGTATCGAGGGTTCGAATCCCTCGCTCTCCGCCATACATTGATATTTTGGTTTGATGCCACAGTGGGCACGAACCGGGAAAAGAATTGGATTCGAACCCTCGATTCAAACAAGCGGGTTCGACCGCGAAGCGCGGCAGCGCG
>JALVEW010000002.1 GCA_027030425.1 Sedimenticola sp.
GTAGTAGTGATTGACCTCTATTTTCAGACGCTTTCTGCCATTGACGGCGCGGCCAAAATAATCCAAACCATCCCAAAGGAAACGGTGCTCCAGGCCCGGCTCGGGATCATAGTCATAGCGATATTCCTTGCCCGCCACGCGTGCAACCAATTCGACCTTTACCAGGGCATCACTCACCTCTTCTCCAGTCAGGGGGATCATCGCCATACTGGACAAGGTATACCCCCTGGCCCGCTCGGAGCTGTACTGCAAAGCGTAGGACGAACCCTCCAGTGGCAGTTGCTGGGTAACGGGCGGCAATTCCACGCTTGGCTCGTAAGGCGGCTCTTCGGGTAGCTCATCCATGGCTTGTGGCGACAACGCCAAACCAATGGCCCAGATGCCGGTTCCGGTAACTGGCATGCGCTGTACCGTGTCACCCGTGTCAAAGTGCTCAGCCAACCAAAGCCTTTCATCCCAGGTGATGCCCAGCGCGGCCAGCTGCCCCGGATCCATGGGTGTACCGTCTGCATCGACAGAGAGCACGGCCTGACCATCCTGCTTGTCGATGATCTTGAGTACATGCCCGGCTCCTTCGTCCAGCCAGGTTCCGGATGCCGGATTGAAATGCCCTACATACAAACTCGTGCCCAGGGGATATTGCTGGTGATTAGGCATGTAAACCGGATGAGGCTGGCCAAAAACCAGGCCCTGGACATATTCGTCCTCTGTCAACACCACGACGCCGGAGGCATTCCAGGTATCCGGCAAGGGGGCAGGCAATGCCTTTTGCTCTGATTGACTGAAATCGGTCAAACGCAGGAACAGATTTGTCTCGGGCGGCAGGGGGGATGTTTCCCCCACGGGCACTACTGTGTCTCCAGCATCAAACAGCAAGGTTGCGCCCTGGGAAGTGCCGGCCCCGGAAACAGGAATCAAATCCGATGTTTCTCCAATGAGATAAATCTCGGTGCCCTGGGGGTTGCGCGCCAGCAGTATCTGCTCGCCCAAAACCCTGTCCTCTCCCCAAACGGGCGCTACCCCACTATAGGCGGGCACATAGCCGGTCTTGTCAAACCGCAGGCGCCTTTGTCCGCCCCCGGGGAACAGAAGACGGTAGTTCCCATCCCCGTCCGTGAGGGTGTAGCCGTATTCCGGATGCCCCACAACCTGGACGGCCACGTTGGCCAAAGGATAGCCATTGATATCCCGGATGTGACCGGATACCCCCGCTGTCTGGCCGTCAGCAAACGGATAGGCCGTGACATCTTTCTGACGGGGAGGATCGGATTCGATCAGAAAACGGTTGGCATCGAAATAGCCGGGAAACGGCAGAGGCTGCAATACCGGTACAGGTGAGGGCTCGGCATCCGGCTCATCCGCTGCCGACGGGCGTATGTTGAGACGAACATACTGGCGGGTCACCGCGCCTCTGGCGTCTGTCACCACCACGGCAAACCCATAACTGCCCCTTGCCGACGGAACCCAGTGCACCAGACCGGTTGCCGCATCGATGGTCAGTCCGGCAGGAGCATCTTCTACAGAAAACACAAGGTCGTCGCCATCTTCATCCACGGCGTCAACGTCGTATTCATAAGCCGAAAGCACCTCGCCGTACGGGTAAGGCGAGGTCGTTATTTTGGGGGGATGATTATCCAGGACTTGCGCAACGATTACCGCTGTCACCGGGTCACTGTCTGCCGATCCATCCGATACCGTCAGACCAACGGTATAGCTTCCAGGTTTGTCGGCATGGAAGACCGTTACTTCCAGGGCGGGTTCCTCGATAACCGCCTGGCTCTGGGCTGGCCGTGAAATCAAACTCCACTGGAACGTCAGGCTGTCATGATCAGGATCATAAGAAGAACGCCCGGACAGGGTGATTTCCGTGCCTTCGTCCACCTGGGCCGGCGCCTCGATGACAGCGACCGGAGGCCGGTTGACGGTCTGGATGACAACTGTATCCGGCAGACTTTCCAACTGACCGTCCGACACACGCAACGACACCACGTATTGGCCAGGCGCTTCGATATGCAGCGTTGGTCTGACAGTTTCCGCCCCTGTCAGTATGGCAACGCCATCTTCAGGTTCTTCGACAATTTCCCAGGCATACAGGAGAGTGTCACCGTCCGGATCACTGGATGCAGAGCCATCCAGCTCCACCGATCCTAGGCTGACGGTTTGGTCCGCTCCCGCGTCGGCTACCGGTGCTTGATTGGCATTCGCGTCAACTGCGTAACCCAGCCACAAAACAATACTCAGGCTCAGCAGTTTGAACAGTAGATTAATTCCCGGGAAGGCTTGATTCATGGCTAATATCCCTATCAGCAGGAACAGTTTCAATCTAAGAAATTTGCGCCAAAACTAGCATAAATCGTGTGGAAACCGCTCCTTACCCTGCAATTTCCACTCTATCATTGTGATGCGCATCACATAATTCGCATCTGATCAGCAAACCTTCAATGGCTTGATACCAAAGCCCTATCAGAACACTTGGGCATTCGTCCAGCAGAAAACTCCCGCGTCTTCTGTTCGATTTCCCCTCCACCTGTTGCCTCGAGTCTGTCAGGCTAGAGGATACAAAGAACAGCACTCACATCCCTTGAATCTTACAGCGGAAACCCAGCCATGCTACAGAATCTGCACTTTGGCTTATGGGGGAAGAATTTCCCCAATTCCGAGGAGCAATTGGTTCAATGATCAGATGGGTGGGTATAAAACCTGCTATTCTGACCCGTCATGCCAACACGGGACGCTCCTTACCCCCGGATGCTTTCCTATGCCAGGAACCAAGAAAGCTCCTGGGCCGCCATCGCGGGCTGCTGAATGAAATCCGGCGCACGGTAGGTATTCCCGACACCCATTACCGGGCGTTGTATCACCCGTTGTTCGATCAGTTTGCTGCCTGGAGCCAGGAATTTCCTGCATCGGAAGCCCACCATCACTGTGCGCCTGGTGGCGCGCTGCAGCACGGTATTGAAGTCGCCCTGCATGCGGTGAAACGGCGCCGGAAACTGCTGTTGCCCGGAGGGGCCACTGCTGAACGGTTGGCCGCCAAACAGGATGTCTGGACCTATGCCGTCGTATCGGCAGCACTTCTTCATGATTTTGGAAAACCGGTGGGCGACATTCAGGTCCTCATGCTCGATGCAGACGGAAGGGATATAGGGGAATGGCAGCCATGGCGCGGCGACCTGATAAGGCAAGGTTGTCATGCCTACCGTCTTCGCTACCGGCGAGAGCACGACTACCGGCTGCATGAGCGCCTGCCCGCTTTCTTTGTTTCCGGAATCATGCCAAAACTCGGCCTGGAATGGCTGTCAGGAGACCGAGATACCTTTTCTCAGTGGACCGCCTTGCTGGCGGGTGATTGGGAAAACGCGGGCATCATCGGCGAAATCGTAAGCCATGCCGATGCGCAGTCTGTTGCGGCCATTCTGGCTGGCGCTCAACAACAAACGCCCGGCGCCCGGCAGCGCCCGCTCCACGAACGGTTGCTGACGGGTTTACGCTACCTCCTGGATCACAAGGAGCTCCCCTTGAACACCCGGGGCGCTGCCGGCTGGATACAGGGTGAATCCGCCTGGCTGGTAAGCAAACGCACACTGGATGCGCTGCGGGAACACCTGGAACGGGAGGGCCATGCCGGCATCCCCCAGCGCAACGATCGTCTCATGGATGCGCTGCAGCAGTCCGGCAGTCTGATTCCCTGCGAAGACAAGGCCATCTGGAAGGTTCAGGTTTTCGCTGAAAGCTGGCCCCAGGCCAACACCCTCACCGTGCTGCGCTTCCCGGTCGGAAAAATATGGGCTGACCCGACAGCAGCGCCCGCCCCTTTTCAGGGAACCGTGACGCCCGAAGGCGAAACAGAAGCTGCCACAATCGCCATATCAGAGGAGACTCAACCTGAGTCCGGTCCAGCCAATGAGCCATTGGTTGAACGCCCCAAGGAAGCCGCCGAATCGGGCACAGCCGGCGCAGATATTTTTTCGGAACCCGACGCTCCCCTCTCTGTCCCAACTCACACAAAAACAGAAAACACGGTTACCACGGAGGAATTGCCTCCAATGCCAGAATCTGGACAGCGTTTTGTTGCCTGGTTGCGGCAGAATCTGCAAAGCGGCCTGCTGGAAATGAATACAGCTTCCGGGCGCATCCATCGGGTTCCAGAAGGACTGTTGCTGATCAGCCCGGGAGTATTCAAGGACTATCGCGATCCCCACCCTGAGGTGAATTGGCAGCATGTGCAGCGTCGTTTCGCCCGCCTGAAACTGCACAAAAAAATGCCCGACGGCACCAACATTCATGTTTACCAGGTTATCGGCGAAAAAAGCCGCAAGCGGGGCATGGTGAAGGGCTTTCTGATTCCAGAAAGCCATCTTGCAGATGTTTTTCCCGGCATCGATCTGCCACCACCCAACCCGCACTTGCAGCGCAAAACAACAGCCTGAAACAGCGTGCCTGGCAGGCTGTTCCCAACCCGGCAGTGGGCATTTCCCCGTGGAATATAATTCGAAATTTCAGTCGTCTGATGGCAAGTGATTTGCCTGACGACCAAGGGAGGCAGTAGAGGATTGATGGAAAAAAGGACGTACCGGCTGACAACAAACAATATGGACAAAGACGGACCGGCCAGGCTCTATGATGGCGGTGGTTTGTGGCTCATCATTTCCAAAGACAATTCCCGGCGATGGGTATACCGGTATCGATTCAATGGTACTGACCAGGAAATAGACCTGGGCAGCCCGCCCAACATAACCGTACAAAATGCCCGCAAACAGTCAGCCACCTATCGGGCCATGAAAGCCAGGGGCGTAGACCCCAAATATCACGACACAGCAGAAGAGCAGGATGATGCCGGCATCTGGACGTTTGACCGATGCGCTGAAGCCTATATCGAGGCAAAGTCCCACGAATGGAAGAGCAAGAAACACGCGGAGCAGTGGCGAGCCACTATCAAGACGTATTGCAGTCCCGTGTTTGGTCAACTGCCGGTAGATCAAATAGATGTCGAACTCGTTCTGGAAGTCATCGAACCCATCTGGTACACCAAAACAGAAACAGCAAGCCGTTTGAGGGGGCGGATAGAAAACATCTTGTCGTGGGCGATGGTGCATGGCTATCACGACGGGCCGAATCCTGCCATCTGGCGGGGCTATATCGAGCACCTGCTGCCAAACAAATCCAAGATCGCTCAACCAAGGCACCATCCGGCCATGCCGTACCAGGAAATCAGCACCTTCATCGATACACTGAAAGCCAGAAACAGCACCTCGTCGCTGGCGCTGCAATTCTTGATCCTGACAGCAACACGAACCGGTGAAGTAATCGGTGGAAGCTGGGAAGAAATAGACACGCAGGCAGGCATATGGGTCATCCCGGCCAATCGCATGAAAGCAAAGCGGGAACACCGCGTGCCCTTGTCTACACAGGCGCTATCCCTGTTGGACAAGCTGCCTGCAAGAAAAGGCTGGCTGTTTCCATCCATTCGTCACGGCAAGCATATCAGCAATATGGCCATGCTGAAGTTCATGAGGGATCTGGGATACGGTACAAAAGGAAGTCGAGGGCCCTACGTTCCGCATGGATTCCGCAGCACATTCCGGGACTGGTGCGCGGAACAGACCGATTTTCCAAGAGAACTGGCGGAGTCCGCTTTGGCTCATGTGCTTCGAAACAAGGTGGAGGCCGCCTACCAGCGAAGTGATTTGCTGGAAAAAAGACGCCCGCTCATGCAGGCATGGGCCAACTACTGCCATGGAGAATCAACTCCCTGATATTCCATCTATCTGTTTCTTCTGCTGTCGGCCGCTCAAGAAGGTATACAAGATGGTACCACCCTCACACTATGGAGTAGCCCTGCTGAGCGCCCACCTCGGTCTGTCCCTGTTGAGGCGGGTGCGCCCACCGGTGTCTTCGGCTGAAGCTCCTCATTTCCAGCAGAGTCGCCTGAGCCACCGGCAGCAACACATCGGGGTGATGGACAGCCCATGATGTTGAACCATCCCGCTATCTGTTGTACATAGAGAACCGGCAATCGAACCAGGGTGGCTTCCTGACCACAGATTTAGATTGAACCCCTACATCAATTGGGGTATAAAAGCAAGTGGGTCGTC
>JALVEW010000003.1 GCA_027030425.1 Sedimenticola sp.
ATAGTCCCAGAAGCTGTACACGTTCCAGCCCCGCACGGGGAACCAGCCCAGGCCATCGTTGGAGGAGAAAACAATCTGGAAAGCGATGATGACGATAAGGAAACTCACGCTCATGCCCACCACCGAGCCGCCCATGATGACCTTGTCCCACCAGCCGCCGCGGTGGTAGGCGGCGACCAGGGCCAGGGCGATGCCCAGCAGGTTGCCCAGGACGAAGCCGGGAATGATCAGGGCCAGGGAGATGGGCACGGTGCGTGCCAGGATGCTGTTCACCCGCTCGCCGGTGGAGTCGGAATAGCCGAAATCGAAGGTGACCAGTTCCTTCATGTATTCCAGGTAGCGGGTGACGAAAGGCTTGTCATAGCCCAGCTGGTGACGCACTTCCTGGATCTGTTCCGGGGTGGGGTTCTTGCCCACCAGTTCATAGGTCTTGTCCGGGCCGAAATAGACCATGAGCAGAAAGCTGATCAGGGTCACGCCGATGATCAGGGGAATGCCGGTGATGAACTTGCGCAGGGCGTACTGGAGGATTTCCATGGTTTGCTCCCTAATCGCCATGCAGGTCGGACTTCAGTCCGACAACAATGCCTGAATCAAGCTCTGATGTCGGACTGAAGTCCGACCTGCGGGGTTGGGTCGTCATTTCTGCGCCTCCTTCACGTCCACGAACTTGAGATGAAAACCGCCCACGATGGATTGGTCGGGAAAACTCACCACGTTCTTGTGCCAGAGGAAGATTTGTTGCCGGGACAGGCCGGAGATGGTCACGCAGGCGTCCAGCACGATCTGGTTCATTCTGCGGTACAGGCGGGTGCGCTCCTCGGAAGGCTGCATCACCGCGGTCTTCTCGTAGAGGCGGTTGTATTCCGGGTCATTGAAGTTGGAATTGTTGGAGCCAGGGGAGCCGTTGGGGCCGTAGAAGAGCTGCAGGGTATTTTCCGCGTCGGGATAATCCAGGCCCCAGCCCATGCCCACCATTTTTATCTTGGCCTTTTTTACCGCGCGGTTGTAATCGCCGAAAGACGCATAGGAGTCGAACACCACCTTCTCCTTGGGATAGCCGATACGGCTCAGCCAGCCGCGGAACTGCTCGAACATCTGCCGGCTGTCCACCGAGGCCACGCCGCCATAGGTCAGCACGGGCAGCGTGTCCGCCGTCCAGCCGGCTTCTTCCAGGAGGCGGCGGCCCTTTTCCGGATCATGACGCAGAGGCTCTCTGGAGGCATCGGGGTCATACTCGGGCACCACCGGGGGAATGATGCCGGGGAAGACGAAGCCCATGTCGTTGTAGAAACGCTGGTTGCGCTCTTCCCAGTCGAAGGCATAGCGGATGGCGCAGCGCAGGGCGTGGTTCATCTTCTCGCGCCGCTTGTCTTCGTTGTAGCCGATCTCCGGGTCGCGCATGTTGAAGTCCGTGTGCACGAAGCCGTTCTCGTAACCCGAGGTCATGAAGAACTTCTCTGCATACTCGGGCTTGAGCACGATGCTGGGCTTCTTCTGTGCCAGCACGTCGTCCAGCAATTCCTTGGGGATGCCGGCGTACTGGATTTCGTCCCCCTTGGTGAAGGAGTTCCAGCGGGACAGGGATTCCTTGATGAAATGGATTTCCAGGCGGTCCACCAGGGGCGGGATCTTGCCGTCGATTTCCCTGATGCCGTACTTGCCATGGATGGCTTCGTCATAGCCTTCGTAGGCCAGGTCTATGGGCTCTTTGCGATAGCCCGGATTTCTTACCAGCACCACGCCCACGGAATCGAAACGCTTCAGCTTGAAGGGGCCGGAGCCCACGGGATGCACCGAGAATTCCCGGCCATAGTGCTCCACCGCCTCCCGGGGCACGATGGCGGCATAGCCCTGGGCCAGGGTGTGCACCAGCTGGGGGAAGGGTTTGTTGAGGATGATTTGTATGGTGTAGCGGTCCAGGGCCTTCAGTCCCTCCACTTCCTTGTCGTAGTCCGAGCCGGCTTGCTTCCACTCGGCCATTCCCTTGATGCGCCCGGCCCAGAACCAGCTGCCCTGGGAACGGGTCTTGGGGTCGAAATGGCGCTTAAGGGAGTACACGAAGTCGGCCGCGGTCACTTCCCGGCCCTTGCCGTCGGGGAAGGCGGGATCGTCGATGAATTTCACGCCCTGCTTGATGCGAATGGTGTAGGTCAGTCCGTCCGCGGAGACTTCCGGCAGATCCACCGCCAGGTTGGGTTTGATCTGGTAGGGACGGGCCAGGTACTTGTAGGCATACAGGGTGTCATAGACGTTCACCACCACGTGGTTGGCATAAATGGTGGCGCTCTGGGCCGGATCCAGGCTGGTGGGGGAGCCGTTCAGTGAATGGCGGTAGATTTTCATGCCGGCCGTGTCCGGGCCGTCGGTGCAGCCTCCCAGGAGCAGGGCCAGGGGGAGTATCAGCAGGGCGCAAAGGCGTATCGACATGGGCAGACATATTGGCCAGAGGTTACAAGCCCGCGAGTATAACGGGTTCATTGCCAAGGGAAAATCGTTTTTTCAACAGATTTCATGGGACGCTGGGGAATAATGGTAAAATGAACGGCTATGTCCATGAAACACGACCTGCACAGCCATTCCACCGCATCTGATGGCACCCTGAGTCCGCGCGAGCTGGTGGGGCTGGCAGCGGATGCCGGAGTGGATGTGCTGGCGCTGACGGATCACGACAACCTGTCCGGCATCACCGAAGCCAGGGAGGCGGCGCGGGACAAGGGTATCCGGTTGATTCCCGGCGCGGAGATTTCCGTGAGCTGGAACGGCCACACCGTGCATGTGCTGGGCTTGAACCTGGACGAGAACGACCCTATCTTGCAGCAGGGACTGGAGAAGCTTTGCAGCTACCGCTCGTGGCGGGCGAAGGAAATCGGCCGGCGCCTGGAGAAACAGGGTATCAGCGGGAGCTATGAAGGCGCCTGCGCCTTCGCTACGGGCGCCCTCGTCGGGCGTACCCATTTTGCTCGTTTCCTGGTGGCCCGGGGATATGCGAAGGACATGCGCGAAGTGTTTCGCAAGTTTCTGGTGTCGGGCAAGCCCGGTCATGTGCGTGGGGAATGGGCGGAGCTGGAAGAAGCCCTGGGCTGGATACATGGTGCGGGCGGCATGGCCGTCATTGCCCATCCGGCGCGTTACAAGATGACACGGGGCAAGCTGCGGCGCCTGATCGGCGAATTCAGGGAGCTGGGAGGCCGGGGGCTGGAGGTGGTTTCCGGCAGTCACAGCAAGGACGAGTGTTTCACCATGGCACGCCACGCGGCGGATTTTGGTCTGCTGGCTTCCGCCGGGTCCGACTATCATGGCCCCGAGAATCCCTGGATCAACCTGGGGCAGCTGCCGGATCTTCCCCACGGCTGCGACCCCGTATGGAACTACTTTTGATATGGCACAGTTTTTTCAGATTCACCCGGACAATCCCCAGCCGCGGCTCATCCGCCAGGCCGTGGACATCCTGCGAAATGGCGGGGTCATCATCTATCCCACGGACTCCAGCTATGCCATCGGCTGCCACATCGGCGACAAGCATGCTTTGGACCGCATTCGCCAGATCCGCCGCCTGGACGGCAAGCACAATTTCACCCTGGTATGTCGGGATTTGTCGGAGATCTCCAATTACACCAAGCTGGACAACCAGCAGTACCGGCTCATCAAGAGCCTGACGCCGGGGCCTTATACTTTTATTCTGAAGGCCACCAAGCAGGTGCCGAAGCGCCTCATGCATCCCAAGCGCAAGACCATTGGCATCCGCATTCCCGACAACCGCATCGCCCTGGCCCTGCTGGAGGACCTGAACGAGCCCATACTCAGCAGCACCCTGATTCTGCCCGGGGACGACATGCCCATGATGGACCCTTACGAGATGAAGCACTCCCTTGAGCATCAGGTGGATCTCATCATCGACGGCGGCTATTGCGGCTACGACCCCACCACCGTCATCGTCATGGAAGACGACGAGCCCTGGGTGGCCCGGGAAGGCAAGGGCGATACCAGCCTGTTCGATTAACCATTTGCCACTCCCTTGAGCATGGAAAATTCCCTCTCCCCTTGGGGGAGAGGGCCAGGGTGAGGGGAGATTACTGAGTGTATTTCCACATTAAGCTATAATCGCCCGATGCCACAGGAACTCAATCTCATACAACAGCTGGCGGTGTTCGTCCTGCCACTCATCTTCGCCATCACCGTTCACGAGGCCGCTCACGGCTGGGTGGCGGATCGCCTGGGGGATCATACGGCCCGGGCCATGGGGCGGGTGACCATCAATCCCATTCCCCATATCGACCCGGTGGGCACCATCATCGTGCCCCTGGCCCTGTACGCCATGACCACCCTGGCCGGTGGCGGCGGGCTGATTTTCGGCTGGGCCAAGCCCGTGCCCATCAATCCCCGCCATTTCAGCAACTATCGGCGGGACATGGCGCTGACAGCGGCGGCAGGTCCGGCCTCCAATTTCATCATGCTGCTCATCTGGGCCTTGCTGCTGCGCCTGTCAGTGGGCATGGAAGGCTCCGCTGGCTGGTTCGCCCAACCCCTGGCCTACATGGCCGTGGGAGGAATTCTCATCAACGCCATTCTCATGGTGCTGAACCTCCTGCCCATACTGCCTCTGGACGGGGGGCGGGTGCTGGCTTCCCTGCTGCCGCCAAGACTGTCCCTTTCCTATGCCAAACTGGAGCCCTGGGGGCTGTTCATCCTTATCGGCCTGATGGTCACCGGCATTCTCTGGCCCATCATGGCGCCCATGCTGCAACTGGTGCAGAGCCTGGCTTATTCCGTTGCAGGACTGCTCTAACCTTGGCAACATCATCATTACATCAATCGGGAAAACCATGGAAAACGTAGCAACACAACATGCCCGCGTGCTCTCCGGCATGCGTCCCACCGGCCGCCTGCACCTGGGCCATTACCACGGGGTAATCAAGAACTGGGTGGAGCTGCAGCACGAGTACCAGTGCTTCTTCTTCGTGGCCGACTGGCATGCCCTGACCACTCATTATGAAGATCCTTCCATCATTCCCGATAGCGTCTGGGACATGGTCATCGACTGGCTGGCCGCCGGCGTGAACCCCGGCGAGGCCACTCTGTTCATCCAGTCCCGGGTGCCCGAGCACGCCGAGCTGCACCTGCTGCTGTCCATGACCACGCCCCTGGGCTGGCTGGAGCGTGTGCCCAGTTACAAGGATCAGCAGGAAAAGCTCAAGGAAAAGGATCTGGCCACCTACGGCTTTCTGGGTTATCCCCTGCTGCAGGCCGCGGACATCCTCATCTACCGCGCCGGCCTGGTGCCCGTGGGCGAGGACCAGGTAGCCCATGTGGAGCTGACCCGGGAGATCGCCCGTCGTTTCAATCATCTCTATGGCCGCGAGCCGGATTTCGAGCAGCGCGCCGAAGAAGCCATGAAGAAGATGGGCAAGAAGAATGCCCGGCTCTATGCCAGCTACCGCAAGGCGTGGCAGGAACAGGGCGACGAGGAAGCCCTGGCGGCGGCTCGCGCCCTGCTGGAATCCCAGCAGAACATCAACCTTGGGGACCGTGACCGCCTGTTCGGATATCTGGAAGGCAGCGGCAAGGTCATTCTTCCCGAGCCCCAGGCCCTGCTGACCAGGGCATCCAAGATGCCCGGCCTGGACGGGCAGAAGATGTCCAAGTCCTATGGCAACACCATTCCCCTGAATGCCAAGCCGGAGCAGGTGGAGCAACAGCTGCGCACCATGCCCACGGACCCCGCCCGGGTGCGGCGCACGGACCCCGGCGATCCGGAAAAATGCCCGGTATGGGAGTTCCACAAGGTGTATTCCGACGATGCGGTGAAGAACTGGGTGCGGGAAGGCTGCCGCAGCGCCGGCATCGGCTGCATCGAATGCAAGCAGCCGGTCATCGACGCCGTGCTGGCGGAACTCAAGCCCATGCAGGAAAGGGCCGCGGAGTATGAAAGCGACCCGGATCTGGTGCGCAACATCATCAACGAAGGCTGTGAAAAGGCCCGTGACGAGGCCCGCGACACCATGGAAGAAGTGCGCCACGTCATGTCCCTGGAATACCGATGAATCCTGTCGATCCCGCCACCGTGCAAGGCCCCCGGGCCGAGCCTGTTCCCCAGCAGGAGGAAATGCCCTTTGCCGTGGTGGAGGGACAGCCCCAGTACCAGCTGCCCAAGGACCTGTACATTCCGCCGGATGCCCTGGAAGTCTTTCTCGACGCCTTCGAAGGCCCCCTGGATTTGCTGCTCTATCTCATCAAGCGTCAGAACCTGGACATACTCAATATTCCCCTGGCGCGCATCACCGAGCAGTACATGGAGTACATCGAGCTCATGAAGGAACTGCGCCTGGAGCTGGCGGCGGAGTACCTGGTGATGGCGGCCATGCTGGCGGAGATTAAATCCCGCATGCTCCTGCCCCGTCCCGAGAGCGAGGATGAGGAAGGCGAGGACCCCCGCGCCGAGCTCATCCGCCGGCTCCAGGAATACGAGCGCTTCAAGCAGGCGGCGGAGGATCTGCACAACCTGGAGCAGCTGGGGCGGGACGTCTATCCCGTGCAGGTGGAAGTGCCGGACAAGCGTATCCGCCAGGAACCGCCCAAGGTGGAGCTCAAGGAGCTGCTGCTGGCCCTGCGCGACGTGCTCAAGCGGGCGGACATGTTCAGCCATCATCACATCACCCGGGAGCCCTTGTCCCTGCGCGAGCGCATGACCCGGGTGCTGGAGACGGTGCGCCCGGACAGGTTCACCGATTTTCATGAGCTGTTCGACATCACCGAGGGGCGTGACGGCGTGGTGGTCACCTTCATGGCCATTCTCGAACTGCTCAAGCAGACCCTCATCGAAATGGTGCAGAGCGAAACCTTCGGACCCATTCATGTAAAGGCCAGTGGAGCGACCCAGACATGAATCCCAGCGACAACCTGAAACAGATCGTGGAAGCGGCCCTGCTGGCTTCCGGCAAGGCCATGACCCTGGACAGGCTGCAGGACCTGTTCGACGAGATGGAGCGGCCAGAAAAAAAGGCCCTGCGCGCGGTGCTACAGGAACTTGCGGAGGACTATCAGGACCGGGGCATAGAAGTGCGTGAAGTGGCCAGCGGCTGGCGCATCCAGGTGACCAAGGCCTGCGCTCCCTGGGTGTCCCGCCTGTGGGAAGAAAAGCCCCCCCGCTATTCCCGCGCCCTCATGGAGACCCTGGCTCTCATCGCCTACCGCCAGCCCATTACCCGTGGCGAGATCGAGGATATCCGCGGCGTCAGCGTCAGCTCCAATATCATGCGCACCCTGCTGGAGCGGGAATGGGTGCGGGTGGTGGGGCACCGTGACGTGCCGGGCCGGCCTTCCCTGTACGGCACCACCCGGGAATTCCTGGATTACTTCGGTCTCAAAAACCTGGATGATTTGCCCACCCTGGCGGAAATCCGCGACCTGGACGTCATCAACGAGGAACTGAATCTGCCGGAACCCGACAAGGATGCCGCTCCGGAAGGAGAGGAAGCGCAGGAAAACGCCGCGGAAGAGCCGGCCGCACAGGATACTGATGCGGAAACGGAAACGGAAACGGAAACGGAAACGGAAACGGAAACGGGCGAAGTGCGGGATTCGGATGAAAAAGCCTGAACTCCGGGGAGAACGCCTGCAGAAGCTGCTGGCCAATGCCGGCATGGGCTCCCGCCGCCAGATCGAGGGCTGGATTCGTGAAGGGCGGGTGCAGGTCAATGGCATTACCGCCCGCCTGGGCGACCGGGCCAGCCTAAAGGACCAGATCACCGTGGACGGCCGTCCCGTATCAGGCAGGAAGCTGGCGGCCAACGAGCGCCACGTCATCCTGTACAACAAGCCCGAGGGTGAAGTGGTGACCCGGCATGATCCCGAGGGCCGCAAGACGGTTTTCGAGGGCCTGCCCAAGCTGCCCCAGGGCCGCTGGATAGCGGTGGGGCGCCTGGATGTGAACAGCGCGGGCTTGCTGTTGTTTACCAACGATGGCGAGCTGGCCAACCGCCTCATGCATCCCCGCCAGCTAATCGAGCGGGAATACGCAGTGCGTGTCCATGGCCGGGTCACGGAGGACATGCTCAAGCAGCTGGTGAACGGCGTCACCCTGGAAGACGGCCCCGCCCGCTTCGAGGAAGTGGTGTATTCAGGGGGGGAGGGCAGCAACCAGTGGTATCACGTGGTGCTCATGGAAGGCCGCAAGCGGGAAGTGCGGCGCATGTGGGAAGCCGTGGGGGCCGTGGTCAACCGCCTCAAGCGGGTGCGTTACGGACCCATAATCCTCGACAGCCGGGTCAAGTCCGGCATGTGGCGGGAGCTGGAGAAGGATGAAAAAAAGAATCTCCTGCGTATTGCGGGCTTGAAAGACAAGCGTCCCTGGGGCACTCTGAAACGCCCGGGATCAAGAGTGGAGAAAAAGAACCGTCCCTCGCCCTGGGCAAGAAAATAGACAGCGTTTGCCAGACGAACAAGATCCGGACAACGAACCGGACGAAAGAACGACCACCTGGAGGATCGAACATGAGAATCATCGTGCTCCCGTTGTTGACGCTGTTGTTGTCGTCCGTCCTTTTAGCCGCCCAGGAAGCTGCCCTGGAAGAAGGCATGGTCAACCCCGGCTATCACGAGCAGCCGGCCTGGTTCAAGGAGTCCTTTCTTGATCTGGGCGAGGATATTGCCGAGGCCAAGGCGGCGGGCAAGCGGGTGCTGCTGTATTTCTACCAGGACGGCTGTCCCTACTGCGCCAGGCTGCTGGAGGACAATTTCGGCAACAAGGCTATTGCCGACAAGACCCGCAAGCATTTCGATGTCATCGCCCTGAATATCTGGGGGGATAGGGAAGTCACCCTGCCTTCGGGCAAGACCATGACGGAAAAGCGCTTTGCCGAATCCTTGAAGGTACAGTACACGCCCACCCTGTTGTTCCTGGACGAGCAAGGCAAGAGCGTGGCGCGCCTCAACGGCTATTACGCGCCCCACAAGTTCGAGGTGGTGCTGGACTACGTGGCCGGCCGGCACGAGAAGGAAATGAAGCTGGCGGAATATTACGCCAGGCGCAATCCCGTGGCGGCGTCCGGCAAGCTGAACCCTGAGCCGTTTTTCCTGCCGCATCCCTTGCGGCTTGGGGACAACCGCCGGGAATCCTGGCGTCCCCTGCTGGTGCTCTTCGAGCAGAAAGCCTGCCAGCCCTGTGACGAGATGCACAAGGATGTCTTCAGCCGGGAAGCCCTGGTCATGGCCCTGAGCAATTTCGATATTGCCCAGGTGGATATGCGTTCCGCAGACCGGCTGCAGACGCCGGATGGCTGGGAGCTGCCGGCCCGAAAATGGGCGGCGGAACTGGGCATACAGTACGCGCCCAGCCTGGTGTTCTTCGATGCCGAGGGCAAGGAAATCTTCCGTTCCGAAGCCTATCTCAAGAGCTTCCACCTGCATGCCGTGCTGGACTACGTGGCCACCGGCGCCTGGCGGCACCAGCCCAACTTCCAGCGTTTCGTGCAGCACAGGGCGGATGTGCTGCGGGCCAAGGGCTTTGCCGTGGACCTGATGAAGTAAGGTACTCCAGGGGTCGTACTTCAGGGGTCGGAGTCAGATCATGCCCAGCTGTTGGGCGACAAGGAATCAGGTCATTGCCAAGTCCTTGAATTCACCCAATGTCACCCCGCTGACTCCGACCCCGTTTCCGGCGTACTCCAGGGGTCGGAGTCAGATCATGCCCAGCCGTTGGGCGGCACGGGATCAGGCTATTGCCAAGCTCTTGAATCCACCCAATGTCACTCCACTGACTCCGACCCCGTTTCCGGCGTACTCCAGGGGTCGGAGTCAGATCATGCCCAGCTGTTGGGCGACAAGGAATCAGGTCATTGCCAAGTCCTTGAATTCACCCAATGTCACCCCACTGACTCCGACCCCGGTCCCCCGGAATCTACCCAATATCACCCCACTGACTCCGCCCCCGTACCGGTTCACGCCAATAGGGTTTAGGTATAGCATGTGGTATTCAACAAACCACACCCAGCAGGAAGATTCTCAAACAAGATGGAAAACAGAACCCGCGCGGGATGCGTTTTTCTCCTGCTTCTGGCTGTTGCGAGTAGTGGCCTGCTCTTGGCGGAGGAGACCCAGGTTGGCAGCACCGTGGAAGAAAAGGCAGTCACGGCGGGGGCGAAAAAAACCGCTGGTGGAAACCGGGTAACGGTTGACATCCAGGGGCTGGACGGGGAGCTGCTGAAAAACGTCCGGGCCTATCTCAAGCTGTATGGAAAACGGAATGATCCGGCCCTGAATGATCTCTGGGTCCGGCACCTGCACGAGCAGGCGGAAGAGGAAATCCGCAAGGCCCTCCAGCCGTTCGGTTATTACAATCCTGTCATCGACGCCAATCTGCAGCCGCTGGAAGGCGGCCGGTGGCGGGCGACCTACCGCGTTGATCCCGGGCCCAGAACCAGGATAGGCAAGCTGGACCTGAAATGGCAGGGAGAGGGTGCCGGTGAGGCGGAGCTGAAGGCGGCCCTGGAGGCTTTTCCTCTCAAGACCGGTGATGCCCTGGATCACCAGGTTTACGAGAAGGGTAAGGAAGCGCTCATCGACCTTGCGGATGGTCTGGGGTACCCGGACACCGAAGCCAGGATTGCCCGGGTGGTGGTGGACCCCCGGCGAAACCGCGCAGACATCACTTTGCACCTGGATACGGGAAAGAAGTATTACATCGGTGACATACGCCTGCATCAGGATGTACTGGACCAGGACTTCGTTTGGCGCTACCTGGTGGATGTCAAGACCGGGGATGTCTATTCCCAGGCCAATCTGCAGGCCCTGCAGCGAGAACTCATAGATACGGGGTATTTCGCCCTGGTGGAGATTCTGCCCCGCTTCAAGGAGGCCAGGGAGCAGAAGGTGCCGGTGGATGTAAGACTGGAACCGGCCAAGCGTCAGCGTTGGTCCTTCGGTATTGGCTATGACACGGACATCCTGTTCAATCTTTCCGCCCGCTGGAACCACCGGCGTCTCAACCGTCAGGGGCACAAGGCCGATGCCCTGCTCAAGCTGTCCCAGAAGGAAGCCCGCCTGCGTGGCACCTACTGGATTCCCATCAAGGACCCCCGCACCACCAAGCTGGGGTTTTCCGCCGAGCTGTCATCCGACTACGGCTACGACGACGACCGGCTCACCCTGGATCTGGAAGCCGGTTACTACTTCCTGTGGGAGAAGTGGATTTCCCAGCTGTTCGTCCAGTACAAGTACGAGCAATTCACTTCCGGTGCGGGAGATTCCATTACCTCCCATCTCCTGAGTATCGGCGGCCGGGCAGAGCGAACCCAGTTCGCCGCTGGCGTCTATCCCCGCTCCGGGTGGTACCTGTGGGGCGACCTGCGTGGCTCGCCTGGCCTGATCTCGTCCACCGACTATCTTCGCGCCCATGTGAAGAGCCGGCTTTATCTTCCTCTGCTGGAGAAGGGTCGCATCAACCTGAGGGCAGAGCTGGGCACCGCTGCCGTGGGTGATTTCGAAAAGTATCCCAACTCCCTGCGTTTCTTCGCCGGGGGCGATTCCAGTGTTCGTGGCTGGGACTGGAAAGACATCGGCCCCGAAGACAGAAATGGCCTGGTCATCGGCGGCAGGCATGTGCTCACCGGAAGCCTGGAATACGATCACCGGGTGGCCGAGCAGTGGGTGGCGGCCGCCTTTGTTGACGCCGGCAACGCCTTCAACGACCGGCCGGAAAAGTTCTACTACGGCGCCGGCGCCGGGGTGCGCTGGCTGTCGCCCGTTGGCAGCGTGCGCGTGGACCTGGCCTGGCCTTTCAACAAGGATCATGACGAAGACACCCGTTTTTCGGATATTCACGTGCACTTTGGCATCGAGGTGAACCTGTGAAGCGCCGCGTGAAACGCTTCCTGCTGGGTGTGGTGCTGGGTATGCTGCTGCTGGCTGCCCTGTTGTGGGCATTGACGGGGACGCGCCAGGGAACCGGCTGGCTGCTGGAACGGGTGAATGATTTGATTCCCGGCGAGCTGACGGCCGCGCGGGTGGAAGGCAGCCTGCTGGGCGAGCTGCGGCTCAAGCAGCTGCGCTATGAAACGCCGGAAATGCGGGTCAGCGTGGAAGACGCCCTGTTTGCCTGGTCGCCGGGAGAGCTGTTCCAGGGGGTGTTTCATCTCCGCGCCCTGAAGGCCGACCAGGTTGATTTCGTGCAGCTGAAAACGCCGGAAGAAAAGCCGTCGCAACCCCTGAAACTGACGGATGTGGAGCTACCCCTGGAGATTCGGGCGGACCTGGTGCAGGTCAGCGCCCTGTCCCTTGCCCCGTCCCCGGATGCCCGGCCCCTGGTGGTGGATCTTGCCCGGCTGCGGGCGGACTGGACGGCAGCCGGCCTGAACCTGTCCAGCCTGGTGGTCAAGCTTCCGGAGTTGGTGAATCTGAATGCACAGGGGCAGTTGCAGCCCAGGGGCGCCTATCCTCTGGATGTCTCCCTGAACTGGGAACTGCTGATGAAGGATATGCCCAGGGTTTCGGGCAGGGGAAAAATCGAGGGCAGCCTGGACAAGCTGGTGCTGCGGCAGCAGCTTTCGGGCGATGTAAGTGCCCGGCTCACCGCCACGGCCGCCAATGTACTGGAAGAACCGGCCTGGACCACGAACCTGGTGCTGAACAGGCTGCCGGAAGAATTGCTCTCCCTGGAGGCGCCTGAGAACCTGGAGATCAGCCTGAAGGCCCAGGGTGATCTGCATCAGGCCGAGGGCAGTCTGGATCTGAAGGGCGGGAATACCGGCGGCCAGGACAAGGCCCTGCCCATGGGGCTTCATCTTCTCGCCCAAGTGGCTTTCGATGACCAGCGCTTCGATCTGCAGGGGGACTGGACGGCGCTGCAATGGCCGCTGGCTGGCTTGGCGCGGTTTCAGTCGTCCCAGGGAAAACTGAAGCTCACCGGCATTCCCGAGGACTACAGGATAGACCTTCGGGCCTCGGTTGCCGGCCAGGATATTCCCGAGGGGGACTGGCGGCTGCTGGGGAAGGGGAACAGCCGCCGGCTGGATCTGGAGGCATTGACAGGCAGTACCCTGGAAGGGCGGATAGACGGGGAAGGACGTGTCCAGTGGCAGCCGGCGCTGGCCTGGGATGTGAAACTCCAGGCCAGGGACATCAATCCCGCGGCACTGCGGCCGGACTATCCCGGCAAGCTGAACCTGCGCCTGACCAGCGAGGGCCGCATGAAGAATGGAAAGCCCGAGTTGCAGGCGGTCATCGAGGAACTGAACGGCCGCCTGAACGACAAGCCCGTGACTGGAAAGGGGCGGCTGCGGGTACAGGGTGACCTGGTCAGGGTGGATGCCCTGGAACTGGGAAGTGGCCGGGCACGGCTGGAAGCCGACGGTTCCCTGGGCGAGCGGCTGGATCTGAACTGGGCCGTTTCCGTGCCGGACATGGCGGATCTGGTGCCCGACGGGGCGGGCAGCATCCAGGGAAGCGGCCGCCTCCAGGGCAGCCGGGAGCAGCCGGTGGTGGATGGTGCCATGCAGCTGCGGGAACTGGCCCTGTCCGGTATCAGGGCATCGCGGCTGGATGCCCGCTTTGCGCTCGGTCTCGATGAGAAGTTTCATTCCCGGGTCAGCGTCAGCGGCTCGGACCTGCTGGCCTCGGGCCAGAAGATAAGCACCCTGGAATTTCTGCTGGATGGCCCCTTGTCCGCTCAAGACCTGAGCCTGCGGGTGGCGCAGGAAGCCAGGCAGATCGAGTTTGCCGCCCGGGGCGCCTTGCAGTTGGAAGACCCGGCCTGGACAGGCGAGATTCGCCAGCTTTCCCTGCGGGGCCGGGACGAAGGCAACTGGAAGCTGCGGCAGCCGGGCGCCGTGGCCCTGGCGCCGGACAAGATCAGCCTCGCGCCCTTGTGCCTGGAGGATGGGGACGCCCGTTTGTGCGTGGAAGCCGACAGCTTCCCGGACCGGGGCAGCGCCCATCTCAGCCTGAAGGGCTTCTCCGTGGAGCGGGCCCGCCCCTGGCTGCCGCCCGAGATATCGGAATTCACGGGCATGCTGCAGGCCGACGTGAAGCTGGATCTGGCCCCGCCCGTCAGCGCCCATGCCCAAGTGGATCTGTCGCCGGGGGTGGTGAGCTATTTGGATGCATCGTCCCGGCCCATCCGCCTGGAACATCATGACGGCAAGCTCACCGCGGTGCTGGACGACAAGGGCCTGAATGCCCGCTGGGGGCTGATGCTGGGGCCCCACAGCGTTTCCGGTGACCTGCGCATGCCGCGTCAGGCCTTGGATCAGGACCCCATGACGGCGCCCATGGAGGGCCAGCTGAAGTTGGCCGTCACCGAGCTCAGCCTGGTGAGAGCCTTCGTGCCCGATATCGAGAAAATGGATGGCCACCTGGATGTGGACCTGAAGCTGGCGGGCAGTCCGGGAGACCCGCGAATCAGCGGCAAGGCGGTGCTCGAGGCGGCTGATACCCTGATTCCCCGGGCCGGGCTGGAACTGAAGGACTTGCGCCTGGAGGCGCAGGGCAGTGATGGCCGCGAGATGCGCATCAGCGGCGGCGTGGTGTCCGGCGAGGGAGAACTGAAACTTTCGGGAACCGCCAGCCTGGACGCGGAGCAGGGCTGGCCGGCGCGGCTCGCCATCAAGGGAGAACACTTCCAGCTCCTCGATCTTCCCGAAGCCCAGGTGCTCATCACCCCTGACATATCCGTGGAGAACCGCAAGGAAGGGCTGAGGGTTCGCGGGGTGCTGGGCGTGCCCAGGGCGCTCGTTCATGTCAATGACCTGCCCCCGGGGAGCAGAAGCGCTTCCACCGACGTGGTGGTGCTGAGTGAGGATGGCGAGGTGGCGGAAACAGGGCCTTCCCGCGTCGATCTGGAAGTCACCGTGGTGCTGGGAGAAGAAGTGCACTTCGGCGGCTTTGGACTGAATGTGGATCTGGGCGGCCGGCTCACGGTGATACAAAAGGGAGGCAAGCTTCCCACAGGGGCAGGGGAACTCAAGATTCTGTCCGGCAGCTACCGGGCTTACGGCCAGGATCTGAACATCGACGAGGGACGCATCTCCTGGTCCGGCGGCCGTATCGACAACCCCCTGCTGCGCCTGCAGGCCAGCCGCAGGATCGATGACGTCACCGTGGGCATCAAGGTCACGGGCACGGCGAAGAAACCGCTGCTCCAGGCCTTTTCCACGGACCCGGACATCGCCGAGAAGGATGCCCTGTCCATGCTGCTCACCGGGCAGAAAACCGGCAACCTGGCCGATGCCACCGTCTATGCCGGCCGGCAGATCACCCCGGATCTCAGCGTAGGCGTGAACCTGGGGGGCGGGGAAGAAGGCACGGAATTCGTGACCCGCTACCGCCTGCGGGATAACATCAATCTTGAAGGCACCAGCAGCAGCCAGAAGAGTGGTGGCAGTATCAACTACACCCTGGAAATCGAGTAGAGAACCCAAGGGGTCGGAGTCGTAACCTCAAGGGGTCGGAGTCAAATCAGCTGTTGCCGTTGATGCATCCACTACCATTCCGATTTGACTCCGACCCCTCCACCATCCCATAGCTCCCTCCCCCGCGCGCGGGGGAGGGTTGGGGAGGGGGAACAGTCAGGCGCTCCGCTGCAAACGCAAGCGGATATCGTTCTTCGCCTGCTCGAGTATGGAATCCCGGTCCAGGTTGTCGAGAATCTCCCGCACCACCAGCTTGGGGCCGCCTTCGCCCCAGGACTTGCCCTGGGCCAGGTAGCGCTCTGCCGCCTGGCCCACGATCCAGGTGCTGTAGTAGGCCACGGCGCCCTGGGCGCCGCCGGTGACCAGGGAGGAAAAGCCCCAGGAGCCCAGCTTCAAGGCCGAGGAGATGAAATGCACGGCCCATACGGTGCCCATGAGCAGCATCATCTGGCCGCCGATGGTCTTTACCAGCTCGCCCGCCTCGTTGCGCGTCAGGGGCAGGTTGTACAGGCGGGACAGGTGCACGATCATGCTCACGTCCACCACCGCCGCGGCCACCAGGTCCGCCACGGGCACGGGATTGAGCGCCACGGCCACGCCCTTGGTGGCGCAGTAGTTGCGGATGAGCTTCTGGCCCAGCTCCCGCCGCGCCTGGAGTATGCGCTCGCCCACCCTGTCGCTGAGATCACTGGCGAACAGGGAGGCATTCAGGGCCGCCAGGGTCTGGCCCTCGGCCTGAAGGATGTCCCACAGGCGCTCCTTCACCCGGCTCACATCCACGGGAGGGCGGCGCCATTCTTCCTGCTCCTCGCCGTCCTCGTTGACACGGATCACCAGGCGCTCGGCGGGGTCGGCGCTGGCGGTGACGATGTTGCTCTCGTCCACCAGGCCCTGGGCATGGCGGGCCAGGGAGGCGAGCAGCGCTTCCTGCTCCGCCGGACTGTAGCGGTCCACCTTGTTCAGCACCAGCAGTATGGGGCGGTGCAGGGCGGCGATTTCCCGCAGGGCGCGGGTTTCAGTTTCCGTGAGATCCGCATCCACCACGAACAGCACCAGGTCGGCGCGACCGGCCACTTCCCGGGCCAGGGCTTCCCGGGCCTCGCCATCCACCTCGTTGATGCCAGGGGTGTCGATGAGAAACACGCCGCCGGCCTCGTATTCCCGCCACTGGCCCCGTTCGGCGCGGGTGGTTTCACCATGGAGGGGACTGGTGCTGAAGCGCTGTTCCCCCAGCAGGGCGTTGAGCAGAGCGGACTTGCCCACGCTGACCCGGCCGAACACGGCGATGTGCAGGTGGCCGTGTTCCAGGCGCTCCAGCATGGCCTGGACTTCTTCGTAGTCCCGCTGCAGGGATTCGCGCACGGACTCGGGTACCCGGGGGTCATTGATCAGGGCGTCCAGGCTTTCCCGGGCCAGATCCAGGTGATCCGGGTTTTTCTCCTCAGTCGTCTTGCTTGCGTCGGCTGATTTCCTGAAAAGCCAGTCGGGCATAATGTGCCGCAGACGCTTTGATATCTTCACCAAGTTGATCCTCGAACTGGTTGGCCACCTGCAGGGGGTGGAGTTCGCCGCGGCTGTCCAGGGAGGCGGCCAGGCTCTTGCCCAGGGCGTCGAACAGGAAGCCATAGGCCACGGCATGAAGCACGCCGCCGGCCACGGTGCCCATGCCGGGAAAAGCCTTCAGGGCATTGCCCGCCACTGCCAGCACCAGGGTGAGATGCCTGCGCACCTGCTTCTGCACCAGCTCCAGCAGCAGTTCCGTGTCCACCTTGCGCACGGGTATATCATACAGTTTCGACAGGTCCCTTATCATCTGGGTGCCGAGGACCCCCTGGATGAGCAGGTCCGTGCCCGGGGTCATGGCGGCAATGGCCCCCACCACGGCCTTGCGGGCATAGCTTGTGACGATTTTCTGCGCCTCTTCCCGGCGGTGGGTGCGCAGCTGCTCGTCCATGTGCTGCTGCACCAGCACGAACACGGCGCTGTCGCGTAGGCTGTCCAGGGTGTCGGCGTGGCTGTCGATGATACGCTGCAGCGCCTGCTGCAGGGCGTCTACCTTGGCAGGCAGACGTCTTTCCTCGGTTTCTTCCCGGCCGTCGGGGAGTAGGCGGGTGGCCATGACGGTCGCGCCGGTGCTCACCGGCACCACTTCCGCCCGGCCCAGCTCGTCCACCCGCTGCTGCAGGCGCTGGCGCACCTGCTCCAGGTCGGCGTCGCTGTAGCGGTCGCTCTTGTTGAGTACCACCAGGGTGGGCTTGTCCAGCTTCAGCAGGGCGGCCAGCTCACTGGCCTGGGTGCGGGTGAGATCGCCGTCCACCACATAGAGCACGATATGGGCGCGCAGGGCCTCCCGGCGGGCCAGGTCATCCAGATCACCCCCGGCCTCGTCAAGCCCCGGCATGTCCGTGAGCACCAGCTCATCGCCGGCGGGGCTGGTCCAGGTATAGGTTTCGATATCCCTTGTCGTGCCGCCGGTGACGGCAGTGCTGATTTCGGCATCCGGTAGCAGGGCCTTGATGAGGCTGGACTTGCCGCTGCTGATGTCGCCGAACAGGGCCACATGAATCCGCCCGGCCTGGCGGCGTCGTTCCAGCTTCTCCAGCTCTTGTTCCGCCATGGCTGTATCCAGGCCCTGTTCCCGCGCCTGCGCCAACTGCTTCTCCAGGGTTTCCCGGTCCGGTGGTGCCTGGTTCCCGGCATCCGGCAGGGTGCGGGGAGGGCGCAGCACCCGAATCACCAGCCAGCCCGAGAACAGGGAGAACAGCAGCAACAGGCTCAGCACCCCCAGCTGCAGCCACAGGGGCGCCTCCCGCAGGTTGTGCCAGATGTTCACCAGGGTGTCCGTGAGCAAGATGCCCAGCAGCAGAGCGAACAGCAGGGCAACGCCGGTCAGCAGGGCCAGGATGAGACGGATGGAGGATCTGTTGCTCACGGTGAAAAGTCGGACAAGGGGATTACCGGGAGGGTATCAGATAAGGATGGATTGGTGGGTATTTTGTGGGAAGCATCATTCATGTTGGATGTTCGCCAAACCTTGCCATGGCGCATTTCGGCGGAAGCGGGGCCTGGGTGCCCTATGGGATCGATCCCGTTGGGGCATGGCTATACATTCCCCTATTGCTGTTGTAGTATTTTTTGAGACAGTGACATGCAGGGAAACGACAATGACAGAGATTCAGGGACGATTTCGGTGATATTTCCGGAACCTCGAGCCTGAAGGGTGGGGTCTCGGCCTGGTTTTTCTTCGTAGTCCCCTCAAGTCTGCAGCGTTTTCCCACCACGTTATTGGTGCCCTAACGGCAATGGGTGTTAATAATATCAATGAGTTACGGCGGCGCCGGAATTTTATTCGACGGATTCGTCGTGTTGCAACATGACGGATTTGGCGTCGAATTGTAGTTATATGCCGGGGATTGGAATTCATTATTGAATGCCGTGGTAATTGCTCGAACACCTCGCGCATTTTCACCTGTTTTGTGCGGTATGCGTTTTGTTGTTATTCAATGCCAGGTCAAGGGCGTGGGT
>JALVEW010000004.1 GCA_027030425.1 Sedimenticola sp.
GATATCGAAACCCTGACGGCCCTGGGCTGCCATGCCGCATCCCTGGTGACCTGTCTGACGGAGCAGGACAGCATTCGGGTGTATGGCGTCCATCCAGTGCCCGAAGCCCTGCTAAGGCAGCAGGCCAGGCGCATCCTGGAGGACTACCGGATTTCCGCCATCAAAGTGGGGCTGCTGGGCGGCTCCGGTGCTGCCAGGGTGGTGCGGCACTTGGCGGAAACCCTGCCGCAAGTCCCTCTGGTGCTGGACCCGGTGCTGGCCTCCGGCGGCGGCCAGGCCATGAGTCCCGCGGATATCCTTGGCCCCCTGCTGCCCCTGGCCAGCCTCATCACCCCCAACCGGCGGGAAGCCCGGGAACTGAGCGACGCGGTCACGCCGGAGGACTGCGCCCGCGCCCTGGGTGACAGGGGCTGCCCGGCGGTTCTCATCACGGGCGCGGACGAGTCCGAGCACGGCAAGGTAACCAACAGCCTGTACCGGGAAAAACACATCCGCCACTGGCAATGGCCAAAGCTCCCTGGCAGCTACCATGGTTCCGGCTGTACCCTGGCCTCGGCCGTGGCTGCGGGCCTGGCCCGGGGAAAAGCCCTTGAAGCCGCCGTGGACGCGGCCCAGCACTACACCTGGAACGCCCTGCAGCGCGCTTTTCAGCCCGGGAGGGGGCAGATGGTGCCCGGACGCTGCCCGTGAAGAAGCTGCGCGGACTCTACGCCATCACCCCCGACGGGCTGCACGGCCGGAAACTGCTGGATCTGGCCGAAGCCGCCCTGCGGGGGGGCGCCCGCATTCTCCAGTACCGGGACAAGTCCACCGACAGCAACCGCCGCCTGGCCGACGCCCGGGACCTGGCCAGCTTGTGCAAAGCCCATGACGCCCTGCTCATCATCAACGACGACCCGGAACTGTGCCGGGCAAGCGGCGCCCAGGGGGTGCACCTGGGCGAGGACGATACTGCCCTGGAAGAAGCCCGGGCCCGTCTGGGCGCCGGCGTTATCATCGGCATCTCCTGCTATGACGACCTGGCCCGCGCCCGCCGGGCCGCCGCGGCCGGCGCGGACTACCTGGCCTTCGGCGCGGTCTTCCCCTCGTCCACCAAGCCCAAGGCACGCAAAGCCGGGCTGGCACTGCTGCGCCAGGCGCGGGTCGAGCTGACACAGCCCCTGGTTGCCATCGGCGGCATAACCCCGGAAAATGCCCCATCCGTCATCGAAACCGGCGTGGACATGGTGGCCATGATCCAGGGGCTGTTCGGCCAGGCGGACATTGCCGGGACAGCCCGCGCCATCGCCCAACAATTCCAAGCATTCCGAGGAAACCCATGAGCACATCCCACGAACTCTTCGAAAAAGCCCAGCAACATATTCCCGGCGGGGTGAATTCCCCCGTGCGCGCTTTCAAAGGCGTGGGCGGTGATCCGGTATTCATCGACCACGCCAGCGGCGCCTATATCTTCGATTCCGAAGGCCGCCGCTACATCGATTACGTGGGCTCCTGGGGGCCCATGATCCTGGGCCATGCCCATCCGGAGGTCATCGAGGCCGTGCAGCAGGCCGTACCCCGGGGGCTGTCCTTCGGCGCCCCCACGGAGCTGGAAATCCGCATCGCCGACAAGGTCTGCGAACTCATGCCCTCCATCGAAATGGTGCGCATGGTGTCCTCCGGCACCGAAGCCACCATGTCCGCCATCCGCCTCGCCCGGGGTTACACGGGGCGGGACAAGATCGTCAAGTTCGAAGGCTGCTATCACGGCCATTCGGATTCCCTGCTGGTCAAGGCAGGCTCCGGCGCCCTGACCCTGGGCGAGCCTTCCTCCCCCGGCGTGCCCGCCTGCCTGGCGGAGCAGACCATCACCCTGGACTACAACAACCTGGAGCAGGTCAAGGAAGCCTTCAGCCAGATCGGTGAAGAAGTGGCCTGCATCATTGTCGAGCCCGTGGCGGGGAACATGAACTGCATCCCCCCGGTGCCCGGCTTCCTGGAGGGCCTGCGCGAAGTCTGCGACCGGTACGGCACGGTGCTCATCTTCGACGAAGTCATGACCGGGTTCCGCGTAGGCCTGGGCGGGGTGCAGGGCCTGTATGGCATCACCCCGGACCTGACCACCCTGGGCAAGGTCATCGGCGGCGGCATGCCCGTGGGCGCCTTCGGCGGCAAGCGCGAGATCATGGAGAAGATCGCGCCCCTGGGGCCGGTCTATCAGGCCGGCACCCTGTCCGGCAACCCCGTGGCCATGGCGGCGGGTCTCAAGACCCTGGAACTGATTTCCGCCCCCGGCTTCTTCGAGGCCCTGGGAGACAAGACCGCCAGGCTCATCAGCGGCCTGGCGGAAGCCGGGCGGGAAGCCGGCGTGGCGGTCACGGAAAACCATGTTGGCGGCATGTTCGGCCTGTTTTTCTCCGATGCCGACAAGGTGACGGACTTCGCCGGCGCCACGGCCTGCGACCAGGACAGGTTCAAACGCTTCTTCCACGCCATGCTGGATGAAGGGGTGTACCTGGCACCTTCCGCCTTCGAGGCAGGCTTCGTGTCCGCGGCCCACAGCGACGAGGACCTGGAGGCCACCCTGGCCGCGGCGCGCAAGGCCTTCGCCAGCCTGTAGACATTATGTTTTAGTGCAAAGGGGTCGGAGTCAAATTCCATCCAAGTGTTACAAGGAACGGGATCAAATCTATTCCATGCCACCGGAATTTCCCGACATCCACCCCATTTGACTCCGACCCCGACCACCACAGCCATGTACGGTATGCACTATATCCAATGTTCAAAGCTCTTCATGATGTTCAGCAACATAGAATATCTTTTCAGCGACCGGGTGAAATGTTCAGGCTAGACCCCATGTTCGAACTTATAAACCAGTTTAAACGGGAAATCTGACCTTGGCCGACGCCTTCCGGCAGCTCCTGGAATGGGTGAGCGCCAACCCCCACTGGGCCGGCCTCATCGTATTCCTCATGGCCTTCGCCGAATCCCTGGCGGTGGTGGGCATGGTGGTGCCCGGGGTGGCGGTGATGTTCGCCGTGGGCGCCCTCATCGGCGCCGGCGCCCTGGACTTCCAGGCCATGGTGCTCTGGGCGGTGCTGGGGGCCGTGGCCGGTGACGGCCTGAGCTTCTGGCTGGGCAAACGCTATCAGCAGCAGCTCACCCGCCTGTGGCCTTTCAACAAGCACCCCGCCATGCTGGAAAAGGGCGTGGCCTTCTTTCAGCGCTACGGCGGCAAGAGCGTGGCCATCGGCCGTTTCTTCGGCCCGGTTCGGGCGGTGATTCCCCTGGTGGCGGGCATGATGAACATGTCCACCGGGGCCTTCCTGCTGGCCAATGTCATCTCTGCCCTGGCCTGGGCCCCCGCCTATCTGCTGCCCGGCATGGCCTTCGGCGCGTCCATGGAGCTGGCCTCGGAGGTGGCCCTGCGCCTGGTGATCCTGCTGGTGCTGCTGCTGGCCAGCCTGTGGTTCCTGGCCTGGCTGTCCCACCGCCTGTTCCTGGTCATCCAGCCTCACGGCAAAGAGCTGGTACAGTGGATTCTGGGCTTTGGAGAGCGTCATCCAAAACTGAACCATATTGCCCGCGCCCTGGGAGATCCCGGTCATCCTGAATCCATGGGCCTGGCCATGCTCGCCGGCCTGCTGGTACTGGCCAGTCTGCTTTTGGCCGTCATTGCCCTGCTGCCCGCCGCGCCCCTGCTGGTGGCAGACAACGCCCTGCATGTGGGCCTGAAGAGCCTGGCCAACCCCGTGGGAGACCACATCATGCTGGCCCTGTCCGCCATGGCGGGCAAGAGCGCCACCCTGGCCATGCTGCTGGTGGTGTCCCTGGTGCTGTGGATCGCCAGGCACCGCCGGGCCACCCGCCACTGGCTGGCGGCCTGCGGCAGCGTCTGGCTGCTGGGTATCATCCTTGAAGCCCTGATGCGCCAGAACCCGTCCCTGCTGGCGGTCATACCCGACATCTTCGTGCTGCGCGCCACCGTATTCTTCGGCATGGCCGCCGTGCTGGTGGCCACCCCCCTGCCTCACCCGCGGCGCTGGCGCATCTATTCCACCGCCAGCGTACTCGTCATGGCGGTGATGCTGGCCCAGCTCTACCTGGGCTCCGGCCTGCTGGCGGTACTGCAAGCCCTGGGCGGCGGCATCATCTGGACCACCGCCGTGGGCATGGCCTACCGCACTCATGTGCAGGACCATCCCATTGCCGGCAGGCTGGCCCTGATCACCGGCCTGAGCGTTGTCTTGCTGGGCACGGCATCCGCCCTGGGAGTAAAGGCCCCGCCACCCCGCCCCTTCACCCAGCAGGTGCAGGGCAGCATGAGCCTGGAGGAATGGCGCAACAATGGCTGGCGCAGGCTTCCCCCCTGGCGCAGCGACATCATGGAACGCAAGGATCGCCCCCTGAATCTCCAGTACGCCGGGCCGCTCAAGGCTCTGGTCGCCAGGCTGGAGGAAACCGGCTGGAAGCAGACGACCCCTGCCCATGGCCTGGAATGGCTGAAGATGCTGGCCACCGGCAGCGACCTGCAGGAACTGCCCCTGCTGCCTCACAGCCATGGCGGACAGATGTCGCCCCTGGTGCTGGCAAGACCTGTCGGGGGGAAGCGCGAAACCATCTATTTCTGGCCCGGCGACTGGCTGCTGGAAGAAACCGGTCAGCCCATCTGGCTGGGAGAAGCCATCATGCAGGAAAGGAGACAGTGGCTGGGGCTGCTGGCCTGGCCCAGGGACAGCCGGGATGGACAAAGCGTGCTCAACAGGCTAAAAAATGATCTTGACACCCCGGAACTGGGAAAGCGCGAAGTCAGGGACGGACAGCTGCTGCTGGTCTGGCGCAGTTCACCTCCACAGTAATGATTTCACCGGCTTCACATTTTTGCGCATGCACGGGTGGCTTGCCGGCCTGCTTGTAGTATAAATAGCCCGGTTCCCAGCACCCTAACGGAGACAAAAATGAAGGTATTACTGGTAGATGATTCCAAGGCAGCACGATTCGCCATGGGAAAGCTGCTCAAGGATCAGGGACTGGAGGTCGAAATGGCGGCTTCCGGGGAGGAAGCCCTGGACAAGATCGCCACGGAAGACATCGATATCGTATTCATGGACCAGTCCATGCCTGGCATGGGAGGCATTGCCGCCACCACCGCCATTACCAGCAATGAAAAGACCTCGCATATTCCCGTGGTTCTGTGCACGGGTAACGAAGGAGAGAAGCTGGAAGAGATGGCCAGGGAAGCCGGCGCCATTGGCGTACTCACCAAGCCACCCCAGGCAGACAGGCTCCAGGCCGTACTGGCCACAATCGACATCGAGGCTGCCCCCGAGGCTACCGAGGAACCAGAGGAGCAGGCAGCTGTGGAAGCCGCCCCTGCCTTCGACATGGATGCCATCATGGCCCAGGTCGAGACGCTGTTGAACAGGGTTCGGGAAGACGTTAGCTCCGTGGAACAGAAGCTGGCGCGGGAACTGGGTGAACTCGCCCAGTCCAGCGAGGCAAAACTGCAGCCCCTGCATGACAGCCTGAAAAAGGTGGACGAACGCATCGCCGCCCAGGTCAAGGAACAGCTATCCATGGATGCCGGCAACCATCGTATTCAGCTCGAAGCCTTGCGTCAGCAGGTGGAAACCGGCCTGGACGATATCAAGGAACAGGAAAGCCGCCTGCGCGAAGACCTCATCAACGATGTCAACATGAAGATGGACGACCTGCTCAACGAACGCCTGGCGGAGCTCAGGGACAGTCTCAAGGACACCCAGAAAAACGTGGAAACAAGCCTCAAGGAAATGGAGAAGAAGGTATCCAGCCTGCAGGGCAGCATGTTGGCGAAATCCGCCCTCATTTCCGTCCTTTCTGCCGCCGCGGCCTTTGCCGCCGCCTTCTTCCTGCTGTAGCAGAAACTTTCATGAGCTGCTCGCCCCCCAGGGGGGCAGCAGGTCGTGGGCCACATCCAGGTGGTCGAGAATCCTCGCCACCATGAAATCCACCAGATCCTCCACTTTCTCCGGCCGGTAATAGAACCCAGGGTTGGCCGGCATCACCACGCCACCGGCGCGGGTCACCGCCAGCATGTTCTCCAGGTGAATGGCGGAGAAAGGCGTCTCGCGTACCACCAGAATCAGCTTGCGCCGCTCCTTGAGCATGACATCCGCGGCCCGGTCGATAAGATCGTCACTAATGCCCCGGGCAATGGACGCCAGAGTGCCCGTGGTGCAGGGACAGACCACCAGGGCGTCCGGCGGGTTGGAACCGCTGGCCACGGGAGCCGTCCACTGCTGGCGACCAAACACCTGCAGCCGCTCCGGCCCCACGCCGAAACGCTGGCGCAACAGCTCGCCACACTGGGCCGCCGAGGATGGCAGTTCCAGATCCAGCTCCATGCGCGCCACCACCTGGGCCGCCTGGGAATAGAGCAGCTGCACATCCCTTCCCGCATCCAGCAGGCGTTCCACCAGGCGCAGGCCATAGGCGATGCCCGAGGCGCCGGTGAAAGCCACGGCAATGGGCCGGACGCTCACGGCCTGTCTCCCAGCATGGCCAGAATGCGCTCGTGTATGCCTTCGAAACCGCCGTTGCTCATCACCAGCACCGTGTCACCAGCGCGAAGCCCGTCACGCAGAGCCTCGATGATGGCTTCCGTGACTGGCAGCACCCGGCATTTGTCGCCCAGAGGCGCCATGACGGTTTCCGCGTCCCAGTCCAGGGACGGCGGAGCAAACAGCAACACTTGGTCCGCCGCCTCCAGGGAAGCCGGCAGGGTTTCGGCATGGATGCCCATGCGCATGGTATTGGAGCGTGGCTCCAGCACGGCGATGATACGGCCATCCCCCACCTGATTGCGCAGGCCCGCCAAGGTGGTGGCAATGGCCGTGGGATGATGGGCAAAGTCATCGAACACCCGGACGCCATCCACCTCGCCCCGCAGCTCCATGCGCCGCTTGACGTTTTCGAACCGCGCCAGCGCTTCGATTCCCACCCTGGCCGGCACCCCGGCATGGCGGGCGGCGGCCAGGGCGGCCAGAGCATTGTTCACGTTATGTTTCCCGGTAAGCGACCATTCCACCCGGCCCACCGGTTCTCCCTCGCAGATGACATCGAAAGCGCTGCCGTCCGGCACCATGCCCCCGGCCTGCCAGGCCGCCGTGGCCGATGCGGAGAAAGTTTCCACCGGCGTCCAGCAGCCCATGTCCAGCACTTCCTTCAGGTTCCCGTCATCCGCCGGAGAAACGATAAGACCGTTGCCTGGCACAGTGCGCACCAGGTGATGAAACTGGCGCTGGATCTGGGCCAAATCCTCGAAGATGTCCGCGTGATCGAACTCCAGGTTGTTGAGCACACAGCTGCGGGGACGGTAGTGAACGAACTTGCTGCGCTTGTCGAAGAAGGCGGTGTCATATTCATCCGCCTCCACCACGAAGAAGGGCGTCTCCCCCAGGCGGGCGGAGCGATCGAAATTGCGCGGCACGCCGCCGATGAGAAAACCGGGAGACAGCCCCGCATGCTCCAGTATCCAGGCCAGCATGGAGGCCGTGGTGGTCTTGCCATGGGTGCCCGCCACCGCCAGCACCCAGCGCCCCTGGAGCACCTGCTCCGCCAGCCACTGGGGGCCGGAGGTGTAGGGCAGGCCGCGATCCAGCATGTACTCCACCATGGGATTACCCCGGGACAGGGCATTGCCCACCACCACCATGTCCGGCGCCGGCTCCAGGTGGGCGGGGTCCCAGCCTTCCATGAGGTCGATACCCGATGCCTCCAGCTGGGTGCTCATGGGCGGATAGACACCGGCATCGGAACCCGTGACCCTGTGCCCCAGGGCGTTGGCAATCTGGGCGATGCCTCCCATGAAGGTGCCGCAGATGCCCAGGATGTGAATATGCATAAAGCTCCTGCTGTTGCGCGTAATGCGGGTATCATACCCCATCCTTTTTGCCACATATCACTCCAGCATGCAGGAATTGTTCATAGAAACGCCCCAACAGCTTCAGGATTTCGTCGAGCAGGTGAAACACAGCCCCTGGCTGGCCGTGGACACGGAGTTCATTCGCGAACGCACCTATTACCCCCGCCTGTGTCTCGTCCAGGTGGCCAACGACAAGGTGGCTGCCGCCGTCGATCCCCTGGCCCTGAAAGACCTGTCCCCCCTGAAGGCGCTGCTGCTGGATCCCTCCATCGAAAAGGTCTTTCATGCCGCCCGCCAGGACCAGGAAATCTTTCTCAACGAATGGGGCGCTCTGCCTCAACCGGTATTCGACACCCAACCCGCCGCCGCCCTGCTGGGTTATGGCGACCAGGTGGGTTATGGAAAGCTCATCCAGCAGGTGCTCAAGGTGGAACTGGCCAAGGACCACTCCCGAACGGACTGGTCCCGCCGCCCCCTGGACAAGGCCCAGCTGCGTTATGCCCTGGATGACGTGATCTTTCTCGGCCAGGCCTACCTGAAGATGAAACAGGCCCTGGAGAAACAGGGACGCCTGGCATGGCTGAAACCGGAATTCGAATCATTGACGGCGGAAACCACCTACGCCCTGAACCCCATGGACATGTGGAAGAAGGTCAAGGGCCGCCAGCATCTCAAGGGCGTAAAGCTGGCCGTGCTACAAGCCCTGGCCGCCTGGCGGGAAAAACAGGCACTGGCACGCAACCTGCCCCGGCGCTGGATTCTCAAAGACGACGTGCTGCTGGAAATCGCCCGGCGCGCCCCCACGGATCTCAAAGCCCTGGAAAGAATCCGCGGGGTGGAAAGCAAGTTCGTGAAACACAATGGGGCCGATCTGCTGGAACGCATACGCCAGGCCCTGCAGCTGCCAAAGGCCGACTGGCCCCGGGACAGCCACCGGACCGCCCGTCCCACCCCCGAGGAGGAAGCCACCCTGGACTTGATGAGCGCCGCCCTGCGCCTCATCGCCCTGGAGGCCGGCCTGTCACCCCAGGCCATTGCCAGCCGCAAGGACCTGGCGGCTCTGCTCGGCGGCGATGAAAAAGCCGCCCTGCTGCAAGGCTGGCGTAAACAGGTGGCGGGAATTCCCCTGCAGGAGTTGCTGCAGGGAACACGCCGGATACGCCTTGAAAACGGGAAGATTTCCATTTCCCGGCAATAAAAGTCATAAAAAAAGCGCCCCGAAAGGCGCTTTTCTGGATTTGCTTACCGCTGTTCAGACACAACCGGTAGGCTTGGGCAGACCACCATATTTGCTGATGGGCTTCATGGGACCGGTCATCCACTGCTTGAACAATTCTTTCTTGTCCACGTCAATGTACTTGGAAAACTTGCGGATGGGCGGAACCACGTTGTGCTGTTCGTAGTATTCCCGCGCCTTCAAGACCTGCTCCCAACGGTCCTCGGTCATATCAAAACCGTCAGCTTCCGCCATGGCCTTGCCGATCTCCGGCGTCCAGTCGTTCATGTTCAGCAGATAGCCATCTCCATCACGGGGGGGAATTTCAATACTCATGTTACTCACTTACCTCTTAATTACCTAGTGTTTTACTGTGTTTTTCTTTGCATCATACAGGTGATTTAGACGATGTCTACCACAGGGTTTCATGGGTAATTGGAAATGGCCGCCAATAAATCCGCCAATAGTCTCTTGATTCCCCTTCAAGAGGCTTTATACTCCCCGGATTCGCCACTGTAGCTCAGTTGGTAGAGCAACGCACTCGTAATGCGTAGGTCCGCGGTTCGATTCCGCGCAGTGGCTCCAACTTCAGGGGTCGGAGTCAAATAGGGACAATGTTGGACGGATTCGACGGCGCGGAATCGTCTGATACCCTTCCCTGCAACGGCTAGGGCGGAATTTGACTCCGACCCCGGGGTTACCCCTGCGATGGATAATCAGGTTACAACCGGTCGTTAGATGTGTTGGCCACCACAATTCCCATCCATTGTCCCCACTCTGTCAGCACGTTACGATTTGCCGAGCCCCTTTCCTTGAAATAAAACAAACATGGACGCTGCAATGAAGGCTTTTGGGATATTTTTGGTAGCCATGTTTTTCTCAAACACCCAAGCTCAGGTTTTGGCCCCAGGGTGTATAACGATGAACGGGAAAACCAAGTACATCGAACGCCGAGGAAAGCCAACACCAAAATGGCAACAGAAACTCCAGCAAAAGCAGGCCCTCGGTAACAACTGTCATCTGTGGATTAATATCTATCGCAAAGAACCATCCAGACGAAACAGGGCATATCGTGAGATGGCATGCACTCGGTATTTCAGGGACAGGATTCATCTTGATGAAGTGGTACGGGAAATCATGGGCGACACGCCCAGAAGGTTTCCACGTCGCTAAACCCTAAAGGCTCGGAGTCAAATGGGGACATCGTTGGGCGGATTCGACGGCGCAGAATCGCCTGATACCCTTCCCTGCACCGGCTAGGGTGGGATTTGACTCCGACCCCTGGAACAGGGGCAGGCAGCTGGTCGGGGTCGGAGTCAAACTGGGACAGTGTTGGGCAGATTAGACGGCGCGGAACCGTCTGATCCCGTGCCCTGTAGCAGCTGGGGCGGAATTTGACTCCGACCCCTGGGCTCTGGGTCACACCCTGGCGTAACGGGTATTGCCGCCCAGCCAGCGCTTTACCAGGGGCACCACCCTTTCAGGATAATCCTTCAGGATCCGATCCGCCGCCGCCCGGGCGTCGTCCAGGAGCGCATGGTCGCGGAGGATGTCGGCAACGCGGAACTGCATCTCGCCCGTCTGGCGCACCCCCAGCACCTCCCCCGGACCGCGCAGCTCCAGATCCTTGCGCGCAATGACGAAACCGTCGTTGCTGTCGCGCAGCACCGCCAGGCGTTCACGGGCGGTCTGTCCCAGGGGCGGGTGGTAAAGCAGTACGCAGTGGCTTTCCACGCTGCCCCGGCCCACCCGGCCGCGCAGCTGGTGGAGCTGGGACAGCCCCAGGCGCTCGGGGTTCTCGATGATCATGAGGCTGGCATTGGGCACGTCCACCCCCACCTCGATGACCGTCGTGGCCACCAGCAAGTGAATCTCCCCGGCCTTGAATGCCTGCATGGTTTCTTCCTTTTCCTGGGCGGACAGGCGACCGTGCACCAGGCCCACCCTCAGCCCCTCCAGGGCCGATTGCAGCGCCGCCGCCACATCCTCCGCCGCCTGGCACTGGAGAGCTTCGGACTCCTCGATGAGGGTGCAGACCCAGTAAGCCTGACGCCCGCCGGCGCAGGCGGCCCGGACCCGCCCGATGATTTCCTCGCGGCGCTGGTCGGACACCACCAGGGTACTCACCGGCGTTCTTCCCGGCGGCAGTTCGTCGATGACGGACAGATCCAGGTCGGCGTAGGCGGTCATGGCCAGGCTCCGGGGGATGGGGGTGGCGGTCATGATGAGCTGATGGGGCCAGAGGCCGCCCCGGGCGCCCTTTTCCCGCAGGGCCAGGCGCTGGTGCACGCCGAAACGATGCTGTTCGTCCACGATGACCAGCCCCAGGGAATGGTAGTGGACATCTTCCTGGAACAAGGCCTGGGTGCCCACCAGCAGGCGGACTTTCCCCTGGGCCAGGTCGTCCAGCAAGGCCGCCCGCGCCTTGCCCTTGACCCGCCCCGACAGCCAGCCCACTTCCACCCCCAGGGGCGCCAGCCAATGGCGAAAGTTCTTCAGGTGCTGCTCGGCCAGCAGCTCCGTGGGCGCCATGAGGGCCGCCTGGCAGCCCGACTCCATGGCCTGCAGGGCCGCCAGGGCAGCGACGATGGTCTTGCCCGAGCCCACATCTCCCTGCACCAGGCGCAGCATGGGCCGGGGACGGGCCAGGTCGGCGGATATTTCCTCCAGCACCCGCTGCTGGGCCGCCGTGAGGGAAAAGGGCAGTTCATCCAGCAGGGCCTTGCGCAACGCGCCATCTCCCGGCAGGGCCGGGGCCTGGTGGCGCTGCTGCATTTGCCGGGCCTGGCGCAGGCTGAGCTGGTGGGCCACCAGTTCCTCGAAGGCCAGGCGCTGCTGGGCGGGATGACGGCCTTCCAGCAACAGTTGCTGGGGCGCGTCCGGCGGCGGGCGGTGCAGATAAGCAATGGCTTCGCTCAGCGCCATGAAACCCTGTTCCCGCAACAGCTCCGCCGGCAGCCACTCCTGCAGGCCGGTGCGGCTGTCGCGCAGCAGGGCGAGGGCCTTTTCCGTGAGGTCACGCCAGCTCAGCTGATGCATGCCTTCGGTGGTGGGATAGATGGGCGTGAGACTGGCTTCCACCTCGGCCTCATCATTCCCGCCAATGGGGCGGTACTCCGGGTGAATCAGCTCCAGGCAGGCCGGACCATTGCGCGCTTCGCCGAAGCAGCGCAGGCGCATGCCCTTCTTCAGGGCGTTCTTCTGGGCCGCGCTGAAATGGAAGAAACGCAGGATCACCCGCCCGGTGCCGTCACACAGATGCACCAGCAGGGAGCGGCGGCGGCCAAAGCGAATCTCCACATGTTCGATTTCACCTTCCAGGGCCACCTCCTCGCCACTGCGCAGCTGCCCCATGGGCACCACCCGGGTGCGGTCCTGATAGCGCAGGGGCAGATGAAAAAGCACGTCCTGCACCGTTTCTATGCCCAGGCGGGCCAGGCGCTCGGCGCTTTTCGGCCCCACGCCCTTGAGCCGGGTGACCGGCGTCCGGGCCAGATGATCCTCCTCAGGACTCAATTCCACTTATCCCCGTTCTCAGGATTGATTACAATTCGATTCATTATCCAGGCCATCCGCGATACCACTCAAGGGCTGACAGTGTTCCGGGTCAGGGATGTCGGTGGCATGGAGGCCACCGTCAAGCCCCAGGGATGGGTGTACGGCGTTCCCTGACCCGGAACACTGTCAGCCCCGAGCCACCAACCCATTTCATTTCCGGAAACCCAGTCAGAACACCATGAAAAAAGTCATCGCCATCGGCGCCCTGGGAGGAAGCGGCACCCGCGCCATCGCCCGGATACTCATGGACGCGGGCCTGTATCTGGGTGATCACCTGAACGCCCCCCTGGACAACCTGATTTTCACGCGGCTGTTCAGGAATAGGGACTTTCGGGCCACGGCCTCCCCGGAAGCCATTGATCGGCGCCTGGGGGTGTTCCAAGAATACATGGAAAGCAATCATCTGTCCCTTGCCAGCGCGGGGATACTGTTCAAGACCAGGGCGGATGGCCTGGGCCTGATGGAGCGGGTGAGATTCCACGCCAGGCTGCTGGAAAAGACCCTGGGCCCGGTAAGGCATCGTGAAACCTGGGGCTGGAAAGAGCCCAACACCCACATCTATCTCAGCGAAATCGACGCTTGCTTCGACAACCTGAAATACCTGCATGTACTCAGGCACGGCCTGGACATGGCGTTTTCCGACAACAAGATGCAGCTGTTCAACTGGGGTCCCAGGTACGGCATTGAACTGGCGGCGGACATGCCGGAAGACGAGAAATCCTACAAACAGCTGGAATACTGGATCAGAACCACCAGGGATGTCATGGAGAAGGCGAAAACCCTGCGGGGGGATTTGCTGATGGTCAATCATTCCCGCCTCTGCGCCGCTCCCGGTAGAGAGGTGGACCACATCCTCGACTTCCTTGGCCTGGATATGCCCAACGCCCGGCGGGCGGCCCTCCACCGTATTCCCAGAACCCCCGGAACCTCGGGCCGCTACCGGAAACATGACCTGGGCATCTTCGACCAGAGACAGATCGATTTTGTCAAGGACATGGGGTTTGAAGTGAAGGCATGACGCCGGCCGCCATACTGGTATCAGAACAGCCAACAGCCTACAATCTGCTGCATCGCAACCAGCCCCGAAGCCGACAACCGCCCGTGCATCTTCTACCCAAGGCCATCCGCCGCAAACTCGAAGCCCGCCGCCTGGAAAAGGAAAAACAACAAGACATGGCGGCGTCCCGGAACATCGACGTCTCCCAACTGCGCACCGTCTGCCTGGCCCTGGGACCTTACCGGAACCTCACCACCCTGACGGCCTCCATCCTGTTTCTGCATCCTCATTGCCAGGTGCTGAACCACGGCGGGGCACGCATCTTCAAAGACCCGGCGCTGGATTTCCTGTTGTACCCGGACAGGAAAACAACCGACAACTTTCTGCGCTACGCCATACAGATTTCCACCAAGGGCAAGCGGGGCAAGACCGGCGGCTCCATTGTGCATTCCCACGCCTTCGACGAAAAGCACAAACTGGGCCGTCTGTACCGCGAGCATTTCGGCGACACGCTCATCAAAGACGAAATCCATTCCCTGTTCTGGAAGGAGTCCCTGCGCACCTCCCTGCACCTGCGCAAGCATAATGTCGACCTGCAGAAACTATTCGACGCCGAACCCCGCCTGCGCTTCCTGCTACCCGTGCGCAATCCCCTGGACTGCGCCACCTCCAACCTGCGCACAGGTCACGCCAAACTGTTTGGGCTGGGGAAATCGCCGGACATCACCGCCGTGCTGGATGCCATCCTGGCGGAGATCCGCTGGTTCATGGAACTGCAAGACAGGCACCCCGGGCGCTTTTTTCATTTCCTGGAGAACGATTTTGGCCCCGAGCAGGCCCGCCTCCTGGGAGAATTCCTGGCCCTGGATCCCCATCCCGCCTGGGTGAGCGTGGTGCAGGAAGCCTTCGATATCGACAGGCATTACCAGCATCCAGGTGAACTGGTGGAACACTACAGGGCCGCTGTCGACAGACATTTCGCTCCCTGGCCACACTTCAGGGAAAAGCTGCTGGCATTCACCAGCCCCGCTGCCTGACTCCCCTGGACATGCACCGCTTCAGCCCATGACCTCCATGGATGGAGGAAATGCTGGAACTGTCAGGAACAGTTCCAGTGCCATGGCCTCCCGCGGCATACGACCGCCATGGACGGCGGAAGTGCAGAAAATGCAGGAGCTATTTTCTGCCAGTCCATCCCTGGAAGCGCCGCTCCGGCCATCCATGGCCTCTCGCGGCATACAGTCCATCCCTGGAAGCGCCGCTCCGGCCATCCATGGCCTCTCGCGGCATACAGTCCATCCCTGGACATAAAAAACCGCAGCGCGTTGCCGGGCTGCGGTCAGGAGTTTCATTTCTTTTGGCTCAGAGCGCCTTCTTGCAGAAGTACCAGTCGGTGCACTCATACCCTTCGGACATACGGGTCTCGGCTTCATCGGCGCTGGCGGGCGGCGGCACGATGACCTTGTCGCCAGGCTGCCAGTTCTCCGGGGTAGCCACACCGTTGGCGTCAGAGGTCTGCAGTGCCTGGATCAGGCGCAGGAACTCGTCGATGGAACGGCCATTGGTCATGGGGTAGTACACCATGGCCCGCAGGATACCTTCGGGGTCGATGATGAAGGTCGCCCGCACCGCGGAAGTGTCCGCTGCTCCCGGGTGAATCATGCCGTAGGCCCGGGCCACGTCCATCTTCAGATCGGCGATGATGGGGAAAGGAATCTCCACGCCGAACTTCTCCTTGATGTTGCGAATCCAGGCCACATGGCTGTAGTGACTGTCGATGGACAGCCCCAGCAGCTCTGTGTTCAGAGCCTGGAAATCCCCATGCCGCTTGGCGAAAGCGATGAACTCCGTGGTGCACACGGGGGTGAAGTCCGCCGGGTGGGAGAACAGCACCAGCCACTTGCCGCGGTAGTCCTCCAGCTTCTTCACGCCATGGGTAGTGGGCGCCTCGAAAGCCGGGGCGGGTTCATTGAGGCGGGGCATTGCAGATGCCTGTTGTACGTTTTCGTTGCTCATTTTCTGTATCTCCATGGTTATTGGTGTTGACTTTCTGTTGCCGGACAGGGCCGGCGTTGGGATACAGAATAGGGACGGGAAGCCCGCATTCCCAATTGATTGTTCACATGCTCATAATAGATTATTGCTATTGAGTATTATCAATCATTGAAAATTACTATTTTTGACGACATGGGCCTGCCGTCTGCGCCGCGCATGTTCGGCAACGTGGGCAATGAGATCGGCCAGGGTCTTGAGCAGCAGGAAGAACACCAGCCAGAACTTGTTGGCGATGAACAGGCCGCCGAACACCAGGGTCAGGTGCATGGGAATGACGCGGGCATAGGGCAGCAGCATCAGGGTGCCGATGTTGGGCACCGTGCCCGCCTCACGCCTGCGGTTGCGGAAGAAGGACCAGGCGTGATTGAGGAAGAACAGCAATACCAGGAGCAAGGATCCCGGTGCCAGGGCCGCCGGCCTGTCCCGGAACAGGCCACTGACCAGGAATACCAGATAGACCCCGTGAAACAGACCGTAATGGGCAAGAAAAAACCAGGCCATTTCCCGCTTGGTCTTGGGCGTGGGCCGCACGGGGCCGTTGCTGCCGGAAACGCCGCTGGTGGAAAAACGCTTCAAGCTCATCATGCGCCAGAAATTGAACAGGCCGATGATCACGCTCTGGCACCAGTACACCCACATCACCTGCACCAGGCTCCAGTCCTGCATCACCGCCACGACGATGGTGGCCAGGTTGGCGATGAGCAGCCCCCAGACGGAACTGTCGGACAGGGCGCTTTCCAGGCGGCTGGGGCTGAACGCCATCAGTGGGCTTCCTCCCAGTTGTCCCCCAGGCCCACATCCACCACCAGGGGCACGGACAGTTCCGCCGCGCCTTCCATGATGGCGCGCACCCTGTCCGTCACCGCCTCCACCTGCTTCTCCTTCACTTCGAACACCAGCTCGTCGTGCACCTGCATGATCATGCGCACCCCGGGCCTTTCCTCCCCCAGCCAGGCATCCATGCGCACCATGGCGCGCTTGATGATATCCGCCGCCGTGCCTTGCATGGGCGCGTTGATGGCCGTGCGCTCAGCGGCGGCGCGGCGCATGCCGTTGCGGGAGTTGATTTCCGGCAGGTAGAGGCGCCGGCCGAAAAGGGTTTCCACGTAGCCCTTTTCGTGAGCCTCGGCGCGGGTCCGGTCCATGAACTCGCGCACGCCGGGATAGCGCTGAAAATACAGCTCCACGTATTCCTGGGCTTCCTGACGGCCTATGCCCAGCTGCCTTGCCAGGCCGAAGGCGGACATGCCGTAGATAAGGCCGAAGTTGATGGCCTTGGCGCGGCGCCGGGCCTCGCTGTCCACGGCCTCGGGGGAATCGAAGCCGAACACCTCCGCCGCCGTGGCGCGGTGGATGTCCAGGCCCTGCTCAAAGGCCCGAAGCAGGCCCTCATCACCGGAAAGATGAGCCATGATACGCAGCTCGATCTGGGAATAGTCCGCCGCCAGCATCTTCCAGCCTTCCTCGGGCACGAAGGCCTTGCGGATGCGCCGGCCCTCCTCGGTGCGCACGGGAATGTTCTGCAGGTTGGGATCGGAGGAGCTGAGACGCCCGGTGGCCGCCACTGCCTGATGGTAGCTGGTATGCACCCGGCCGCTGTCCGGGTTCACCATCTCCGGCAGCTTGTCCACATAGGTGGACTTGAGCTTGGCCAGGCCCCGGTGCTCCAGGATCACAGCCGGCAGCTCCTCCCCCTTGTCGGCGAGAATCTGCAACACTTCCTCGGAGGTGGAAGGCGCCCCCTTGGGGGTCTTCTTCACCACTTCCATGCCCAGTTCCTCGAAGAACACATGGCCGATCTGCTTGGGCGAGCCCAGGTTGAACGCATGACCGGCAATCTCGTAGGCGCGTTGCTCCAGGTCGTGGAGTTTCCGGGCCAGTTCGGCGCTCTGTTTTTCCAGCAGGGCGGTGTCGATGCGCACGCCGGTGCGCTCCATGCGCGAGAGCACGGGCACCAGGGGCATCTCGATGTCGCGGAACACCCGGCAGGGGCCTTCCTCCTGCTCCAGCCGGGGCCAGAGGGCTTGATGCAGGCGCAGGGTGATGTCCGCGTCCTCGGCGGCATAGGGAGCGGCCTGCGCCAAATCGATCTGGTTGAAAGTCAGCTGCTTGGCCCCCTTGCCGGCAATGTCCGTAAAGCTGATGGTGTCGTGATCCAGGTATTTCCTCGCCAGGGAATCCATGTCATGGCGGGTGGCGGTGGAGTCCAGCACATAGGATTCCAGCATGGTGTCATAGGCGATGCCTGCCATGTCGATGCCATGGCGGGCCAGCACGCTCATGTCGTACTTGAGGTTCTGGCCCAGCTTGGCCTGATCCGGGTCTTCCAGCAGGGGCTTGAGCCGGGCCAGCACCCAGTCCCGGTCCAGCTGCTCGGGCGCGCCGGGATAATCATGGGCCACGGGCACGTAGGCCGCTTCTCCGGCCTTGACCGCAAAGGACAGCCCCACCAGCTCCGCCTGCATGTAATCCAGGCTGGTGGTTTCCGTGTCGAAGGCGAACAGCGCCGCTTCTTCCAGGCGCTTCAGCCAGTCCTCAAAAGTCTTCTTGTCCAGGACCAGGGCATAGTCAGTGTCCTGGGCGGTTGGCGCGGCCTCGGAAGCCGCGCCGCTCTCCTCCTCCAGGGCCGCCAGCAGGCGGTTGGCCTCGATGTGCTCGTAGAGTTTCCGCAGTGCCTCGACATCCGGCTTGCCCGGCTTGAGATCCTTGGGGCCGAGGTCCAGGGGCACATCAGTCTTGATGGTAGTGAGCTGCCGGGACAAAGGCAGCTGCGCCAGGCTGGCGCGCAGGTTCTCGCCGATCTTGCCCTTGACCTCATCGGCGTGGGCCATGAGTTCGTCCAGGGAGCCGTACTGCCCCAGCCATTTGGCCGCCGTCTTGGGTCCGCACTTGGGCACTCCGGGAATGTTGTCCGAGGCATCGCCCATGAGGGCCAGGTAATCGATGATCTGCTCCGGCCTGACGCCGAACTTCTCCACCACGCCATCGGCATCCAGGTAGCGGTTGCTCATGGTGTCGATGAGGCTGACATGATCGTTCACCAGCTGGGCCATGTCCTTGTCGCCGGTGGACACCAGAGCGGTCATGCCCTGCTCCGCCGCCTGGCGGGTCAGGGTGCCGATGACATCGTCCGCCTCCACGCCGTCCACCACCAGCAGGGGCAAGCCCATGGCCTCGACGATATCGTGCAGGCGGTCGATC
>JALVEW010000005.1 GCA_027030425.1 Sedimenticola sp.
CATCTCCGAGCCCTGACCCCAGGCCAGGGCCAAGGGCATCATGCCCGCCACCGTGGTCAGGGTGGTCATGAGGATGGGCCGCAGGCGCAGCCGGGCGGCGGTGACGATGGCCGCCAGTTTATCCAGCTCTTCCCGCCGCTTCAGCTCGATGTATTCCACCAGGATGATGGCATTGTTTACCACGATGCCCGCCAGCATGATGAGTCCCAGCCACACGGGCATGGAAATCGGAGTGTCCGTGAGCTTCAGGCCCAGGGCCACGCCGATGAGAGAGAACACCACGCTGAACAGAATGATGAGGGGATTGCGCAGGGACTCGTACTGCACGGCCATCACCACCAGCACCAGGAACAGGGCAAGTCCCAGGAGACGGTAACCCGTCTCCTGGCTCTGCTGCAGGGTCTTGAGGCTGCCGCCCTCGTAAATGGAATAGCCTTCCGGCAGTTCCAGCTCATCCAGGGCGCGCTGGGCGTCGCGCAGGACCTGCTCCATGTTGGCGCCTTCTTCCAGGGTGGCGTTCACCTCCACGATGCGCTGCTGCTGCTCGCGGATGATGGTGGCGGGCGCCGGCTTCAGTTCGATGCGCGCCATGTCCCCCAGACGCACGGCCGTGCGGGGACTGCTTCCTGTCATCATGATGATGTTTTCCAGGTCCCCGGGAGTGGTGGTGTCCCGGGGGTCGAGCATGAGCACGATATCGATGCTGCGGTCGCCATCGGTCATGCTGCTCACCTTGCGCCCTTCCAGGGCGTAGCGCACGGCCTTGCCTATGGTGCTCATGTCCAGCCCGTACTGCAGCATCTTTTCCCGGTCGGGGTGGATGGCCAGTTCCATGGTGACGCTTTCGTTCGACTGCTTGACGTTGCGCAGGCCGGGCAAGCTGCGCAGGCGCCCGGCCATTTTTTCACCGATTTCCGTGAGTACGTCGAGATCCGGTCCTCTGGCCTGGAAGTTCACATCATCGTCACCCCGGCCGATACGTAGCCCGCGTATGCCTCGGGGACGGATGCGGATTTTCACGCCCACCAGTTGCAGCTGCCTGGTCAGCTTGCGCATGCGCTTGATCCAGCGGGCCGTGCTCATGTCTTGGGTGAGGTGGAGCTGAATTTGCAGGTTGGCGCGGTTGGCGCTCTGATAACGTGAGCGGCCAAAGGTAAAGCCTCCCACGGTGGTGAGTACGGATTCGGTTTCGGGCTGTTCCAGCACCAGGTTTTCTATCCGGGAGGTCAGGACATCCATTTCCCGAACGTCTATGCCGCGGTCTGCGGTGAGATAGATGCCTACACGACCGTCGTCTATGCGCGGCAGGAAGGCGGACATGGGCTGCAGCAGCTGTTCCGCCGTCAGGGCCAGCAATACCAGGAATACCAGGATCACCAGCCATCCGACCCTGAGCAGACGGGCCAGTGCCCGGGCGTACGCGTTCTGCAGTCCTTCCATGGCCCTGTTGATATGGCGGCGCAGCCAGCCTTCGCTCCGGGCGGGAATGCGTGCCGCCAGGGCGGGCACCAGGGTCAGGGAAACGATCATGGACGCCAGGATAGCCGCGGAGATGGTGATGATGAGTTCCTGGAACAGCAGGCCGATGAGGCCGCCGATGAACAGGAAGGGCAGCACCGCGGCCAGGTTGGTGGAGGTGGAGGCGACGATGGCGGAGGTCACTTCCCCGGCTGCCCGGCTGGCGTCCTCCAGTCCGGCTTTGCCGTGCCGCTGATGCCGGTAGATGTTCTCCAGCATGACGATAGTGCTGTCCACCAGCATGCCTATGCCCAGGGCCAGGCCGCCCAGGGTCATGATGTTCAGGGTCAGGTCCACGGCGGACATGAGGGTGACGGTCACCAGGATGGCGATGGGGATGGCGCTGCCTATGATCAGGGTGCGGCGAATGCTGCCGAGAAACAGGTACACCACCAGCATGGCCAGTACAGCGCCGCTCAGGGCGGCGTTCAGTGCGTTGTTCAGGGAACGCCGGATGTGGCGGGCCTCGTCCCCCACCGGGGTGATTGTTATGCTCTCGGGCAACAGGCCCCGCTCCCGCAGGGCATTGAGCTGCAGGTTGACCCTGTCCACCGTGGCTACGGTGTTGGCCTGGGGCTGTTTCTGTATGGACAGCTTGATGGCGGACTGGCGGTTGAGGCGGATGTCCATGCGAGGCTCTTCGTGACCGTCGATGACCCGCGCCAGCTGGCCCAGCTGCATGTCATGCAGGCCGGGCGTGCTGGCGCTCAGCTCCAGGGGAAGGGCTTCGATATCCTGCACTTTCAGAAAGCGGCCCTTGGTCTGTACAGGGATTTCCGTGGTGGGATTGCGCAGGCGGCCGCTGGCCACGTCCCGGTTCTGCTGTTGCAGGCTGTCTTCCAGGTCCAGCACGTCCATGCCGTGGGCAAACAGCCTGTCCCTGTCGGCGATGACCTGGATCTCCCGGCGCAGCCCCCCGGCCACCTCCGCCGCAGCCACGCCGGGGATGTTGATCAGCCATTTTCCCAGGGTGTAATCAACCCATTCACGCAGGGCCACGGGGTCCAGAATACTGGAGCTGATGGCATACTCTGCTGCCGGCAGCTGGGAAGGGTCACGCTTGTAGATGATGGGGGATTCTATGGTGTCCGGCAGGAAGCGCTTGGCACGATCCAGGCGCATGGACGCGTCGCGCAGGGCGATATCGATGTCCGTGCCGTAGGCGAAGTCCAGGTCCACGGCGCTGCGCCCTTCCCGGGTAGCGGAACGGATGTGGATGGCATCCTCGGTGATGGCCAGCTGTTCTTCCAGCTGCCGGGTAATGCGGTCCTCCATGATGGTTGCCGGCACACCGGGATCGTTTACGCGTACGCCGATGGAGGGATAGATGATGTGGGGAAGCAGGTCAATCTTCAGGGCGCCCAGGGAGAACAGCCCCAGCACCATGACGGCCAGGGTGAGCATAACCACGGCAATCGGGTGATGAATGGACCAGCGGGCGATGCCGCCACTCCGGGGTTCAGGGATCTTGTTCATGCGGGTTGTGTATCGGGCTGCGGAAGATGCGGATTCCGGTCGGCATTGTCTCCTCAAGTTAGCTCAGGGAAGCCTGTTTGGCAATTACCGGGCAGAAAAACGAATCCCCGCCATGGGCGGGGATTCGTTGACTTGGATATCAGACTGCCAGGCTACTTGGTAATGCCCGCGTACAGGGCCGTGATGTAATTCATCTGGGCAAGAATCTTGTCCAGGGAACGCACGACCAGCGAGGGGATGTAGTTGTTGCCCTTGAGCTGCTTGCTGATCTTGAAGGTGTTCCAGTCCTTTTCCACCTTGGCCAGGGCGTCGTTGATCTCGGACGTGTTTTCCGGCGCATTTTGCAGCAGGCGCAGGGCGTCGGTGAATTCCACCACAGCCTTTTGCATGCCGATGTCGTATTCCGGATTGTCCAGCCCCCAGCTCTTCAGTACATAGAATTTTGCTATGCGCTGGGAAAGCATGCGCTGGCGACCGGAGATATTGACCAACTTGCCGGCATTGGTGCCGGAACGCTCCTGCAGCAGGAGCACGAACTTGTGCGCCTTCTTCAGCACCTCGTCGGACATGGCCGCCAGTTTCTCGGCATTTTCCTTGCTGGGCTTCTGTGTCGCCATGGCCTTGAATTTCTTCCACAGGGCCGCAACTTCCGCGATGGTTTTCCTTTCTTCATCCGTGGCGGCGAACTCGGTGAGCTCGGCAAGCTGCTTGTCGAACAGGGCTACCGAATCCCGCAGCTGGTTTGCCGCGCTGAGCATCACTTTCTGCCCTACCAGTGCATAGGCTTTCACTATCCGCTGGGAGAGCATGCGTTGACGGCCGGCCTTGTTGATGGCATCGCCCATGGTCAGGTTGGCGGCAGCGACAGCTTCTACGCCGCCGACAGCAAGGAACAGGAAAAAAAAGAGGAAGGATAAGATGCGCACCTTGGGCTTCATAACATGCCGTCCACAAGTAACAGGTGAATGATATTTGTATGCTTCAGTATAGCCAAATAACTGCAGGATTACCGGAGCTGATCGCAGTTCTGACCTCGTTCAAGGGTGTAACTCCGGAACTATGCTCTGACCTCCGGCTGAAAAATGCTCCGCCTGCATTTACGGCGTCGCAGCAGCCGGCACTTCATTGGCCAATCGGCCCGCAGGGCTGTGGAGCATAGTGACGGTATGGGCGGGAAACAACATGACTTAAGTCATCTACCACTATGTTTGTTCCAAAACTGTGATGAGCGTATCATCTTTCAGATTCATAAAGCCTCGTTTGATGATGCGTTCCCCGCCTTTGAGGCCATCCAGGATTTCGATGCGGCTGCCAAAGCGGCTGCCACTGCGCACATCACGTCGAAGCGCGTGGTTTCTCTCTATGATGTAGACGTATTCACCCATCCGGTCTCGCCGCAGGGCGCTGAAGGGAATGAGCAGCCGCTGTTTTTCGTTGCCGGTGAGCTCCACTCTCGCGTACTGGCCAGCCTGCGCCTGTGGTGGAATCCGTTCCAGGCGTATCTCTACCTTGCCCTGGCGGGTAAGGGGATTCAGTGTCGGATAGATGCGCCAGACCCGGCCTGCCAGGGGTTCTACATAGGGCAGATCCAGGATGACCTGCGCCCGTCCGCCCTTGCTGATGTCGGCAATGAGTTGCTCGGAGGCCTCCACGCGCACAAGCAGGGAGGCCGGATCAGCAAGGGTGAGCAGGTGGCTGTTACGCGGCTTGACATCTCCGGGTTCGGCAAGGCGCTCGGTGATGATGCCGTCGAAAGGTGCCTTGACCAGGGTATAACCCAGGCGGGTTTCCAGAATTTCCACCTCCGCCCGCGCGAGTTCCAATTCGGTCTGGGCCGCGATGAGGTTTTCCTCGGATGCCGCGTTGGTCTTGCGCAGTCGTTCCAGCCGTGCAACCTTGCGCGCCGCCATGGACCGGGTGGCACGCGCTTTTTTCAGCTCGGCCCGGAGGAGCCGGTCGTCCAGGCTGAGCAGAACATCGCCCTTGCTTACCTGGTCGCCTTCGTACCAGGGCAGGTCTTTGATGCGTCCTTCTTCCTGGTTGTAGACATGCAGGACATGGCGATGCACCAGGGTGCCGATGCGCTGCCAGGTCCTGGATACGGTTTCGGACTGCACGGTGGCGGCTTCCACCAACAGGGGGATGGGTTGGCGCTTGCCATTCTTTGCGGCTGGATCGTCGCCGTCGCCTGTGCAGGAAACCAGCAGCAGGGCTACGGCCATGAGCAGCAGGCGGAAGACCATGGTCTAGTCAGCCGTTCCCTGGTATCTGTAGTGTTTGACCTTACGCTTGATATTCCTTTGCAGCACTACGGCCTCGGGCTTCCAGTCCAGCCCTTCCAGGGGAATTTCCGGGTAGAGGTCGTTCAGGGCGACCAGGCGTTCACCGTTCTCGTCATTGAGGTACTGGCGGAACCAGCGCACGCCTTCCACCAGGGTCATGATGTACATGCCATGGGCGACCCGGTCCGTGCGTTCCAGAATGATGATGCAGCCATCGGGAAATTCTGGCTCCATGCTGTCTCCCAGTACCTGCAGGGCGAAAGGCTCGTTGTAACTGCAACCGGTCTCATCCAGTGATTCTTCCAGCGCCAGGTGTTCCTGTTTGCTATCATTCATGCTCTTCGTGTCAGGGGCGGAAATCCCTGATTTTCAAGGGTTAATTCAGGGTTTCAGTATAGCATGGTTCATGAACGCGGGGTGTCTCCCCAGGTGCACAAGAATCGCCGCGACTGGCACAACCTGAGGAATATGCTGCCTTTTCTCTGGGAGTTCCGCGGGCGGGCGGCCTTTGCCCTGCTGTGCCTGGTGCTTTCCAAAGTGGCCAATGTGGGGGTTCCCCTGCTGCTCAAGGAGATCGTCGATGCCCTGGAGAACCGCCCCGAACAGGTGTTGGTTTTGCCTATAGGCCTGCTGCTGGGTTATGGCGCCCTGAAACTGTCCGCCAGTCTTTTCAATGAGTTGCGGGACATCGTCTTTGCCAAGGTGCGTTACCGGGCCATGCGCCGCCTCTCCACCCGGGTGCTGGAGCACCTGCACCGTCTGTCCCTGCGCTACCACCTGGAACGCCAGACCGGCGGCATCAGCCGTGATCTGGAGCGGGGCACCCGCTCCGTGGCCCAGATCCTCAACTACATGGCTTTCAGTATCCTTCCGGTGCTGGTGGAGTTCCTGCTGGTGGGGGGGATTCTGGTGACCCAGTATGATCCGGTGTTTACGTTTATCACCTTTGGCACCGTGGTGGTCTATGCCCTGGTGACCTTCGCCATCACGGAGTGGCGCATGGATTTCCGCCATCACATGAACCAGCTGGACTCCGAGGCCAACAGCCGGGCCATGGACAGTCTCATCAACTACGAAACGGTGAAGTACTTCGGCAATGAGAAGCTGGAGGTAGACCGTTTCGACCGCAAGCTGGGGGATTGGGAATACTGGGCGGTGAAGAGTCAGACCTCTATGTCCCTGCTGAATTTCGCCCAGGGGGCGGTCATTGCCGTGGGCGTGACTTTCATCATGGTGTTCGCCGCCCGGGGGGTGACCCGGGGTGACATGAGCATCGGTGACCTGGTGCTGGTGAACGCCTTTCTGCTGCAGCTGTTCATTCCCCTGGGTTTCCTGGGTATCGTCTATCGCCAGATCAAGTACGCCCTGGCAGACATGGATCTGATTTTCAAGCTGCTGGAGCGCGAGCCGGAAATCCGGGACGCGCCGGATGCCCGCCCCCTGGTACTGACCGAAGGCGGCCTGTCCTTCGAGGGAGTGAGTTTTTCCTACCAGCCTGAACGGGTCATTCTCCGGGATGTGAGTTTCCAGGTGCCGGGGGGACGCAAGGTGGCCATCGTCGGCCACAGCGGTGCGGGGAAATCCACCATCGCCCGCCTGTTGTACCGCTTCTATGACGTCACCGGGGGCTGTATCCGCATCGACGGCCAGGACATCCGCCAGGTGACCCAGAACAGCCTGCGCGCCGCCATTGGCATCGTGCCCCAGGACACGGTGCTGTTCAACGACAGCATTTATTACAACATCGCCTACGGCCGTATCGATGCCAGCCGCGAGGAAGTGGAGGCCGCGGCCGAGCAGGCTCATATTCGCGAATTCATCGAGTCCTTGCCGGATGGCTGGGACACCTTGGTGGGAGAGCGCGGGCTCAAGCTGTCCGGCGGTGAGAAGCAGCGTGTGGCCATTGCTCGGGCCATGCTCAAGCGGCCGCGCATCCTGGTGTTCGACGAAGCCACTTCATCACTGGACAGCCGCACGGAGCAGGCCATACAGGAAACCCTGGCTCAGGTGGCGGAACATCACACCACCCTGGTCATCGCCCACCGGCTTTCCACCGTGGTGGATGCGGATGAGATTCTGGTCATGGACCGGGGACGAATCATCGAGCGGGGCACCCATGCCCGGCTTCTCGCCCTGGGTGGCGTGTACGCGGACATGTGGGAGTTGCAACAAAAAAAACGGGCCGAGGATGACTCGGCCCGAAACAAGCAGGAGCTTCGATGAAAAAGGTTGCGCTGATCAGTGCCCGCAGCTGTTGCACCAGGTGTCGGACAGCTTCTTGCTGTGTGTCAGCTTGCTCAACTGGCAGGGCAGGCAGCGCCAGATGGCGTTTGCCACGCCGATGGCCATGCCGGTGAAAATCATCGCCAGGAAAACCTGATCGATCCAGTCCCTGAGCATGACACCTTCCAGGCCGTATATCATGTAGGTGACGATGGAAAAAATCATGGCCGCCACCAGTCCAAACAAAGTCGGTATCATCGTCGTGTCCTCCGACAGGGTAATAATTTAACATATTAATCTTTTCTAATACATGGGCATTGATAATCCGCAATCAAGTCAAAGTGCCGAACCTCCCCGGATTTACCTGGTGGGTGGCGCCGTGCGGGACCGCCTGCTGGGGCTTCCCGTGGTGGATCGGGACTGGGTGGTAGTGGGCGCCACGCAGGAAGACATGGTGGCGCGGGGCTTTGAGCCGCTCCCGGGGGATTTTCCCGTGTTCCGGCATCCCGAGACCGGCGAGGAATACGCCCTGGCCCGGCGGGAAACCAAGACCGGCAGCGGATACCATGGATTTTCCGTGGAAACCGGCCCGGATGTGACTCTGGAAGAAGACCTGGCCCGCCGGGATCTCACCATCAATGCCATGGCCGAGGATGAGCAGGGGAATATCATCGATCCCTTCAATGGCCGGGAGGACCTGGAACTGGGGTTGCTGCGTCATGTCACGCCGGCCTGGGTGGAAGACCCTGTGCGCATGTTGCGCATTGCCCGTTTTGCTGCCCGTTTTGCGCCCTGGGGTTTCCGGGTGGCCCACGGTACCCATGGGCTGATGAAAAAGATGGTGGCTTCCGGCGAGCTTGCCCATCTGCAGGGTGCCAGGGTGCGCCAGGAAATGGAAAAGGCGTTGATGACCGACCGTCCCTGGCGCTTCTTCCAGGTGCTGCATGCCTGCGGTGCCCTGGAGCAATTGTTTCCCGTCCTGGCCCGCGGGCTTCCGCAGGAAGCACATGACGGGGATGACCAGGCAGCACCCTGGCAGGTTCTTTCCCGTGCCGTGGAGGCAGATGCTGCCCTGCCACTGCGGCTGGTGGGCATACTGCAGTACGCTGTGGATGCCAATCATCCGGCGGAGCAGCTGTCGGCCTGGCTGGCCCTGGACCGTTCCACTAGCGCCCTGTTGCGGGAATGGCTGGATCTTCGGGCCAGGCTGGAGAGCGCTTCTTTCCGGAATGCCGATGACTGGCTGGACCTGCTGCCCCTGTTCCGGCAGCGGGGAGAGGCGCTGGAACAGCTGTTGTCCCTGAGCATGCCGGAGCTGGCGGCGGATTTTCTGCCCCGGCTGGAAATGGCCAGGCAGGCCGCCGGCCGGGTGCGCGGGGAGGAACTGCGCCAGCAGGGCTGGGAAGGCCGGGCCCTGGGAGAGGAACTGCGGCGACGGCGGAAAGAGGCCCTGACTTCCGCCCTGGAGAACACCACATGAATACCGGGAGAAGCAATGGCTTCAGGGACGAAATCGCGGCCCCGTCCATCTGGCAGATTCTGCGCACGGGCCGGCTGCTCCTGCCCCTGTTCCTGCTTTGCGCCGGAGTGGCTCTGGTGGCGGCTGTCACCCTGCGGGCCTTCCTTGTTCCCGGGATAACGAGTGGCTTCCTGCTCATGCTGGTTGTTGCCGTGGGGCTGGTTCTGGCAGGGCTGGGCGCGTCCCTGTTCCAGTTGAAGCGCCAGATCCTCGATCCCCTGGTGGCCCTGGAAACCTCCGTGGCGCGGCTTTCCCAGGGAGAGCCCGGCGCCAGCCTGCCGGACGTGGATACCGGCGTGTTCACCACCATGGTGCGGGATATCGACAGCATCAGTGAAGAACTGATGGACCTGTACGAGGATATCGACAGCCGCGTCGCCCGCCACACAACGCGCATGGCGCAGAAGACCGCTTCCCTGAAGATACTCTATGACGTGGCCGCCACCATCAACCAGGTGGAGGACCTGGACGAGCTCCTGGTGCGTTTCCTGCGGGTGCTCAAGGAAATGGTCAACGGCCTGGCCATCAGCGCCCGGGTGGTGCAGCTGGGGGGCAGGATGCGCCTGGTGGGCGCCATCGGCCTGGATGACAGGCTGCAACGCGAGGCCGAGCTGCTGCCCCTGGAGATTTGCCAGTGCGGCATGCCTCTTTCACCGGGCGATATCTGTTGTGAGTACGATGGCCGCTGGTGCCGGGAGCAGCTGGGCCGGAAAATGTTTTCCCCACAGGAAGTGGAGCTGATTTCCGTGCCCCTGGAGTACCATGGTGATGTGCTCGGTCAATATGATATCTATGTGGAACGTCCCGGCGTTTCAGACCGGGAAGACATCCTGGAGCTGCTGGAAACCGTGGGCAGCCACTTGGGGGTGGCTGTTGCCAAGCAGCGCTCGGATGAGAATGCGCGGCGCCTTTCCATCTATGAAGAGCGCAATGCCCTGGCCCATGAGCTGCATGATTCCCTGGCCCAGACCCTGGCCAGCCTGCGTTTCCAGGTGCGCATGATGGAAGACAGCCTGCAGCAACAGGATGTCGTATGCCAGATCGTTGCGGATGACCTGGAGCGTATCCGTAATGGCGTGGATGAGGCCCATACGGAATTGCGCGAGCTACTCAACAGCTTCCGGGCCTCCATAGACGGACGGGACCTGAGTTCCGCCCTGGAAAAGCTGGTACAGCGCTTTGCTTCGGAAACCGGTGTCGCCACTTACTATCAGCAGGAATGCTCCCAGGTGCGGCTTTCCTCATCCGAGGAGATGCAGATGCTGCGCATCGTGCAGGAGGCCCTGGCGAACATCCGCAAACATGCCCGGGCACATACGGTCAGGGTGCTGCTCACCTGCCGCGGCGGCAGGTACAATCTGCTGGTGGAAGACGATGGCGTGGGCTTCGAGGGTGCTGCCCGGGAAGGGCATCCTGGCGAGCATATCGGCCTGTCCATCATGGAAGAGCGGGCGCGGCGCCTGGGCGGTGAACTGCGCATTGAGAGTGAAGTGGGTGAGGGCACCCGCGTGGAACTGGTCTATCATCCCGACGTCCAGCGCCGCCCCATCGATGACAAATGGATGAAGGAATCCCCGGACTGATGCGAATACTGTTGATTGATGACCATGCCCTGTTCCGCATCGGCCTGCGCGAACTGCTGGAACGGCGCGGGCTGGAAGTGGTGGGCGCCGTGGGCGACTGCGAGGAAGGCATCCGCCTGGTTCTGGAAAGGCAGCCAGACGTGGTGCTGCTGGACATGCGCATGCCCCAGATGAGCGGCCTGGAAGTGCTCAAGACCCTGCGTGACAAGGGAATGCAGATGCCCATCGTCATTCTCACCACCAGCCGGGTGGAAAATGACCTGATTGCGTCTTTGCAATGCGGCGCCCAGGGATATCTGCTAAAAGATATGGAGCCTGATGAACTGATTCGTTCCCTGAACGATATTGTTGCGGGGCAGACCGTGGTAGCCAGCGAACTGACCATGGTGCTCGCCCGGGCCGTGCGCGGGGGTGAGCAGGACAAGACGGAATCGGCCATGGACCAGCTCACCCCCCGGGAGAAGGAGATACTCTGCCTGCTGGCGGAGGGCCAGAGCAACAAGGTCATTGCCCGCAACCTGGGCATCAGTGACGGCACGGTAAAGCTGCATGTGAAGGCCATACTGCGCAAGCTGGACGTGCACTCCCGGGTGGAGGCCGCGGTCATCGCGGTGGAGCAGCATTTCTGCAAGCGGAGTCAGGAATGAATCCCGTCCAACAATGAACCACAGAGTGAGCATCGAATGAAACGTTTTCTGGAACTGATCAAGGACTGCCTGACCACCATCAAGGAACACATGCCCTGGGATCTGGAAGAACGCCTGGAAGCCAATCCGGATCTGCTCATCGTCGATGTGCGTGAGCCCTACGAGTACGAGGCCATGCATATCGAGGGCTCCATGCTGGTGCCCAGGGGAATTCTCGAGTCCGCCTGTGAGTGGGATTTTGAAGAAACCATCCCCGAGCTGGTCCGGGCTCGGGAGCGTGAAGTGGTGGTCGTGTGCCGGTCCGGCCAGCGCAGCGTGCTGGCGGCCCATTCCCTGCAGATTCTCGGTTACAAGAATGTCGCCTCCCTGGCCACGGGTATCCGCGGCTGGAAGGACTACGACCTGCCCCTGGTAGATGGCGAGGGCAATGATGTGGACCTGGATTATGCCGACGAGTACTTCACCCCCCGCCTGCGGGAAGATCAGCTGCGTCCCAAGGATTGGGTAGATCCGGTATAGTAAGGAGACAGACTTTTCCCACTTGGAGTCAGAAGAGCCAGGTAGTGCGTATGCCGGCAACCCAGCTGTCTCCCATGCCTTGGGCGAAGCCACTGTTTTTTATCCATTGCAGATCCGAGCTGATCTCCAGGCCGGGAAATACTTCGTAGCGGGCATAGACTTCCGCATGCAGCATATCGCTGGCGTCTGTGTCCCTGGATGCCCAAGTGTGGGAGAACGCCGCGCCCCAGTACCATTGATTCAGTCTCTGCTCCGTTGACAGGGAGATGAAGCCCTGGGCAAGGGACACGGAAGGATCGGCCCAGCCGGCGCGAAGGTTCCACTTCTGATCATGGAGATCGAAATCCACGCTGGTGTAGACGCCCTGGCTGCTGCCGTTGCCTTTTCCATCCAGGTCCGGGTGCGAGGCACCATTGCGCCAGACTCCCAGCCGCCACAGTGCTCCGCTGGTGTATCCGTACAGCTCCAGGGTGGTGAACAGGCCCTTGTCCCCGGTATTCAGTTCCGCAAGCCGCCGGTAATTTCCCTCATTGTCTCCGAGACCATGGGAGCTTCCTGCCAGGAGCGTGAATCCCGGTTTGTTGGGGGAAGCCTGATAATGCCAGGCGATGGCAAGATGGTAGTCTGGGAACTCGATGGTGGGGTTGTTGACGAAAGAGGTTCCCAGGAATTGCCGCGTCTCATCGTTTGCCACACTGCTGCGATCGAGAAAGCCGGTGGCGTCCAGCAGCCCAAGGGTCAGAACGGATGTTCCGGTATCCAGGCTGTAGTGCAGGGCGGAAATCTGAACCCTGCCCTTACCGCCGTCATCCAGGGCGGTGCCCAAATCAGCGTTGGCTTCCGGAAGCCAGCTCCCCACGCCATTGTCTTTCGGCGTGGTGCTGCCTTCGAGGTAGAGGGTAATGGTTCCACTGCGCAGGGGGAAGGTGGCCACCAGGTCGACGGACCCCGAGAGCTCGTCATCCATGTATTTCCTGGAGGCGTGCTGCCATGTCAGGGTCATGCCACCTTCTATTGAATAGTAGGTATGACCGTCTTCAACGGCGCCGTGACGTGTATCAGGCTGATCTGCATGCAGAACGGTTGAGAACAGGATTGGCGCAACGCTCAGTGCCAAAAGATGTGCAGACTTCAAGAAAGGCTCCCCTCAATAAAAAGAAAAGCCAAATGATAATGATTCTTACTTCGTATTGCAATGGTGTTCCAAGGGTCGAAGTCAAACGCCTCCGGAATCCTTACAAGGAACAGAACCAGATGATTTCCTGATTATCGGATCTGTTCAGCATTGTTTGAGTTTGACTCCGACCCCGTCATGATTTGACTCCGACCCCGTCATGATTCAGGAACCATCCGTCGGCGGCTTGAGTTCCGTGCCTGGCTGAATCGGGGAGGTGGCGCCCTGGTAGGCCGCCTTCTCTCCCTTGTACCAGGAAAGTTTCTCGTGCAGCTGTACGACTTCTCCCACGATGATGAGGGTAGGGGGCTTGGGCTTCTCCTTCTCCACCACCTCGAGGATGTTTTCCAGGGTGCCGGTGAACACCCGCTGCAGGTGGGTGGTGCCCTGTTGCACCAGGGCAATGGGCATCTGCGGAGATACGCCGTGCTCCACCAGTTTCTCGATGATTACCGGCAAACCCATGAGTCCCATGTAGAACACAATGGTCTGGTGGGGCTGGGCCAGCTGGTGCCAGTTGAGATTCATGCTCCCGTCTTTCAGATGGCCGGTAACGAAGGTCACGGACTGGGCGTAGTCCCTGTGGGTCAGGGGGATGCCGGAATAGGTGGCGCATCCGGATGCCGCGGTGATGCCGGGAATCACCTGGAAAGGCACGCCCTGTTCCGCCAGGGTGTCTATCTCCTCTCCGCCACGACCGAAGATGAAGGGGTCACCCCCCTTCAGGCGCACCACCCGCTTGCCCTCCTTGGCCAGCTTTGCCAGCAGTTCGTTGATTTCCTCCTGGCGCATGGCATGCCGGTCCCTTTCCTTGCCCACGTAGATGCGCTCGGCTTCCCGGCGCACCATCTCCAGCACGGGTTTGGCCACCAGACGGTCATAGACCACCACGTCGGCCTGCTGCATGAGGCGCAGGGCGCGGAAGGTGAGCAGGTCCGGGTCGCCGGGGCCGCCGCCCACCAGATAGACCTCGCCCATGCCCCGGCTGGGAGAGAAAGTCTCCAGCTCCTTCTCCAGCACTGCTTCGGCTTCCTCCATGTGGCCGGAGAACACCCGCTCGGCCACGCTGCCTTGGAGAATGCGGTCCCAGAATCGCCGGCGGTCGTCGGGGTTGGAAAAAGCGGCTTTCACCCTGTCTCGGTAACGCGCGGTCAATTCGCCCAAGCGTCCGTAACCGGCGGGAATCAGGGATTCCAGGCGGGCGCGGATCAGGCGGGCCAGCACGGGTGAAGCGCCTCCCGTGGATACGGCGGCCACCACAGGGGAACGGTCGATGACCGAGGGCATGATGAAGCTGCCGGCATCCGGATCGTCCACCACGTTCACCGGAATGTTCTGTTGCCGGGCTGTTTCTGCAATGGTCTTGTTTACCGCGGGGTCATCGGTGGCGGCAATCACCAAGGTGTAATTCTGAAGCCCGGAATCGGAATACTCGCGCGCATGGTGAATGATTTGTCCATCCGCGGCCTGTCCTTTAAGTTCCTGGCACAGCTCGGGGGCGATGATATGTACCTCGGCGCCGGCATCGCGCAGCAGGCGGCACTTGCGCGCGGCAACCTCGCCACCGCCTATGATGGCGCAGGGCCGGGATCTGACATTCAGGAAAATGGGAAGAAAATCCATTGCTTGGTTACCGTTACAAGTGGCGGATGGGTGATGAGCATAGCATAAGCGGTTGTTTTACAATATAAAAACCACGCCATTACCAGCGTTTATGCTACACATACATTGATTATATGAGGATATTATAATATACTACATCGATTCAGTTTGCCATTGACCCGATATCGAGGTTTGAATGCAAGTCAAAGAGATCGACGTATCCGAGCTGAAAAAGCGTCTGGATGCGGGCGAGGATGTTGTATTGCTGGATATCCGCAGTGATGCGGAGGTGCGTCAGGGCGTTCTGCCCGGATCGGAGCATCTGCCCATGCATCTCATTCCCCTGAAACTGCAGGACCTCCCCAGGGACAAGGACGTGATCCTGTATTGCCGTAGTGGCGCGCGCTCATACCATGCCTGCGCGTTTCTCGCGCAACAGGGGGTAAACAATGCCTTCAATCTGCGCGGTGGCATCATCGACTGGGCGCGCCATGGCTATGAAATCGCCGCGCCCGCGTGAAAATTTCCATCTGGTGCTTGCCTTTCTCTGAGAGTTAGAATATAAGAAAGCACTGTTATTTAACCCACAAACACTGGAGAAATCCCATGGCTGATTTTGATGAAGAACTCGATGCAAGTGGCCTGAACTGTCCTCTGCCTATCCTGCGCGCAAAGAAGGCGCTGGCGGCGCTGGATTCCGGCAAGGTACTGCATATCATCGCTACCGACCCCGGTTCCGTGAAAGACTTCGAAGCCTTTTCCAAGCAGACCGGCAACGAGCTGCTGGAATCCAAGGAAGAAGGTGGCAAGTTCCATTTCCTGATCAAGAAGGCCTGATTCGGCTGCCTGACATCTGAAATACTGCGTTCAGTCGCAGGGGAGAAGACGAATGGAACAGAAAAAGATGGCGATTATCGCCACCAAGGGTAGCCTGGACTGGGGCTATCCTCCCTTTATTCTTGGCTCCACTGCCGCGGCACTGGGTTATGAGGTAGAGATCTTCTTTACCTTCTACGGCCTGCAGCTGCTGAAAAAGGATCTCAACCACCTGCGTGTTACTCCCCTGGGTAACCCGGGTATGCCCATGCCTGGCGGCATGGAAAAGTGGATGCCCGTGCTGGTTACCGCGCTGCCCGGCATGGAAGCCATGATGACTTCCATGATGAAGAAGCAGATGAAGGCAAAGGGTGTAGCAAGCCTGGAAGAACTGCGGGAACTCAGTCAGGAAGCCGATGTGCGCTTCATTGCCTGTAACATGACCGTGGAACTGTTCGATATGCAGCCTTCGGACTTCATCGATGGCATCGAACTGGCTGGTGCGGCGCGTTTCTTCGAATTTGCAGGGGATTCAGATATCTGTATGTATATCTAATTCGTTGAAATCGCACAAAAAAAGCCGCCTTAGGCGGCTTTTTTTATGCCCGTTTTCCAGTACACAGGGTTTCTCATGGTCACGAAAAAGCCGCTGTCACAGCGGCTTTTTCGTGGTTTCGGTTCCGGGCGCCGTCAGAACTTGTAGTTCAACTGGGCGCTGAAGATGTCCACGTCGGAGTCGTATACGCCAATGAGCTGATGCCCGGTGCTGTGGTCCAGGGCGTTCAGGTCGGTGTCATCGATGAACAGGTGGGCATAACCCACGTCAAAGCCCAGCTTGTCAGACAGCTGGTAACCCAGGCCGACGGCAACCCAGGTTCGGTCGTTTCCCGGAATGCGCGGCGTACGGTCGCTGGTCTTGCTGATGGGGGTTTCATCATAGGCCCAACCCGCGCGGAATGCCCACTTGTCGTTGGGGCGATAGGTGGCGCCCAGGGAATAACGCATGGCATTGTCCCAGTTCTCGGGCTGCACGGTGTCAGGTTGAGCGGGATTGTCATAATCGATGACCAGCTCGTCGAAGCGGCTCCAGCGTGTCCAGGTGGCATCGGCGAGAATGGCCCACTGGTCGTTGAATGCGTGGTACAGGCTGATGGATGCGGTTTCGGGCAGGTTCACGTCCGCAGTGGCGCCGGTATCGCTGAACAGGGGGATGCCCATGTCCAGGATGGCCTGGAAGCCAGTGGGTACACGGAAGTCGGCATCACCATCCAGGTTCTGCTTGACGTTGGAGCGGTAGGCCAGGCCCATGCGGGTCTGGTCGGTCAGGTGAATCATTGCGCCGAGATTGAAGCCGAAGCCCCAGTCGGAACCCTTGACCTTGGCGTAGCCGTCGGAAGCGGTGGGCATCATTCCGACTGCAGCACAGGTGCCGGTGGGAATCTGCGGGATCTGGGCTTCCAACCCATAGCAGACGGTGCCGAAATCGACATTGTTGGACAGGGTGGCGCGAATGTACTGGGCGCTGATGCCGCCTCCCAGGGAAACCATGTCGTTCACCTTGTAGGCAATGCTGGGGTTGATGTTGATGGTGCTGATCTCGGAACGGACGGCGTGGTAGCGGCCAACCCAGTCCTTGTCATATTTGGTTGCAAGTCCGAAGGGAGCGTTTACGCCTACGCCTGCATACAGCTGGTCGCTGAGCTGGGTAGAGAAATAGAAGTTTGGAACAAGGGCTGTCTCACCACCGTCATCATCGCTTCCGGAAAGCGTGCCCGACAAGGGCGCCCCGCCGGTCAGGGCCGGGTTGATGTAGGAGCCGCGGTTGCTGAAATCCGCGCTGGGAACGATGACGTGGCCGGCCATTACCATTTGCGAGCCCTGCAGCTCAGTCATGCCTGCCGGGTTGAAGAATATGGTGGAGGCATCCTCGGCCACGGCTGCCGCGCCGGCAAAGGCATTGCCCATGCCACTTGCGCTGTTTTCGATGATGGCGAATCCGGCGGAATGGGCGCTGAAGGATGATGCGGCCATCAAGCCGCCAATAAGCAGGCCCAACGGCTTGCGAATGGCTGTTTTGTTCATGTTGTGTTGTCTCCCTTGCTGGAACTCGTGCATGAATGCCCCCTGGGCAATGCGATGGTCAATCAGATTGTGGCATATTGCCCTAAAGGCTATGTCAAATGCCGACAAAATGCCAGTCTTATCGGGCTCTACCGTTGAAATGGCCGTATCGGCAAGAGGCGCTCTTGACCAAACGCAAATGCTTGCCCGCATTTTTGTGGCAAGCTGATGCTTTAGCAGTTTATAATATAAACTGGATTTATCGCTGGTATTGTAATGTTTACACCGCAGTTTTGCGGCAACCTCCGCGAAACCCGGAACCGGGAGCAATCAGTAACATGGCAGACAGAAGATTACAGGTTTTCTTCACCGTTGCACGCCTGCTCAGCTTCACCAAGGCGGCGGAAACCCTGCACATGACCCAGCCGGCGGTGACTTTCCAGGTCCGCCAGCTGGAAGAATATTTCAACACCCGCCTGTTCGACCGCACTCACAACCGCATCAGCCTCACGGACGCCGGCAGCCTTGTATATGGTTACGCGGAAAAGATCTTCGATCTCTATAATGAGATGGAGAATATGATCAAGGATATGACAGGGGAGATCAGCGGCTCTCTGACCATCGGCGCCAGCACCACCATCGCGGAGTACATGCTGCCTTCGCTGCTGGGTGATTTCCGCGAGCAGTATCAGGACGTCGTCATTCATCTCAAGGTGTCCAATACCGAGGGCATCGTTTCCATGGTGGAAAACAACGTTATCGACCTGGGTGTGGTGGAAGCGCCTGTGGGTAACAAGAACCTGGTGGTGGAGACTTGCCGCAACGACCGCCTGGTGGCCATTGTTCCCAATGGTCATCCCCTGGCCAGCCATGACGTGGTGCACCTGGATGAACTGCTGGAGTATCCCTTCATCTGCCGTGAAGAAGGGTCCGGCACCCGGGAGGTCATCGAGGAATACATTTGTAATGCCGAGGGCTGCAAGGAAGGGTTGAACGTGGCCATGGAGCTGGGCAGTCCCGAAGCCGTGAAGGGTGCGGTGGAGGCGGGCATGGGAATTTCCATCGTGTCCGAGGCCACCATCGCCAAGGAGCTCAGACTGGGCACTCTGGTAGCAGTGGAGCTGGATCCTCCCATGGAGCGGCCGTTTTCCTTTGTTCACCAGAAGCAGAAATTCCGCGTGCGTGTCATGGATGAACTGCTGGAGTTTGCCCGCGGCTACTGCAAGGAAGAAAGCTGACCTTGTTTGCGCCCACGCCCCTGAATCTGCCGAAGGAGCAGCGCCGCCTGTTGCGGTTGTATGGCGGGCTGGACGATGGCCGCAAGGCCAGCCTGCTCGCCTTTGCCGAATTTCTTGCCCAGCAGCAGGAAGATGACAAGCCACGGGAAGCATTGGAGGCTCAGTCTCCGCGGAAGCTTCCCAGGCCCGAAGAGGAAACCGTGGTGGCCGCCATGCG
>JALVEW010000006.1 GCA_027030425.1 Sedimenticola sp.
GCGGCGTTCGGCAGCGCTCCCGGCGCTGCTCGTCGAACCCGAACGGGGGTTCTCATCCACCCCGCTCAAAATGCCGAAGGGCCACCCGCTGGGTGACCCTTCGTCATTTGGTGGAGGCGGGGGGAATCGAACCCCCGTCCGCGGATCCTCCGCCCTTGGCTCTACATGTTTAGTCCGGTCTATTGAGTTTTAACCACTGACCACCCGACGGACAGGGCGGTTTCGTGGCGAGTCCGGTGAGAGTTTAGCGAATCCACCCCGGACGAGCTTCATCGCGATCCTGTGAGAATCGACGCCTCAAGTCCGGACGCACAGGCACGGCTCCGGTGAGACGGCACTCTACTGGTGTTTAGGCAGCGAGTGCGTAGTTGTCGTCGTTGGCAACTATCAGTTTGCAGATGGATTTACGAGGAAATCTGCATCCTCGACATGCACCTCAGGTTTTGCTATCCGCGTCGAAATCCGTGTCGCCCCCGGTAAGGGTTTGAAAGCATCCTTGGATGAGCGGCACAGTGTAGTTCCCATGCCACTTCCATGCAAGCAACATGGGGGCAGTTTTCCATGGTTCAATGGTTTACTGAGATTTATCACTGCGTCCGCTCTGGAAGCGGTCTAGAATCAACGCCTATCAATTATTTGACAGGCATACCGGGATGGAAGTTTCCGACAGCGACAAGAAGGCCGCCCGCTGGGCGCACGATCTGTTCGTGCTGAACATCTTCTTCTTTCACCTGCTGCTCACGCCGGCCACCATCATGCTGGGCGTGGGCCTGAAGGGGCTGCTCATTCCCCTGGTCCTGTCCCTGTCGGTAATCACCTATATCTATTTCCGCGGCCGCCGGGAGTCCCGCTGGTTCGTGGCGGCGCATTGGCGCTTGTCTTTCAAGCGCTGCAAGCTGCTGCTCATCGGCTACGCCATCACCGCCGCCATCCTGCTGCTTGCCGAGGTGCTGACCATGGGCATGAAGGATGCCCACATGGCCCAGATCCTGGTGACCGTGGTGACTCGCATCGCCATCATGCCCACCCTGATCCTGGTCATGGTGACCGTGGTCATGGAGGCATCCGCCACTTCCCTGGTGAGCCGGGGCGAGGTGCCGGAGAAAATCGTCAAGGAGTTTCCACCTCATTCCTGATGTTGCCCTGCAGCAGCACCCCGCCCACGATGAACAACAGGCCCAGATAACTGGACGCCAGGATTTCCTCGCCCACCACCAGGTGAATGAGCACCAGGGACAGAAAGGGCGACAAATAGATGAGATTGGCGATGCGCGCCGTGCTGCGAGTGAGCTGCAGAGCCTTGAGCCAGAGCAGGAAAGTCAGGCCCATTTCGAACATGCCCACGTAGACGGCCCCGGCCAGCCCACGGGGTTCGGGAAGGGAAAAGCCTTCGGTAAACCACAGGGTAAGGGTGATGAAGGGCAGGGCGAACAGAAAGTTGCAGAACAGCCCCGTTACCGGGTCCACCCGGCTCCAGGTCTGCCACAGCCAGTAGGCGGCCCAGATGAGGGTGCTGGCCAGAGCCAGGAATACACCCAGGCCATTGCTGAACTCCAGGCTGAAAGGCGCTCCCCGGGTGGCGATGATGAGCACGCCGAAATAACTCAGGGCGATGGCCCCCAGATGTCGCAGCCCCAGGCGATGCCCCAGCACGGGCACGGCCAGCAGGGACAGGGTGATGGCCCAGCTGTAGTTCAGGGGCTGGGCTTCCTGGGCGGGGAGCAGTTCGTAGGCCTTGAACAATACCAGGTAGTACAGCCAGGGGGTGAGCAGGCCCGGCAAACCCAAGCGCAGCAGGGAGCCTGGCGGCAGCCATATCAGTTCCGTCAGCCTGCCCTGCAAGGCCAGGACCAACCCCAGGATGCACACGGAGGTCAGGCTGGCCCAGAACAGCAGCTGAATCGGCGACAGGTACTGCAGGGAGAGCTTGAAAGCCGAGGCCACAGTGGACCACAGCAGCACCGCTCCCAGGCCGAGAAACAGGGCCCGGCGCTCATCGGTCATGCGTCGGCTTCGGGAATGGGCGGCAGGGGGCAGTCCAGCAGGGAGGAGAAAGCACGCAGCAGCTCCATTTCCAGGGCCGTGACCTCGCCATCGGCAGTGACGCAGGCGGCGGCTGCCTTGAGGAGCCGGGGCTTGAGCAGGGGCTTGAGCTGGGCCAGCTTGTCCATGGCCTGGTCCAGTGCGTCCAGGTCCAGCTCTGATTCGTTGAGGAATTTCAGGCCTTCCATCTCCAGCTCCCTGGCCGCCGCCTGGAAGGCGTGCAGGGCATCCATCTTGCTGTCATGGGTATTATGGGCCAGGTAGCTGAGCATGAGGGCGATTTCCCGCGACAGCTTGGACAACTGTTTGTAGCGGCCGATGGGGGAGATGCGGTGCTCGAAATGGGCATCCAGGTTGTGCAGGATGATACGATGCAAGGCCCATTCGAAGGCGGTGATCTCGCCGTCCATCTCGATGAGGGCCTGGAGGTTGTCCTTGAATCGGCGGTACTGTTCCGGAGACAGCTGGCGCAGGGCCGGCATGGCCAGATCCACCAGGGTGAGGCGCAGCTTGGGGGATAGCTGTTTCACCATGCCCATGTGTTTTTCCGTGAGTATGGCCACGCCCGTGTCCGCGTTGTCCTGCAGGTGCCACATCTGTTTCTCCAGCACCTCCCGGTTCTCGTCCAGCACCAGGGCGTAGATGAGGGCGCGGGCGCCGTAAGGCTCCTGGGCGGCCTCGTGCAGTTCACCGGGCAGATACTCCAGCATCAGCCGGGCCTGCTGCACGTTGGCGGTTTCCGGTGAGCCGGCCTTGTCGATGTTGTCCAGTACGCTGCCCAGGATGACGCCACCCAGCATCATGTCCTGTGGCTCCACGCGGGGTTTGGTTCTGGCGTCTTCTTCTTTCTGAATCTCCGCAAGATCGGGCTTCTTCGGCACCACGAATTGCCCGTCCCAGCTGGGCAGCACCTTGCGGATGCGCTGTTCCAGGGGGGGATGGGTGGCGAACAGGGAGGTGAACAGATGGGGGACGCCTTCCTCGAAATAGGCGTGGCTGAGTTCTTCGGCGTCCGGGTGGTTGATGAGGGCGCCCTGGCTGTCGCCGCCGATCTTCATCAGGGCGCCGGCGATGCCCGTGGGGTCCCGGGTGAACTGCACGGCGGAGGCGTCCGCCAGATACTCCCGCTGACGGCTCACGGCGGCCTTGATGAGGTTGCCGAAG
>JALVEW010000007.1 GCA_027030425.1 Sedimenticola sp.
GGGGCAGTCCGTTGTTCTCCTTGCTGTTGCGGCTGCCGCCCAGGGCGCCCCAGCGGAACAGCAGGCGGCCGATCAGCGCCACCATGAGAATACCGAAGAGTATGCCGATGAGACGGATGTTCAGCCGCATGTCGCCGTTGACGATATGGCTGAACTCGTGGGCGATGACCCCCTGCAGTTCTGCCCGGTTGAGCTTCTCCAGGGTCCCCTGGGTGACGGCCACCACGGCATCGCCGGTGCTGTAACCGGCGGCAAAGGCGTTGATGCCGGGCTCATGTTCCATGACATAGACCTGGGGCACCGGCGTGCCCGAGGCAATGGCGATTTCCTCCACCACGTTCACCAGGCGGCGCTCCAGGGGCGTGCGCGGGTTGCCGGACACCAAGCGCCCGCCCATCATCTCCGCCACGGTCTTGCCGCCGCCGCGCAGGCTCAGGGTGCGAATGCCGCTGCCGGCCAGGATGACCACGATGACCCCGGCGCTGATGGCAAAAAAGCGCGACCAGTTGAACTGCTCCCAGAAGGTCATGGGGGTGTGATTCTGCACATAGTAGTCGTTGGAATATTCCACGAACAGCATGATGAACAGGTTGGTCAGCACCACCAGGGAGAGAATGGCCAGCACGAAGAGGACGACGAGCCAGCGCGTCTTGCGCCGGGCGTCGTCCTGGGCGGAGAAGAAATCCATGGGGAGTCAGACCCTCAGAAGGAGACCTTGGGCGCTTCCTGCATCTGGGCGCTGTCCTCGAACTCCAGCAGGCTGGCATCGGTGGGATGGCCGAACATGGGGGCGAACACCACCTGGGGGAAGGACTGGCGGTAGGTGTTGTAAGTCATTACCGCGTCGTTGAAGGCCTGGCGGGCGAAGGCAATCTTGTTCTCGGTGCTGGTCAGCTCCTCGCTGAACTGCATCATGTTCTCGTTGGCCTTGAGGTCGGGATAGGCCTCCATGACCATGTTGAAGCGGCTCATGGCGCCGGCCAGGGCCTGCTCGCTGCCGGCCAGGGCGCTGATGGCCTCGGGATTGCCGGGGTCGGCGGCAGCCTTGGTCAGGGCGTTGGCCGCGGCGTTACGGGCGTTGATGACCGCTTCCAGGGTTTCCCGCTCGTGCTTCATGTAGGCCTTGGCGGTTTCCATGAGGTTGGGTATGAGATCGTAGCGGCGCTTGAGCTGCACTTCGATCTGGGCGAAGGCGTTCTTGTAACGGTTCTTCAGTGTCACCAGGGTGTTGTAGATCCCGATGACATACATGATCAGGCCGAGAATGACGACCACGATGACGATGGTGACGATAGTGCCGGTTCCCATGTTTCTCCTCCTTGGTTAGAGATGGACGGGCGTCATAATGGTAGCATGTACACCCTTTTGTTCGTACCGGAATGATGCCCGTGGACATGCGTCTCATTGTTCTCCATAACGCCCTTGTGGCCATTTCTTCGGCCTGTAGCGCTGGCGAATAACCATGCCCGATAGACTGGAACAACGCCTGGATGAGTGCCTGATCCGCGACCGGCACCGTCTGCGCCGTCAGTTGCGTAATATCTCCCGCCGCCTGCGCCAGGGACATGATGTGGCCGAGGCCCTGGCGGACGTGGAGGCGCGTATGGACAAGTCCCGCGGCCTGGCCCAGGCGAGACGGGCTTCCCTGCCGGTGCCGGACTATCCCCCGGATCTGCCCATCTGCGCCCGCCTGGAGGAGATCCGGGGGCTGATCCGCGACAACCAGGTCATCGTCCTCTGCGGCGAGACGGGCTCGGGCAAGTCCACCCAGCTGCCCAAGATCTGCCTGGACGTTGGCCGCGGGGTGTTCGGACGCATCGCCCATACCCAGCCCCGGCGCATCGCCGCCCGTAGCCTGGCCAGCCGCATTTCCTCGGAACTGGGCCGGGAACTGGGCACCGCCGTGGGTTACAAGGTGCGTTTTCACGACAGGGTGAGCGACACCACCCACATCAAGCTGCTCACCGACGGCATGCTGCTGGCGGAGATCCAGCAGGACCGCTGGCTCAACGAGTACGACACCATCATTCTGGACGAGGCCCATGAGCGCAGCCTGAACATCGATTTTCTCCTGGGCTACCTGAAGCAGTTGCTGGGCAGGCGTCCGGATCTCAAGCTCATCGTCACTTCCGCCACCATCGACCCGCGGAAATTTTCCCGGCACTTCGGAGATGCGCCCATCATCGAGGTTTCCGGCCGCACCTATCCCGTGGAAGTGCGTTACCGTCCGCCGGAAGAAGACGAGGAGAGCGGCGGTGAACGGGGCGACGCCACCCAGCAGGCCATCCTGGACGCCGTGGACGAGCTGTCCCGGGAGGACAGGGGGGACATCCTGGTGTTCCTTTCCGGCGAGCGGGAGATCCGCGAGACGGCCGAGAGCCTGCGCAAGCACCGCCTGCAGGTCACCGAGGTGCTGCCCCTGTACGCCCGCCTCAGCCCGGCGGAGCAGGGACGCATCTTCAGGCCGTCTGGCCAGCGGCGCATCGTGCTGGCCACCAACGTGGCGGAAACCTCCCTTACCGTGCCGGGCATCCGCCATGTCATCGACACGGGCTTTGCCCGCATCAGCCGCTACAGCCATCGCAGCAAGATTCAGCGCCTGCCCGTGGAGCGCATTTCCCAGGCTTCCGCCAACCAGCGCAAGGGCCGTTGCGGGCGGGTGGCGGAAGGCATCTGTATCCGCCTGTACACGGAGGAGGATTTCGACAGCCGTCCCGAGTTCACCGAGCCGGAGATTCTGCGCACCAATCTGGCGGCGGTGATCCTGCAAATGAAGCTGCTGGGCTTCGGCAAGATCG
>JALVEW010000008.1 GCA_027030425.1 Sedimenticola sp.
GAGATCGCCGCCTACCCGGAAGGCCGTATCCGCGACGATTTCATCCGCACCGCCCTGCGCATCGGGGTCATGGCCCTGCGCCAGGCGGAGGGGCAGATCGATGCCCAGGCCGTGCGCAACGAGGGCGAGCGGCTGCTCAGGGACATGGAAAGCTGCCTGAACGAGCACCGCCGCCAGGTTACCGAGCAGATTGCCACCAGTCTCAGGGAATACTTCGACCCCAATGACGGCCGCTTTCCCGAACGCCTGGAGCGGCTGCTGCGCCGGGACGGCGAGCTGGAGCAGGTGTTGCGCCGCCAGGTGGGGGCTCAGGATTCGGTGCTGGCGAAAACCCTGGGGGAATACCTGGGCGATGCCAGCCCCCTGGCTCGGCTGCTCAGCGCGGAGAACCCCGAAGGCTTCCTGCATGGCATGAGCCAGGCCCTGGAGAAAGCGCTGAACGACGACAGGGAGCGCATTCTGCGGGAGTTCTCCCTGGACAACGGCGACAGCGCCCTCAACCGCCTGGTGCGGGAACTCAATGAAAACCACGGCAAGCTCACGGGCAACCTGCAGGACAGTATCAAGGAAGTGGTGCGGGAGTTTTCCCTGGACAACGAGGACTCCGCCCTCAGCCGCCTGGTCAGCCGGGTGGAAAACGCCCAGAAGAAGATCAGCGCCGAGTTCTCCCTGGATACCGGCGACTCGGCCCTGGCGCGCATGAGGAAGGAACTGCTGGATGTGCTGGAACAGCACCGCAAGGACGCCACGGATTTCCAGCAGGAAGTGCGCAGCGCCCTGGCGGAAATGACCGCGCGCAAGGAAGAGGCCGCCCGCAGCACCACCCATGGCAACATCTTCGAGGAGGAGATGTACCGCGTACTGCGCGACATGAGCCAGAAGGCCGGCGACCTGGCCACCGCCACGGGCAGCACCACGGGACTGATCCGCAACTGCAAGGTGGGCGACATCGTCATCGAGCTGGGGCCGGAGCATGTGGCGGCGGGCAGCCGCATCGTCATCGAGGCCAAGGACTCCGGCGCCTACGACCTGGCCAAGGCACGGGAGGAAATGGACACGGCGCGCAAGAACCGGGGCGCGGAAATCGGCATCTTCGTGTTCTCCCGCCACACCGCGCCGGAAGGCCTGGACAGCCTGACCCGCTACGGCAACGATATTTTCACTCTCTGGGATCTGGAAGACTCATCCACGGACATCTTCCTGCAGGCAGCCGTTTCCGTGGCCCGCGCCCTGTGTTCCCGTGCAAGGGCGGAACAGGCGGATCAGCAGGTGGATTTCGAGCAGATGGACCGGGCCATCCGGGACATTGAAAAGCAGGTCAAGGGGCTGGCGGACATCGAACGCTGGGGGGCGACTATTAAAAGCAATAGCGAGAAGATCCTGGACAAGGCGCGCATCATCGGCAAGAAGCTCCTGAACCAGGTGCAGGTGCTGGATGCGGCGGTGGATGATCTGAAAAAGGGATAGGCGTGTGCGCTATCAGAAACCAACCCCAGGGGTCGGAGTCAAATCAACCCCAGGGGTCGGAGTCAAATCAGGAGAACATCTCAAATCTCAACCACCAGAGATGATTTGACTCCGACCCCTCACCCTGCCTTCCCCCCAAGGGAAGAGGACCCCCAGGGGTCGAAGTCAAATCAGGAGAACATCCCAAATCTCAACCACCAGAGATGATTTGACTCCGACCCCTCACCCTGCCTTCCCCCCGAGGGAAGAGGAACGTCCACCGCCGGGAAATACTTTTACTCCACCGGCTCCCATTCCCGCCATCCGTCCATGAGCGGATAATAGAGGGCCACGCGAATGGGGCCTTGCTCCATGGCGCGAAAGGCCCGGGCATAGGCTTCCAGCTGCTCCCGGTATCTTTCCTGTTCCCGGTCAAGAAAAGCCTCCTGATCGGCGCCTTCGTGACGTCCGGTCTTGTAGTCGATGATCCAGCGCACACCCTGGTCGTCGATGAAGGTCCGGTCCAGGATCATGTGCCGGACACGGCCATCCACCACGGCAGTGAGGGGATATTCACAACGGGCATCCCGGTGATCGCCAAACAGAATCCAGCGTCCCCGCTCGCTGGCCAGGGCGTTCTCCAGGGCCTGGCGTATCAGAACCAGCCCTTCTTCCAGCTGATCTTCTCCCACGGCCTCCCGGCGCAGCAGCACGAGGGCCGCGGATTCCAGACTGTCCACGCCCTGGGCCGGCGCGCCGTTTTCCGCCAGGTGCTGGAGCAGGCGATGGGCCACCACGCCCACGGCGCGGGCCAGATCTCCTGCCCAGTCGAACTCCACGCCCTGAACGCTCTCCAGGGCGTCAGACAGGGTTTTCACCGGAGGTGGAGGAGCCGGGGCCGACCAGTCGGACGGCAGGCGGCGCAGGGGCGGCCGGGATCGGCTGTCCGTCAGTCCAATATCCTCGTCCTCCGGCGGCTCCAGTGCTTCCCAGTGGCTGCTCAGGGCCGGCCAGAGGCTGGCAAGGAGGCTGGTGGAAGCCGGGCTGATCTCGCCCTTGCGGTCGAAAGCCGCATGCCCCAGCAGGTGCAGCTTGTGCTTGGCGCGGGTCGCGGCCACGTAGAGCAGGCGGCCCTCCTCGTACCGCCCCTTGCGCTTTTCCAGCTCCTTGATATAGCGCGAGGCGGGATGATCCTCGCCCTCGGCGGCGGATTTCATGGGCCCCAGAATGAGCCTGGCCTCTCCCCGGTCGTCCGTGGTCTCCAGCCAGTACAGCAGGCGGCTGGCGTCGCCGCGGGGAATCCGTCCCAGGCCGGGAAGTATCACTGTATCGAACTCCAGTCCCTTGGCCTTGTGCATGGTCATGATCTGCACTCGTCCGTCACCACGGCTGTCCGGCCGGGCGTAGAGCCGGCTCAGGCCGTCCTGCAGGACTTCCCGCGTCACCGGGCCGCCGGCTTCCAGGGACTGCAACAGACCGAAGAACAGCTCGGCGTCCTCCATGCCCGCCTCGCCCGCGGCGAGGGGGCCGCCCTGCGCCAGCCAGAGCCCCCGCACCAGGTCGCCCAGGGGCCGGGTTCCCACATCTTTCAGGGCCGGCTCCAGCAGTGACCACAGGCGTGCCGCCCGGGCGCGGCCGTCGGTACTGAGCCTGTCCAGGCGCTCCGGGTCGGCCAACAGCTCGGCCACGCAGCGGCCATCGTCATGGGCCAGGGCGTGAAGATCCTCCAGGCTGAGGCCGCAGCAGGGGCCGCGCAGCAGGGCCAGCCAGCTGGTCCTGTCCGCCGGGTACAGCAGGGCCAGGCTCAGGGCCATGAGATCCTGCACCACGGGACGGCTGCCCAGGCCTTCCATATCCACGGCCTGGAAACCCATGCCCTCGCGGTTCAGGCAGGCGGCGATGGCCTCGGCATGGCTGCGATTGCGCACCAGGATGGCGATATCGCCCTTTTCTTCGGCAAGGCCGCGCCGCAGGATTTCCAGCACCTTTTCGGCTTCGGCCAGGTCGTCACGTTCGGCGAAGGGATGAATCTCCACGGCAGGCGCCACGCCTTGCGCCTTCCAGGCCCGGGAAGGGGCATAGCTCACGGCGCCGCTGAAGGCGTCATCCCGCGCCGGCAGCACCAGGGGGAACTGGCGGTTCACCCAGTCCACGATGCCCCCGGTGGAACGGAAGTTCACCACCAGCTGCAAAGGCTCCAGGGGCAGATCGCCCAGGCCGTGCCGCCAGGCCTGGAGGAACAGTCCCACTTCCGCTTCCCGGAAACGGTAGATGGACTGCATGGGGTCGCCCACCAGGAACAGGCTGCGGCCATCCCCGGGCTGCCAGCCGGCAACCAGGTCCAGGAAGAGTTCGTACTGGTTGCGCGAGGTGTCCTGAAACTCGTCCACCAGCAGATGATGGATGCGGTAGTCCAGCTTCAGGGCCAGATCCGTGGGGCCGCTTTCATCGTACAGGGCTTGGCGGGCGCGCAGCATGATCTCGGCAAAATCCACCTGGCCATGCGCGGCGAATACCAGCTGGAGATGAGCCGCGGCCCGGCGCAACACCTGCAAAAGAGCCTCCAGCACCTGCCATTCTCCTTCCTGGTAGGCAGGCGCGGGAAGTTGTCGCACCTGACCCAGTATTCGCGCCAGCGCCTCCTGATCCCGCAGTTCATCCAGCAATTCTCCCATGTGCGTCTTTTCTTCCGCCCCCGGGGGAAAGCCGTTTCTCTTGTCGACGGATTTGCGCCAGGCGCCATCACGGGTGAGCAGAAGATCAGCAATGGCCTGCCACTGGGCCAAAGCACCGGGCCCGCTGCCGGGCAAATCTTCCAGGCCCCGGCAACCGGCCAGAGGAAGCTGGTCGTCCACATGATCGGCGGCAAACCGCATCAAGGGCAACAGTCTGCCAGCCCAGGGTTCCAGGGCGCGGTGCGCCTCCTCCAGCCCCTTTTCCACCGCCAGGGCCAGGGCGGCTTCCAGGGTCAGGCGCTCCTCGCCCCGGCCCAGGTGCTGCAGCCACTGGTCCCTTCGGCCCAGCATGTCCGCCAGCAGTTCCACCAGACGCTCGCTGTCGTTGTCCCGGTGGCCCAGCAACAGGCCCAGAGCCTCGCCCACGGACGAGGCGGTTTCCAGTTCTTCCAGGGTGGCCCGGGCCGCCTCCTGGTACAGGGCGGCGGCATCTTCCGCCACCCCCATGCCGCTGCCCAGGCCCGAGAGCAGGGGCGCTTGGCCCGCCAGATACTGACAGAAGGAATCGATGGTGCGCACCCGCAGACGCGCGGGATTGTCCAGCAGCTTCCAGCCACGCTCCCTGTCCCGGGCCAGGGCGGCGCGGGCCAGTTCCCGGGTCTGGCGTAGGTAGTCATCATCGGGAATCTCGTCCGAAGCGGCCAGGCGCAGGGCGCCGAGGATGCGGTCGCGCATTTCCGCTGCCGCCTTGCGGGTGAAGGTGATGGCCACGATCTCTTCCGGATGCTCCACCCCGGCAAGCAGCACCAGGAAACGCTGGGTGAGCAGACCCGTCTTTCCCGAGCCCGCCGGCGCCTGAACGATGAAGGAGCGGCTGGGGTCCAGGGCCGCCTGGCGCACGGCATGATCCACAGGCAGGTCAGGCTTCATGGTTTTCTCCGGCGGCCTGTTCATGGAAGCGGCACAGGCTCATGAGTTCGCAGTAACTGTTCGTGCAGGTCGTGATGCCGTTCTTGGGGTCCACCTCTGCCCTGCCCTGGCTGAAGGCCAGGGCCAGGTCTTCCATGGTCTGCCGCCATTGCTCAAGCACCCGGGGCCAGTCTTCCGTGGCCTCCCGTGCTTCCCGGGAACCCCGGCTGGAAGGCAGGCCCGGCAACAGCCCGGCTTCCGCCACCACGCCGCTGAAGGCGCAACCTTCCGGCCGCAGCTGGGCAAAGGCGACGGCGGCAATGGTCCCGGTATCCAGCACCGTGCTGTACAGGGGAAGCTGGGGATCGTCCGGGCGCTCGCCAAACCAGGCTGCCGGGCTGACCCGGCCGGTCTTGTAATCCAGGAGCAGCTGGCGGCCATCCTCCAGTTCGTCGATGCGGTCCACATACAAGCGGTAGTCCACGCCATGCGCCGAGCCGGTAAAGCGCCGTTCCCGGCCAACCACGCGGAAGGGCGCGCGGCTTTTTTCCTTTTCCAGCCAGTTGAGTATCAGGCTTTGCAGGCGTTGGTCCTCGATGTTGCGCCCCCGGGGGCCCAGCAGTCCCGGCTGCTGGGCCTCGAACTCCGCCAGGGCTGAAGACACGGCTGCCCGCACCCGTGTCAGCAGGTCCTCGTCTTTCAGGCTCAGGAGGCTCCGCTGATCCCCGGTCTGCTCCCAGAACAAATCCAGGGCACGGTGCAGCAGGCTGCCGCGCTGGGCGGCGTCCAGCCCGCCATGGACACAGGGAAAGGAACCCGCGCCCAGGCGATACTCGGCAAAGGCCCGGAAAGGACAGCGGGACTGGTGGCGAAACAGGGAGGCGCCGCCCCGCACCCGGTTCTGTACCGCCGGGGCCTGATCTTGGCTCAGGGTTTCCAGTTCTCCACTGCGCAGAATC
>JALVEW010000009.1 GCA_027030425.1 Sedimenticola sp.
ACATGGCCGCAGGCATTGCCCCGGGTACGGATGATGGCGGTGCGCCCTTCAGGGTTGATACCCAGGAAACTGTGGGGGGTGGACACGGCATGGAGGGCATTGATGGCCACATCCAGGCTGCCGTCGGTGCCGTTCTTGAAGCCCACGGGCATGGACAGGCCCGAGGCCATTTCCCTGTGGGTCTGGGATTCGGTGGTGCGGGCGCCAATGGCGGCCCAGGAAAACAGATCCGCCAGGTACTGGGGGCTGATGGGATCCAGGGCCTCGGTAGCCACGGGCAGTCCCATCGCCGCCAGATCGATGAGCAGCCGCCGGGCAATGTGCAGGCCTTCCTCCAGGTGGAAACTGTCATCCATGTGAGGGTCGTTTATCAGTCCCTTCCAGCCCACGGTGGTGCGCGGTTTCTCGAAGTACACGCGCATGAGAATCAGCAGTCGATCTTCCAGTTCGTCGGCCAGGGCCTTCAGCCGCCGGGCATAATCCAGGGCGGAGGCAGGATCATGAATGGAGCAGGGACCGGCCACCACCAGCAGGCGGGAGTCTTTCCCCCGCAGAATGCCTCTCACCGCTTCCCGCCCCCGGGCCACGGTTTCCCGGGCGGAGTCGGAAAGAGGCAGTTTGTCACGCAGTTCCAAGGGGCTGAGAATGACCTGCTCATCCAGGACATTGGTATTGGCAAGATGCAATTTGTTATCCATTACTGGACTCCCGCGCATTATCCATCACCTGCTGGTCAATGGCCCTCGCATCATAAACCCCTTGCGCATCCAGCTCCCCCACCAGGTCCTGGCGGATTTTCACCGTGAGCCGGGCCAAGGCGGCGGAAATGGCGTTTCCCTCATCCTTGTCCAGGGACTGGTCCCGGGTTGAGCGATTGAATACCTGCAGAAACTGTTCATATTGTTCCAACACGGCAGGGCTGGCCACCATGGCCAGCTTGTGGGTGAGAAATTGCAGACGCACATGATCCTCCTCGGTCACGGTTTTTTCCAGCATCAGCTGTTCAATATGCGCAATGAAATCCATGTAAATATCCGATTTCAGTTCGATGAACTTGATGCTCTGCTCTTTCTTCAGCTCCACTTCCGTCTGTTTGTTGAGGAGCATGGCGGTAATGAGCATGGTGGCCACCGTGCCCAGAATGATGAGCACGATCTCCTGAGTGAAGGGCGCCTTGTCCATGACCCGGTAGGAATAACGCAGAAAAGCATAGCCCCCCACCACGACCACTGCCGTGAGGAACAGATACAACAGATTTTCCTGAACCGTTTTCATGGGCCACTCCCGCCAGGTTAATAATCAAACCCATCCGCAAAAAATGCCACCGGGGTCAGGCTGAAATACCCTCGCCGGCTCCACACCCCTGCCCGTTGCGCACTGTCTGCCTTTATCCACCACACATAGCGGCTGTCCCGGGGCAGGGCCTGGGCGGGCTGGTACTGGCAATAGGCCAGTTCATCCCCGCAGCCCGCATCCGCGGGAGTAATGCCCCCCACGCCATAACTGGTGCTCCAGTCCGGCTCCCCGTTGTCCAGAACAGGCCTTATCTGCAGATAATAGCTTTCCGCGGTAATCACCGGCTCCCAGACGAACAGGGGACTGGCCGCGTCCGTCAGCCTGTGTTTGACCGGCTGCTGCAGCACCGCAGCAGGCAGTTCATGGTCATAATCCGCGCAGTGGGCGCGGCGGGGGTTGCCGGAATAGTCGCAGGGGTAGTCGTAAACCTTGCCGGGAATCGGCCGTGGATCATCCGTGGACACCAGATCCCGCAATTCCCCCATGCCAATCTGTTCATCCGATCCGTTGCCCAGGGCCACCCGCCAGGCCTCCATGCTGCCGGTGAAGCTGTAGTCCGCCAGGGCTTCGAGGAGGCGGAACACGCCATAGTCGTCCATGGCATCGAAAACGCCGTAGTTTTCATCCCCCGTGGCGATCACGCGATGATCCGCCGCGTAGTCATACCCTCCCAGGCTCAGCGGGCGCAACATGATGAACTCCTTTTCAGAATCAGGAATGGGCAGGGGCTCGAACTGCTGAATATAGGTGCGCATATCCGTGCTGGTGTCGTCCTCATAGGTGTGCACAATGAGCTTCACCTCCTGAGGGAAGTCCGCCAGCATGGCGTCCGTCATGTCGAAATCGATCCAGGGCGCCGAGGAGAAAATGAACGCACCGTTCCCGCCCCAGTTCTGGTTGCGCACCAGCTCATAGGCCAGGGAACCCAGCAGGCCCGCACCGGACGAATGCCCCGCCAGGCCGATACGGCTGGTGTCGATGAGCGCCGGATAGCGGCTGGCCGCTTCCATGAAAGCCTCCCTGAGCTGGGCCCCCATGACGCTGATATCCGTATGGTATTCGTCACAGACTGCCACATACCCCTTGCTGGCGAGGAAGTTGAACAATTCGGCATAGGCCAGGCAGGGCACGTTCCAGCCGGGAGCAAAGAACACCGTGGGCGCGGCGCCCACCTGATTCTCCGGGTGGTAGATATCCACCCAGTTGACATAGCCCTGGGTGGTGAAATCGAAGGAGACCGGCGCTGCCACGACTTCATCGCCCCAGCTCCCATATCCGGAAACCGGCGGCTGCACCGGCCCCTCATGGGGTGCCGCGTGCACCCCCCCCGCCCCGCCGAGCAACAAGCCCGGAAGCAGAATAAAGGCCATCAGTCCATGAACAAAACCATCAAACATGGGAATCCCTCAACGGTGGAAAACAGAACAACAGAACGGAGAGCCATTTTCACAACTCCCTCAAGCCTTCGGAAGGCTCCACCCGGGCCGCCCGCATGCCCGCGAGTATAGCAGCCAGCAATGCCGCCCCCAGGGTGATACCCAGGGCGATGAGATAATGCTCGGGAAGCAGGCGGCAGATTTTCTGGGCCTTTTCCAGCTGGGGCGCGAGCATGGCGTTGATGCTCCAGGCCGCCGCAAGGTAGATGCCGCAGGCCAGTATCCAGCCGAACACCCCCGTGTACAACCCCTGCACCAGGGGAAACAGCACGATCTCTCCGGTGCGGAATCCCACCAGGCGCAGCACCGACAGCTCCTTGCGCTTGCGGTCCACATTGGCCCAGAGGCTGGCGCCCAGGGACAGGGAGAAGCCCCCTAGGCCGATGAGGGCGATGGCCCAGTAGATGGCCGACAGGGTATTGTCCATGCGCCGCACGGTCTCGATGTCCGCCGCCTGGGTGCGCACCTCGATGCCGCTGCGCTCGAAGCTGTCCTCCAGGGCCGCCACATCGTAAATGGAGCGGGCATAGAGACGGAACCCGGTGTAGGTTCGTTCCTTCACCGCCGGAGAGCCTTCCCAGCCCAGGGCCGGCACCGCGTGGCCGTCGCGAAAATCCTCCAGGGCTTCCACCAGCATCACCGAGGCGAACAGACCGTCGCGCCGGAAGGCCGTGGCCGGGGCGATGGCCACGATTTTCAGGGACAGCACCACCCGCTCCTTGCGCCCCTGCCAGGTGCGCACCAGGCTGCCTTCCAGGGTGTCGCCGGCGCTCAGTTGCAGCTTTCTGGCGGCGCTGGCGGACAGCACCACCTTGTCCAGGCCGTCAGGCGCGGGCAGGGAAGCATCGAGCAGGGGGTCGCCGGGGGCCGAGGGAATCACCTCCAGGTGCAGGATACGGCCGCCGGCCTCGCTCTGGGCGGACAGGCTGGAGGCGATGCTGCGGATGCGGGGCACGATGAACGCCACGTCGTCGCGCTTGTGCAGCTTGTCCATCCACACCCGGTCGTAGTGGCCGCTGCCCACGGGGCGAATTTCCCGCTTCACGGGATCTTCCACCAGCTCCTCTATCATGCTGCCCACGATGCCGAACTTGAGGCCGAACAACACCATCATGGGCCCCAGCACCGCCGCCAGAGCCAGGACGAAACAGATGGAGATCTGCCACTCGTGGAAATAGTCCCGGGTTGCCAGGGACAGGATTTGGCGCTTCTGGCGCAACATCAGCCGCTGACCACGGTTTCCGTCATGCGCCCGTCGGGCGACTTGCGCGTGTGATGGGCCAGGCGGCGCAGGCCCAGCTGCTTGATATGCCGCCAGGCGTGGCTGGCGACGATGACGGTGATATTCATCTCCTCCACCATGCCGATGAACAGGGACATGATTTTTTCCGCGGCAAAGGGGTCCACGGAAGCCGTGGGTTCGTCGGCAATGACGATGGCGGGCCGATGCGCCAGGGCTCGGCCGATAGCCACCCGCTGGCGCTCGCCCGTGGACAGGGCAGAAGGCAGCTTGTGCAAGTGGCGGGTCAGGCCCAGCTCCCGGGCCAGGGTCCGCACCGTGCCATCGTCTTCCATGCCCAGCATGCGCCGGGACAGGTTGATGTTGTCATGCACGTTGAGAAAGGGCAGCAGGCCGCCCGTCTGCATCACATAGCCCAGGTGAGCCTTGCGCAGGGCCGCCAAGCGGTTGCGCCGGCGCTTGCTCCAGGCTTCTCCGATATCGACACGGCCACCCCGGGCATGGAAACTGAAGTCTTCCAGCTCCGTGGGCCGCAGGATGAAGGCCAGCATGTCCAGCAGGGTGGACTTGCCGCAGCCACTCTCGCCGATGAGGGCGATTTTCTCGCCACGCTGGATGCGCAGGGAGGGCACGCGCAGGCTGAAGGCGTAGCCGTTGCTCTCCCGCACCCTGGCCACGTTCTTGAGCTGGTAGATGATGTCGGAGGCGCTTTCCCGCATCAGGGCAGCATGTCCAGAGGCAGGGGGAACACCGAGTCACCGCTCACAGGCCCCTTGTCCAGACTGATCCACAGGTCTGTGTTGTCATGCAGGGCGCGGTAATAGGTGATCTTCTCCTCCAGGCGGCGCAGGAACTCCACCTGGCGGCGCACGGGCCAGCTCTGCCAGTCTTCCAGGGACAGGGACATGACCTCGCCGGTATAGGGCAGACCTTCGATATAGTCGCCGATGAAGCCCATGTCCACCAGGCTGTTGCCTTCTCCGGCGGTGGTGGCCGTGGTGCGCCCCAGCTCCTCGGGGTTGCGGCTGATGGTGGCGGCCAGGCTCTTGAGTTCGTCCAGGAAGGTCTGGGGAGAGAGCAGGCCCTCCTCCGCGGTGCGCAACACCTGCTGCAGCACGTCATGCAGATCGGACAGCTGGTCACGGGTGAGCAGCACCCGCACGTTCACCACCGGGCGGGACGGCTGGCGGATATCGCGGTCCAGCATCCAGGCATCGAACACCCGGGGCAGGCTGCCGCCCTGGCGCTGCTGCAAATACTGCATGCGCAGGGCATAACCCAGTTTCTCCACCTTGCCCTGGAGCTCGGCCAGGCGGGGATTGTCCCTGGCCGCCGGGCTTTCAGCCTCCGGCGCCTTGACGCCCTGGGCCACCTGGGCGGAGATCTGCCCCGCCAGGCTGTCCAGCACGGCGCCGAACTCGGCCAGGTCCCCCGTGGGCACGCCATAGTAAAGACTGCCGATGCCGGGAAAATCCGACAGTTCCTGATACTGGGCCTCGGCCGCCTGGTGGTTGGCCATTTTCGCCGGGGTCTTGAGGTGCAGCACGAAGATGGCGATGCCATTGTCCTGGGCCAGCTGGCGTATGGCTTCCGTGCCCAGGCCCGTGGTGGACAGGGGGTCATCCCCTTCCCTGGCCCCGGCATCGGTGATGAGCACGATGTAACGGGCATCGTGGCCCTGCCAGTGCATGCCCTCGATGGCCTGCCGCAGGCCGGCGTAGGCATCCTCGCGAAAATCCCTGCTGGACACCTTGGCCGCCGCAAGCTGGTTCACCTTTTCCAGGAAGACACCGGGGTTGCGGCCTTCCTCCAGGGTGACCCAGGTCTTGGCCGTGTAGTCCAGGCCGGGCACGGCGCCGGCATTGTCGCGGAAGGCCACCAGGCCAAAGTTCACCTTGCCCAGCTGGCCGGCGTCCCCCAGCTGATCATAGATTTTCATCACCGCTTCACGGGTGC
>JALVEW010000010.1 GCA_027030425.1 Sedimenticola sp.
TTTTGCCGATGCGTCGTTTTTTCTTTTTGCTGCTCCTGCTCCCGGCCATGGCGTTCGCCACAAGCGCGCCCGGGAACACCGATGACCGGATCGTGTCTTCCTGGCAGGTCGACCATCCGGTGGCCACCGGCATGCTGTCCGCGCTCGCCCTGGGGGTTTGGCCTGCGCGTTTTGGGAGCGATGCGGTGGAAAAATCCGTCACCCTCGCATCAGGCCGCCTGTTCCTGCTCTGCCAAGGGTTGTGGCGAAATGATGATTTGAAAATCCGTGTTCCTGACTACCGGCCTTACCCGCCGGCCATTCTTATGCAACTCCACCAGCCCATAGTGGGACAGGGTATGCAAGGTGCGTGAAAGATTGCTCGCATGGCGTCCGGTCATCCTTGCCAGTTCCGCAATGGCACTTGGTTTTTTCTCCTGGATGATCCGCAACAGAGCCTGGTTGTCGTCGCTGAGCACCTCGGCCAGGGAGCGCATGGAGGCAAACCAGATTTTCGGTTCGTTTCTTTGGGGCTTGTAACGGCCGCTGGCAATGGCCAGCATCCGTTCGCGGATTTTGTGCTGTGGCATGACGCCAATGAGAACCTTCATTTCTGCAGCTCCTTCAGAACCTGGTCAACCTCTTTGAAAAAATCTTCCATGAGTTGATAGGCGTTTTGAAAATGATAGGGCACACCCTTGTCTCTTGAATGACGGTGCCGGTGATCATAAGGCAAACGGTTACCCGCGTATTTGAATTTCTTCGGCGGCTTGACGGCATGAGCATTGTCATAGCCCATCAAGCGGATTCCCGAAGGCGCATGCAGGCTCAGGGAGTAGCGGATGCCATGGGGGATGCCTGGGGTTTCCGGCACCCTCCAGGCATCAATCTTTATCCAGTAGCCATCGCCTTGATCGATAATGACGCCGTTCAGTTCAAGTAAATTGCTTATGCCATCCCTGTGCATGACCAAATACTATCATCAGATGATAATAAATGAAAATTGCAACCCCAAGGGTCGGAGTCAAATCACCCCAAGCTGTTGAAATTGCACGACATCACCTGGTTTGACTCCGACCCCTTGCCCAGACCCCTTACGCCCACCCCTTTCCCTCTGACATAATCCCCCCATGGAACCCCGCTTCGTACACCTGCACCTGCACACCGAATACTCCATGGTGGACAGCGTGGTGCGTATTCCCGGCCTGGTTTCGGCTCTCAAGGAGCAGGGGGACGCCGCGGTGGCGGTGACGGATCAGTTCAATCTGTTTTCCCTGGTGAAGTTCTACCGCGCTACTACAGGCGCGGGCATCAAGCCCATCTTCGGCGTGGATCTGCATCTGCGCAATCCCGAAAACCTCAATCAGCCGGACCGCCTCATTCTCCTGGCGCGCAACGACACGGGGTATCGCAACCTGCGCGAGCTGGTATCCCGGGGCTACCAGGAAGGGCAGCATCTGGGGCGTCCCATGCTGGAGCGGGACTGGCTGACCAGGGAGAGCTGTGAGGGGCTCATTGCCCTGTCCGGCGCCCGGGACGGCGATGTGGGGCGGGCCCTGCTGGCGGGCAATGAGGCGCTGGCGGAGGAATTGCTGGAACACTGGCTGGCCCTGTTCGGCGACGGTTATTACCTGCAGCTGGTGCGCACGGGCCGTCCCGACGAGGAAGACTGCCTGCACCTGAGCGTGGAGCTGGCGGCCCGCCGTCAGGTTCCCGTGGTGGCCACCAATGAAGTCTGTTTCCTGAAGGAAGAAGATTTTCAGGCCCATGAGGTGAGGGTGTGCATCAACCAGGGGCGCACCCTGGACGATCCCCGCCGGCCCCGGGACTATTCTCCCCAGCAGTACCTGCGCAGCGCCGAGGAGATGGCGGAACTCTTCGCCGATATCCCCGAGGCCCTGGAAAACAGCGTGGAGATCGCCCGCCGCTGCAACGTGACCATGCGCTTCGGCGAGAACTTCCTGCCGGATTTCCCAGTGCCGGAAGGTCTGACCATGGATGAGTTCTTCCGCCAGCTGGCCCGGCAGGGACTGGAGGAACGCCTGGACCGCATCCTGGACCGGAACGCTCCGGATTTCGAGGAGAAGCGCAAGCCCTATGACGAGCGCCTGCAGACCGAGCTGGACGTCATCATCGAGATGGGCTTCCCCGGCTACTTCCTCATCGTGGCGGACTTCATCCAGTGGGCCAAGGACAATGACATTCCCGTGGGGCCGGGGCGAGGTTCAGGCGCGGGCTCCCTGGTGGCCTACGCCCTGAAGATCACCGATCTCGACCCCCTGGCCCTGGAGCTGCTGTTCGAGCGTTTCCTCAATCCCGAGCGGGTTTCCATGCCGGATTTCGACATCGACTTCTGCATGGACCGCCGCGATGATGTCATCGAGTATGTGGCGCGGAAATACGGGCGGGAAGCGGTGTCCCAGATCATCACCTACGGCTCCATGGCTGCCAAGGCCGTGGTGCGTGACGTGGGCCGGGTGCTGGGCCATCCCTACGGCTTCACCGACCGGGTGGCGAAAATGGTGCCCTTCGATCTGGGCATCACCCTGAGCAAGGCTCTGGAGGAGAGCGAGGAGCTGAAACAGGCCTATGATACGGACGAGGAAGTCACCCAGCTCATCGACATGGCCCTGCAGCTGGAGGGCCTGACCCGCAATGCCGGCAAGCACGCCGGGGGCGTGGTCATCGCCCCCGGCAAGCTCACGGACTTCACCGCCCTGTACTGTGACGCCGACGGCGGCAACCTGGTGACCCAGTTCGACAAGAACGATGTGGAGGCTGTGGGCCTGGTGAAGTTCGACTTCCTGGGCCTGCGCACCCTGACCATCATCGACTGGGCCCTGAAGACCATCAACCGCCAGCGCCGGGAGCAGGGGCTGGAGCCCGTAGACATCAACGCCATTCCCATGGACGACCCCGAGTCCTTCGCCCTGCTCAAGTCGGGGGCCACCACGGCGGTGTTCCAGCTTGAATCCCATGGCATGAAGGAGCTGATTCGCAAGCTGCGCCCGGACAATTTCGACGAGATCACCGCCCTGGTGGCCCTGTACCGTCCCGGCCCTCTGGGCACGGGCATGGTGGACGATTTCATCGCCTGCAAGCATGGCCAGAAACAGGCCGAATATCCCCATCCCAAGCTGGAGCCCATACTCAAGCCCACCTATGGCGTGATTCTCTACCAGGAACAGGTCATGCAGATCGCCCAGGTGCTGGCGGGCTATTCCCTGGGGGGCGCGGACCTGCTGCGCCGGGCCATGGGCAAGAAAAAACCCGAGGAAATGGAAAAGCAGGGGGAAATCTTCCGCAAGGGCGCCGTGGAGCGGGGCGTGGATGAGGCCCTGGCCACGCGCATCTTCGATCTCATGGCGCACTTTGCCGGTTACGGCTTCAACAAGTCCCATTCCGCGGCCTATGCCCTGGTGTCCTACCAGACCCTGTGGCTCAAGACCCATTATCCCGCGGCCTTCATGGCGGCGGTGCTCTCCGCGGACATGGACAACACGGACAAGGTGGTGCATCTCATCGAGGAATGCCGGGAGATGGAACTGGAGGTACTGCCGCCCCGGGTGAACCGCTCCCAGTACATGTTCAACGCCGAGGGCGACAAGACCGTCATCTACGGCCTCGGGGCCATCAAGGGGGTGGGGGAGTCGGCCATCGAGGGCATCATTGCCGCCCGGGAAGAAGGCGGGGCATTCAAGGATCTGTTCGATTTCTGCCGGCGCATCGACCTGCGCAAATGCAACCGCCGGGTGCTGGAATCCCTGATCCGCGCCGGGGCCCTGGACGAGCTGGGCAGCAACCGCGCCACCCTCATGGTGCAGCTGCCCCTGGCCCTGAAGATGGCGGAACAGCATCATGCCCTGGAGGCGGCGGGGCAGACGGATCTGTTCGGCATGAGTGAACCCGAGGCGCCGCCGGCCATGGGCATCATTCCCGACGACGTGGAGGACTGGAGCGACGAGCAGCGCCTGCGGGGGGAGAAGGAAACCCTGGGCCTGTTTCTCACCGGCCATCCCATCGACTTCTACGAGGCGGAGCTGAAGGGCTTTGCCACGCGCATCGGCGATTTGTCCCTGGACGAGAACCAGAAGGGCTATGGCCGGGGCAAGGATGTCACCGTGGCCGGGCTGGTCATGGAAGTGAACAAGCGCAGCACCCAGCGGGGCATGATGGCTTCGGTGCTGCTGGACGACAAGAGCGGGCGCATCGAGCTGACCCTGTTCAACGAGGCCTTCGAAACCTGCCGGGATCTGCTGGTGGTGGACAGGGTGCTGGTGGTGCAGGGCAAGCTGGTGCATGACGAGTACCGGGGCGGCCTGGGCCTGCGCGCCAATGAAGTGAGCAGTTTCGAGGACTACCGGGAGAGCCGCCTGGCGGCCCTGGATCTGGTGCTGGACGAGCAGTTCATCCGCGGCCAAAAATGGACGGCGGTGGATTTGCGCGACCGGCTCCGTGAGCTGCTGGCCGATGCCCGGGGCGGCAGCGTCCCCGTGGCTGTGCGCTACCGCCGCGCCGGGGCCACGGCCCTCATCCGCCTGGGAGATGACTGGCGCATTAAACCCACGGATGAGCTGCTGCGCCGCCTGTACCGCTTTCTGGGCGAAGGCGGCGTGGTGCTGCATTTTGGCAATTTCGTTCAGGAACAGGCGGCAATTGGGGTATGATATGCCTCATCCGAAACCTGTGAGCGGCCTTCATGGATCTCAATTTTCTTGAATTCGAACAACCCATTGCCGAACTCGAAGCCAAGATCAGCGAATTGCGTCTGCTGGGCGACGATGCGGAGATCAACATCCAGGAAGAAATCGAACGCCTGGAAGAGAAGAGCCGCAAGCTTACCGAGTCCCTGTTCTCCTCCCTGAATCCCTGGCAGATCTCCCAGCTGGCGCGCCATCCCCTGCGGCCCTATACCCTGGATTACATCGAGCGCATTGTGGACGACTTCGAAGCGCTGCACGGGGACCGCGCCTTTGCCGATGATCAGTCCATCGTTTCCGGCATCGGCCGCCTCGACGGCCGCCCGGTGATGATTATCGGTCACCAGAAGGGCCGCGATACCAAGGAAAAACTCAAGCGCAACTTCGGCATGCCGCGTCCCGAGGGCTACCGCAAGGCCCTGCGCATGATGGAGACCGCCGAGCGCTTCAAGCTGCCCATTCTCACTTTTATCGATACCCCGGGCGCCTATCCTGGCATCGACGCCGAGGAGCGGGGCCAGAGCGAGGCCATCGCCCGCAACCTGCGTGAGATGGCCGGCCTGCGCACCCCCATCGTCGCCACCGTCATTGGTGAAGGCGGCTCCGGCGGCGCCTTGGCCATTGGCGTGGCGGACAAGCTGATGATGCTGCAGTACGCCACCTATTCGGTCATTTCTCCTGAGGGCTGCGCCTCGATTCTTTGGAAAAGCGCCGACAAGGCGCCCCAGGCAGCCGAGGCCATGGCCATCACCTCGGAGAAGCTCAAGGAGCTGGGCCTCATCGACGATATCGTCCCCGAGCCTCTGGGCGGCGCCCACCGCGATCCCGACGCCATGGCGGACAACCTCAAGCGCTCCCTCATTGCCGCCCTGGATGAACTGCAGGGCAAGCGCGAAGACGCATTGCTCGACAGCCGCTACCGGCGTCTGATGTCCTACGGAGTGTTCAGCGAGTAGCGCTGCCGCCGTGGCGTTCTCACCAGCCAGCCTGTTATCCACCCTGCGGGCCCTGCCTGTCCCGAAAACCTACCGCCTGGCCCTGAGCGGGGGGCTGGATTCCGTGGTCCTGCTCCATGCCCTGCATGAAATCGCCCCGGAGCTGCAAGCGCCTTTTCAGGCCATGCATGTAAATCACGGCCTCCATGGCGATGCCCTGGAATGGGAAAATTTCTGCGAGGAACTTTGCGCCTCCCTGGACGTGCCCCTGACCAGCCTGCAGCTGCAACTGGGGCCCGTGTCCGGCCTCAGCCTGGAAGCCCTGGCCCGGGAGGCGCGCTACAGCATCATGGCCGAGGAAATGGCCGAAGGGGAAATGCTGCTGACGGCTCATCACGGCGACGACCAAGTGGAGACCTTTCTGCTGCAACTGCTCAGGGGCGCCGGGGTCAGGGGCCTGGCGTCCATGCCGGTGCTGCGGGAATGGAACGCGGGGTGGCTGGCCCGTCCCCTGCTGGCCTTCAGCCGGGCCGAGCTGGAGGACTGGGCCAGGGCGCGGGGGCTGAACTGGCGGGAGGACCCCAGCAACCGGGAGACGGACATCCGCCGCAACTATCTGCGCCATGAAGTCATCCCCCTGCTCAAGGAACAGTGGCCCGGCCTGGTGGCCACCACCGGGCGCAGCGCCGGGCACTGCGCCGAAGCGGCCCGCCTCCTGCGCCAGCTGGCGGAAGACGACCTGGCGCCGCTGCTGGATCCCGCCCGGCCATGGCAGCTGCCCCTGCAAGGGCTGGCGGCCCTGTCCGCGGAGCGCCAGAAGAACCTCCTGCGTCACTGGATAGGCAGTCATAGCCTGCCCGTGCCCCCTCAGAAGCCCCTGGCCCGTATCCTGGGGGAGGTGATTCCCGCGCGGGAAGACGCGCTCCCCCAGGTGGACTGGGAGGGCGGCCAGCTGCGCCGTTACCGCGGGCGGCTGTACCTGATGCCTTCCCTGCCGCCAGCGCCGGAGGCCACCCTGAGGCTGGACTGGGACGGGCGTGACAGGCTGGCGCTTCCCTCCGGGCTGGGCGGCCTTCGAGCAAGGGAGGCCGTGCCCTGGCTGCAAGGCGGCGTCACCGTGATGTTCCGCCAGGAGGGCATGAGCTGCCGTCCGGCCGGCCGTCAGGGCGAGCGCAGCTTCAAACGCCTGTGCCAGGATCTGCACATTCCGCCCTGGCTGCGCCCCCGTCTGCCCCTGCTGGTGCGCGACGGCCGCCTGCTGGCGGTGGCGGACTACTGCCTGTGCGCGCCCCACTCTGGCGAGATGCCCCTGGCCTGGGAACGCCCCCAATGGCTGTACTGAACTTTCACCGCAGCTACGCCGCCCGTCATCCCCTGGCCGGGGTGCTGGTCAACCTGCTGCTCCTGCTGGCGGCGGCCCTGCTGGCCCTTGGGCTGAAGCTGCCCCTGGTCAGCGTGGAAAAATTCTGGTTCTTCGGCAACAGTGTGAGCCTGCTTTCCGCCATATCCCAGCTGTGGCAGGGCGGCGAACAGGGCCTGGCGCTGCTCATCGGCGCCTTCAGCCTGCTGTTTCCGGTGCTCAAGCTGCTGTTGCTGCTGGTCATCTGGAACCTGGAGGACAGCGGCAGTCCCCGTCACAAGATGCATCTCAAATGGCTGGACACCTATGGCAAATGGTCCATGCTGGATGTCTTCGTGGTGGCCCTGCTGGTGGTCACTCTCAAGCTGGGCATGCTGGCCCATGCTCGGGTGGAGTTTGGCCTGTATGCCTTTGCCGCCAGTGTCGTCCTCACCATGCTGGTGTCGGCATGGATCAGCCGTTACACGCGGGAGTAATGATCCCGGTCAATGGCGTTCCTGCTGTTCCGGCGCACAATAGGTATGAGCATCGGAGAGGAGAGCTGCCATGAAAGATCTGGTCTGGGACAATACCCTGAGCGTACAGGTGTCGGAAATCGACGAGGACCACCGCCGGCTGGTGGAACTATTCAACCTGCTGGGCCACGCGGTGGAGGAAGATGCTTCGCCGGAATACATCGACGCCCTGCTGGAAGAACTCATTACCTGCACCCAATGGCATTTCCGTCACGAGGAGCGGCTCATGGTTCAGTATGCCTACGAGGGGCTGGACGAGCACCGCGCGGAACATGATGAACTGGTGCGGAGTGTAAAGGCCCTGCAGGAGCAGCGCAGGCAGGAAGGCGCGGGGATTTCCACGGAGGATGTGGAATTCCTGGAATACTGGCTCACCGGGCATATCCTGGGGCTGGACATGGACCTGGGAGCTTTCCTGTCCGAGGTTATGTAGGAGAGGCTAACGCAGCAGCCCGTCGGCGGCGGCCTGTTCAAGTTGTTCTTGCAGCACCTGCCACAGCAGTTCGCTGCCCAGGGCAATGCGGCTGTTCAGTTCCAGTACCCTGGTTCGGGAGATATTGTTTTCCTTCCAACTGTGTCCGCCGCCGTACAGGTTATGCAGCAGGGGAGGAACCCTGTCGATGGCGCGGGCATAGCGGGATTCGGCTGACTCCCCTGCCTCGAATTCCTCCCACAGGGCCAGATATTCCTCGGCCATGTTCCCGGGGAGTATTGCCAGCACCCGCATCACCCCCGCCCGTTCTTCCTGGTAGCGGGATTCCGTGTGCTCGGCATAGACGATCTGGTCGCCGGCATCGATCTCGCCCAGGTCATGAATGAGCAGCATGCGGATCACCTTGTCGATATCGATATCCTTGTTGGCGAATTCCCGAAGCATCAATGCCGCCAGACACACGTGCCAGCTGTGTTCGGCGGAATTTTCGTAACGATCCAGGCCCACGGGGCGGGTTTTGCGCAGCACGGCCTTGAGCTTTTCCACCTCCACGATGAAATCCAGAATTTGTGTGATGTCTTGCAGGGCGTTCATGGATGTTTTTGCTCCTGTTTGGGCAGCCCGGTGCGGTTTTCCACCAGGGCGCGCATGGCGGTGCTCACATAGGCTTTCAGGTCCTTGAGCATCCGTTCCTTCTCCGGCGGCTGCTCATCCGGCGTGAAGGAAGGCTCGGGATAGAGCTGGTAACGCCCGAACACCGCCTTGCCATGAGGCGGCTTGATGACGATGTGGTTGCCGCGGAAATGCGCTACCGTATGGTCGCTGCCCGATGGCTTGATGATGCCGAAGCCGGGATCGTCATCCGGCAGGGAGAGCAAATCCCGTCCCCAGCACTGGTGGGTGAATGGCCTGCCCAATAGCTGGCTGACAGCGGTGGGCACGATGTCCTGCTGGGTGGCGGCGGTGTGGATGCGCTTGCCGAATGTTTCCTGGATGCCGGGGGCCAGCAACAGCATGGGCACGTGAAAGCGCAGCAGATCGATTTCCCCCAGCTGTTTTTTTACGCCGAAGCCGTGATCGCCCACCAGCACGAACAGGGTGTCCTTGTACCAGGGCTGTTTCTTTGCCTCGTCGAAGAAGCGTCCCAGGGCCCAGTCGGCGTAGCGCATGGCGGTGAGATGTTCGTCCAGGCCGCCAAATCCCTTCACCGGAGTCACCGGCAGGGGATGGGGCAGGGCGTAGGGTGTGTGGTTGGACAGGGTCTGCAACACGGCGAAGAAGGGTTTGTCCGCATCCAGACGGCTGAACTCGCGCAGGGCCTGGTCGAACATATCCTGATCGGAAACCCCCCAGGTGGGATCGGTGAATACCGGGTTCTCCACCTGGTTGCGGCCGATGAAGCGGGTCATGCCCTGGTTGCGGAAAAAGCCCTTCTGGTTGTCCCAATTGAAGGCGCCGTTGTACACATAGACGTCCTGGAAACCCAGGGGCTTGAGCAGGGCGGGCAGGCCGGAGAACTGGTGCTGACCCTCGGGCTCCTGCATCAGGTACTCAAAGCCCGGCAGGTTGGGAAAGCAGGCCACGGTGGCGAACATGCCCTGGTGTGTATGAGTGCCGTTGGAGAACACGCGGTCGAACAGCAGGCCCTCCCGGGCCAGTTCATCGAAGTGGGGCGTGATGCCGTGGTCGTTGCCCAGAGCCCCGGTGAACTGGCCGGAGAAGCTTTCCATGATGATGAATACCAGGTTTTTCGGCCGGGGGGAAAGGGTTTTCGCGGGGGCGTGGCTGCGCAATACCGGGTACTCCTCCGGCAGCTCCAGGGTGTCTCCCGGGGCCAGCAGCAGCTTGCGGGTCCGGTTCAGGGCCTGGTCCGCCGCCATGGCCTTGAGCCAGGTCTTGCCGGCGTCCTTTTTCTTGTTGCCCATGGCGGCCTTGGCCAGGGACCAGGTGCCGTTCAGGGCGAGATGGTTGGCGAACAGGTTCTGGCTGTGGAAGGCGTCACCCCAGCGCAAGGGCGCCCCATGGCGCAGGGTGCCCCTGGCGCCCAACGCCACCAGAAAGGCGCAGAGCAGGAACACCGGCAGGCGCAGCCACCAGGCCGGGTAGGTTTGACCGAACTTGCGTGTCCAGCGATCCGCCAGGGACAATCCCCAGGCGAGCAGTCCCAGCAGCAGGGCCCAAAGCAGCAGGTAGCGCACCACGGGAAAGCCGTGCCAGATCATGCTGCTCACGGTGGCCGGGTCTTCCTTGAGATACTGAATGGCCAGGCTGTTCAGGCGGGTGTGGAACTCATGGTAGAACTCCGGCTCGGAAACCCCCAGGAACAGCACCATGCCGCCGGTGACAAGCAGCCACAGGCGCGCCAGGCGGCGTTTTCCCAGGCCGCTGGGCAGCAGCAGGCTCAGTACCAGGGGCAGCACCATGTAGCTGGTGATGATGAGATCGAAGCGGATGCCCACCACGAAAGCCCAGGCGAGATCTGCGTTGGAGGTGCCTGCCGCCAGCTCCGGGTTGCGTACCAGTAACAGGGCACGTAGCAATGCCTGCAGGAACAGCAGCAGAAAAGCGCTCAGAATGATGAAGCTGGTATCGGCCAGAAGGGGGCGAAATCGCCAGGTTTTTTGCATGAAGGGAGGTTGGAGAACGGCAACAAAGATCGAATTATAATGGATCGAAGCTTATCTTTTCCTTATCCCAGTGAACAACTTCAATTTCGTACCCGGTCGGATCCTTGATATACCAGCTGTCGGAATGAGGCCAGCGGTACTTTCCTCCATAGAGAATTTCGATTCCCATTTCCCTGGCAATCCTTTGCCATTTCTCCGGGTTGCTGATGCGCAGGCCGAAATGTGCCATACCATGAAGCTTGTGCTCCGCCAGTTGGTGGCGATCCAGCAGGGTAAAGTCCGGTGCCTCATACAGGCACAGCATGCAGTCCGCCGCGCGGAGGATACCCCATAGAACACCATCGGTAACAGCTTCCTCGACGACTTCAAAACCGAATGCCTGCTTGTACCAGCGGGCTGATTCACGAAAGTCGTTGACGGTAAGGTTGATGTGGTCAATGCTGTGGATCAGGCACATTTACCTCTCTCCTGGTGGAGTTGGAGGGGTGATCAGAGCTTCCTTAATCACGATCCGCACCATTGGCTTTCACAAGGAATGCCATCGCCATCGCCGTCCATCTTTGTTCCCGGGCAATGACGCAGGTAAAATTTAGCCTCCTCACATGAGCTCATTTCAGAACAATATACTTTTCCCTTGCAACTATAGTTTTCTGTATTATGTTCTTCAATCATATGGTTAGGTGTTGATGTGGTTGCTATTCTCTTTGGGCTGCTGTCATCGAAATATTTTGCATATATAACAAACCCAATCCCGGCTATCATGACAGTATAAATGGTTTTGGAGATCAAGTTGTTTTCTCTGTTCCGCCTAACCTGCCTTTGTGTGTGGTGTAAATTTACTTCTAAAACGCCTTCAATCTTGGCGTTAACAGCTCGTTTTTTTCCATCGTTGTCCGTATGGATCTGGTAAATTATTGTGTCACCAACTCTTGGACGGCGGCTCATTCGTTTTAATGCTGAAATGTGGATAAAAATGTCCTGCCCTCCATGTTCTGGACAAACAAATCCAAATCCTTTGCTGTCATTCCAGCGCTTCAGTATTCCTTTCTGAGGATGATCATTAATTGAGTGCATTTGTCAAAGTATTAACATTTTACTAGAAATGAGTGTCCATCTGTGTTCCAGTCTGAGTATTTTACATGGTTGCTGAAAAAATATTCTAGCTTACTGTATTTCCTGGAGCATATTTGGAATGTTAGCAAAGTGCAAAATGTTACCGGGCATCGCTGAACGCGCCCTCGCACCGGTCTCGCCGTCCATCCGTGGTATTGGTGGTCGGGGTCGGAGTCATATGGAAAGGATGTTGGGAAGATCCGATGGCATGGAACAGCTTGATTCCGTTCCTTGTGACAATTGGGTGGAATTTGACTCCGACCCCTTCGCAAATCCGCACCTGAACGCCGATCCCGGCACCATCATCGCGTTCCCGGGTGAAATATCTGGGCTAGGCCCGTTTGGTAGGCGAAAATATAAAGAACCCCGGTTCATCGTAATAGGCGCAAAGTTTCCGTCTATGCTGTGAGAAAGTAAAGAGTATGGAAGTAATTATTGACGTGGCTCAGCAGCATTGGGGATACTTGCAGCTTTTGGTAACCATAGCAAATCCCGGGGAGGGTTTCCATTCTTTCTGCCGGGTAATGTCCTCAATGAAGCTTCAGGATTATGTTGTAGGATAAGCCCCCGCAGGGAGCCCCGTCAGTTTGCGATGCACTTCTTTATCACCTGATATGGGTACAGTCCCAGGTGGCGGGCCAAACACAAAACACCAGTTAATGTGATGAAAAAATATATTCTTGTCTTGTTTGCGCTTTCGATCGCCGCAGCCGTGCATTCGGCCCCAACCGGCAATGCATGGTTCGACAGCCTCTACTATTCAGGGTCTGGTAATTGCATAGATTGTCATTCTGGCCTGGTTGATTCCAAAGGGGCGGATATTTCCGTTGAAATGCATTGGTCCACGAGCATGATGGCCAATGCGGTTCGTGATCCCTATTGGCGGGCCAAGGTCGCCTCGGAGCTTCACCGCACACCGGGGTTGGCGGATGAAATCAACGACAAATGCTCGCGCTGTCATGCTCCCATGGCGAATGACAGCGCTATCAAGGAAGGTGACTTGCCGCTGATTTTCGATGCGGGCGTCGATCCGGGATTCCTGAACCCTGCGAGTCCCTATTTCGATCACGCCATGGACGGGGTCAGCTGTACCCTTTGTCATCAGATTCAGGACAATGGCAAGCTGGGAACCCTGGAAGGGGTTTCGGGCAAGTTTGAGGTACTGGATTATCTCCTTGCTGGTATCAACAAGATCGATCGCCCCCTGTTTGGGCAGTATGCGGATCCTCTGACGGGCCCCATGCGCAACAATGTCGGTTTTACCCCGACCCAGGGCGTCCATACCAGCACGTCAGAGCTTTGCGCCAGCTGTCATGATCTCAAGACACCATTCGTGGATGCAGATGGAAATGTGGCCAGCACCACTCCGGAGAGCGAGTTCCCCGAACAGATGGTGTATTCGGAGTGGAGTCACAGCAGCTACGCGCAGTCCGGGGCTGGGTTCAGGGACTGTCAGTCCTGTCACATGCCCCGGCTTGAGGAATCTGTCAAGGTATCCACGCGTCCAGGCTGGTTGTCACCACGGCCGGATTTTGCCCTGCATTCCATGCTCGGGGCGAACACAGTCATGATGGATATGCTGGATCGAAACAGGGATGCCCTTGGTGTGAGTGCTACAGGTTTTGCAGAAGCCATTGACCGCAACCGCAACTTTCTCCAGCAGGCAGCCGGGATCTCGGTGTTGTCTCATGTTCTGGATGCCGATGCCAGGCAGCTCCGTTTGAAAGTCAGAGTGGATAACTTCACCGGGCACAAGTTCCCTTCCGGCTATCCGTCAAGACGGGCTTACCTGCACCTGCTGGTGAAAGATCAGAACGGGCGAATCATTTTTGAATCCGGCAAACTCAATGCCGATGGAAGCATCACTGGCGTGGCCTTGGATTCCGATTCCACCAGCTATGAGCCGCATTATGATCAAATCGACGACCCGTCCAAGGTGCAGGTTTATGAGCCCATCATGCAGAATACGGATGGTCAGGTCACCCATACTCTGCTAAGAGCGGCCAGTTACATCAAGGACAACAGGCTGCTTCCAACCGGTTTCGACAAGATCAGCGCCGCGCCGGATGTGGCGGTCCATGGAGCGGCAGAGGCTGATGCCAATTTCCTTGGAGGAGGAGATGAGCTGGAATATATTGTTGATCTGTCTTCACTGACCGGGCCTTTTACCCTGGACATTCAGGCTGAGCTTCGCTATCAGCCACTGTCTTTTGGGCACCTGCAGGATCTGTTCAGTGACAGCAGTGCGGTTGGCCAGGTATCGTCCTTCAAGACATTGTTTGAGGATGTCGCAACCATTCGGGATGAGCTCGTTTCCTCGGCTTCCTACACGGTTGCGGGAGATTTTACACCGCCAGCGCGTTATGCGGATGTGCCAGCCACACACTGGGCGTACGATGAGATAGAGGCTATTTCCGTTGCAGGCATTACAGGAGGTTGTGCAGCCAATCTTTATTGCCCGGATGACATGACCAGCCGTGGTCAGATGGCGGTATTCATCGAAAGAGGCATGCGTGGGGAGCAGTTTGTACCTCCCGCGGCGTCCGGCACGCTGTTTGATGATGTGCCTGGGGATTACTGGTCGGCCGACTGGATAGAACAGCTTGTAACGGATGGCATTGCAAGCGGTTGTGATCCAAGTAACTATTGCCCGGATGAGGTTGTGACTCGTGCCCAGATGGCCATATTCTTACTGCGGGGCAGGCATGGGGTGGCTTATGTACCGCCGGCGGCTACGGGAGCCCGTTTTGATGATGTGCCCCAAGGGTTCTGGGCAGCGGATTGGATAGAGCAATTGGCCGCTGAAGGCGTAACCAGTGGTTGCGATTCCAGTAACTATTGTCCCGATGCCCCGGTGACCAGGGCCGAAATGGCGGTGTTCCTTGCCAAAACTTTCCTCTATTGAAGAACAAAATCAGGGGTCGGAGTCAAATCAGGATGACGTTGCGCGAATTCAACGGATTTGGTTGATTTGACTCGGCCCCCTCACTTCCAGTCGGGACACAAACTAAGTAAACTACCCGGTTTCCTGATTTCGAGGAACCAAAATGCAGGACATCAACCCGATTACCAATAAAATCGCCGATCTGAAGGGACGTCTGGAATCCCTCAGGGGGTATCTTTGACTACCCTGAAAAGAAAGAACGCCTGACGGAAGTTCTCGCCGAGCTGGAAGATCCGGAGGTCTGGAACGACCCGGATAGGGCGCAGGCCCTGGGGCGCGAGCGCGCCGATCTTGAGGCCGTGGTGGAGAACATGGATGAGATTACCACCGGTCTGGAAGATGCCGCCGACCTGCTGGAAATGTCCGTGGAGGAAGGTGACGAGGAATCCGTGGCGGGCATTGCCGAGGAAGTGGAGGACTACGAGAAGCGGGTGGAGGAGCTGGAGTTCCGCCGCATGTTCTCCGGCGAGATGGACAGCAGCAACGCCTTCCTTGAGATCCAGGCCGGCTCCGGCGGCACCGAGGCCCAGGACTGGGCGGAGATGCTGCTGCGCATGTATCTGCGCTGGGGCGAGGCCCATGGCTTCAAGACCGAGCTGATGGAAGTGTCGCCCGGTGAAGTGGCGGGCATCAAGTCGGCGGCCATCCGCTTCGAAGGCCCCTATGCCTTCGGCTGGCTGCGCACGGAAACCGGGGTGCACCGGCTGGTGCGCAAGTCACCCTTCGATTCCGGCGGCCGGCGTCATACCTCCTTTGCCGCCGTGTTCGTCTCTCCAGAAATCGATGACAGCGTGGAGATCGACCTGAACCCGGCGGATATCCGCGTGGACGTGTACCGGGCGTCCGGCGCGGGCGGTCAGCACGTGAACAAGACCGAATCCGCGGTGCGCCTGACCCATCTGCCCACCAATACCGTGGTGCAGTGCCAGAGCGGCCGTTCCCAGCACAAGAACAAGGATCAGGCCATGAAGCAGCTCAAGGCCAAGCTCTACGAGCTGGAGATGAAAAAGCGCATGGAAAGCCAGCAGGAGCTGGAAGAGTCCAAGTCCGATATCGGCTGGGGCAGCCAGATCCGTTCCTATGTGCTGGACCAGTCGCGGATCAAGGATCTTCGCACCGGCGTGGAAACCGGCAACACCCAGGCGGTCCTCGATGGCGGCCTGGATATGTTCATCGAGGCCAGCCTGAAAAGCGGTCTTTGAGGATTTGTATGTGGGTTGGGTTTCAGCCCAACTTTGAAAACAGGCCGGACTCAAGTCCCGCCTACAATTGGTGTTTGAAAAATATGAATGATACGACCCAGGAAGAAAACAAGCTCATTGCCCTGCGCCGGGAGAAGCTCCAGCGCAAGCGCGAGCAAGGCGTGGCCTTTCCCAATGACTTCCGCCGTGAGGATCTGGCGGCGGATCTGAACGCCGAGCTGGGTGACAAGAGCAAGGAAGAGCTGGAAGCCCTGGACCGCCAAGCCAGGGTGGCCGGGCGCATCATGGCCAAGCGCGGGCCTTTCCTGGTGATTCAGGACATGAGCGGCCGCATCCAGTTGTACGTGGACCGCAAGGGACTGCCGGCGGAGCTGCTGGAAGACATCAAGACCTGGGACATCGGCGACATCGTCGGTGGCGAGGGGCCGGTGCACAAGTCCGGCAAGGGTGATCTGTACGTCAATCTGAAGAAGGCGGTGCTGCTCACCAAGTCCCTGCGCCCATTGCCCGAGAAATGGCACGGCCTTTCGGATACGGAGCTGCGTTACCGCCAGCGCTACCTGGATCTCATCATGAATCCCGAGTCGCGCAAGGTGTTCGAGCTGCGCTCCAAGATGATCGACTACATTCGCCGTTTCCTGGTGGAGAGGGGTTTCCTGGAAGTAGAGACGCCCATGATGCAGGTGATCCCCGGCGGCGCCACGGCGCGGCCTTTCATCACCCATCACAACGCCCTGGATCTGCCCCTGTACCTGCGCATCGCGCCTGAGCTGTATCTCAAGCGTCTGGTGGTAGGTGGTTTCGAGAAAGTGTTCGAGATCAACCGCAACTTCCGCAACGAGGGCCTGTCCACCCGGCACAATCCCGAGTTCACCATGCTGGAGTTCTACGAGGCCTACGCCACCTACCATGACCTCATGGATCTCACCGAGGCCATGCTGCGCGGCATCGCCCAGGATCTGGTAGGCAGCACGGTGATCGAATCCCAGGGCGAAACCTATGATTTCGGCAAGCCCTTTGCGCGCATGACGGTGAAGGAATCCATATTGCATTTCAATCCTGATATTCCGGCGGAGGATCTGGACGACCGCGACAAGGCGGCGGCCCATGCCCAGCGCCTGGGTGTCGAGGTCAAGCCGGGCTACGGCCTAGGCAAGATTCAGATCGAGATTTTCGAGAAGACCGTGGAGCACAATCTCAAGCAGCCCACCTTCATCACTGCCTATCCCACGGAAGTCTCGCCCCTGGCGCGGCGCAATGACGAGGACCCCTTCGTCACCGACCGCTTCGAGTTCTTTGTCGGCGGGCGGGAAATCGCCAACGGCTTTTCCGAGCTGAATGACCCGGAAGACCAGGCGGAGCGTTTCCGCAAGCAGGTGGAAGAAAAGGATGCCGGTGACGACGAGGCCATGCACTTCGATGAGGACTATGTGCGCGCCCTGGAGCATGGCCTTCCGCCCACGGCGGGCGAGGGCATAGGCATAGACCGCCTGGTCATGCTGTTCGCCGATGTGCCCTCCATTCGCGACGTGCTGTTGTTCCCCCACATGCGGCCGCAGGGTTGATTACCGCGCGATTGCGCTGCCAAATTCCCTCTCCCCCGGGGAGAGGGCCAGGGTGAGGGGGAACAGTACCTCAGCCCTCCAGTTCAGGAATATCATAGGGAGGAGGCGCCAAGCTGATGGCCGGCCCTTCCTCGTTCAGCAGGCGCATGCCTTCTGCGGCGGCCGCGCTGATTTCGGCCACTACCAGGGCTTCCTGCCCGGCGGCCAGCACCACCTTGCCGGCGCCCTGGGCGGACTGGCTGTGGGGGGACCAGAGACTGTCGCCGGGTGAAATGGGATGATTGCCTTCCGCCCGGGCCAGGTACATGCGCCGTTTCAGCTGTCCCAGGTATTTCATGCGCGCCACCACCTCCTGGCCGGTGTAACACCCTTTGGTGAAACTGATGCCGTCCAGTACGTCCAGGTTCACCATCTGGGGGATGAAGGTTTCCGCCGTGGCGTCCAGTACCTCGGGCAGTCCGGCGCGAATGTTTTGCAGGGTCCACCAGTTTTCCCCGGTTGCCGATGCCTTGTCCGCCATCTGCCGCCAGAAGGCGATGACGGCATCAGGCGCGCCCACGACCTGCGCCCGTGTCGGTTCGCCGGGAAAGCGGATCATGGTCAGGCCATCCGACGCGGCTGTGCCGAAATTCTTTTCCGGCAGGTTGGCAAGATGTGCTTCCACACATGCGCCTCCCGCGCCGGCAAGGGCCAGGTCCTCACTGGCATCCTCGAGGGTGACCTTGGCGCGCAACACGAACATGCGCAGGCGCTTGAGCACCGCGTCCAGACGCTCGCGGGGCAGCTGCAGGTAAAGCTCTCCCTGGTGCATGAAAACAAGAAACAAGGCCAGCATGCGGCCTTTGGGTGTGCACCAGGCACTCAGCTGCGCCTGTTCGGGGGTCACCGCCCTGATGTCGTTGGTGAGCTGTCCCTGGAGAAAGTCCCGGGCGTCGTCCCCGCTTACCCGGATCAGGCCCCGGGAGGGCAGGGGGCAGAGCACACAGTCCTCCTGGCCGGGGTGTTCATCCAGGGGTGTCTGCTGAAGAAAGTCGTTCCAGTTCATCTCGTTCGTGTCCAATGAAGACGTCTTGGTTTCATTGTACCCAAAAGGAAGAGGCAACAACCCCGCAGGTTTTGCCCCCTTGTGCCGGGCAAACAGGTATCATTGCCGCCAGTTCAATCTATGCGAAAACCTTACGTGGCTGAATCAGGAACAAGGGCCGGTGCCCTGGTGTTGTACAAGATACGTCCCGCCGTGGTGGAATCCGTGGCCGACAAGATCGAGATCCGCTTCGAGGACGGCAAGACCAAGCGGGTCAGGGAAAAGGATATCTCCCTGCTTCATCCGGGGCCGGGCGTGGATCTGAAAGCCCTGGAGGCCGGCGAGGGCAACGTGGAGGAAGCCTGGGAACTCATGGAAGGTGAGCAGGCATCTCTGGAAGAAGTCGCCGAGCTGGTGTTCGGTGAATACACCCCCGCCAGCGCCTGGGGTGTATGGAAGCTGCTGCGGGACGGGCTGTATTTCGAGGGCTCGGTGCGCAACATCCGCGGCCGCAAGTCTGACGCTGTGGAAGCGGACAAGGCCGCCCGGGAACAGAAGGCCAGAGAAGAGCAGGAATGGGCCGAGTTCCTGGCGCGCGTCCAGAACGGTCGCATGGAAGAACAGGACCGCGGCCGTCTCGGCGAGGTGGAGCGGGTGGCCCTGGGGCAGACCGCAAAGAGCAAGGTGCTCAGCGCCCTGAACATCGCCGAATCCCCCGAAAGCGCCCATGCTTTTTTACTGCGCTGCGGCTACTGGCCGGAATCCCACAATCCCTGGCCCGCCCGCCAGGGCGCCAGCCTGGAGTCTCCGGATCTGCCCGTGCCGCCGCTGGAAGACGAGCCGCGGCGGGATCTCACTCACCTGGAAGCCTGGGCCATCGATGACGAGGGTAATACGGATCCGGACGACGCCATCAGCCTGGACGGCGACCGTATCTGGGTGCATGTGGCGGACGTGGCGGCCCTGGTGAAGCCGGACAGTCACCTGGACCAGGCGGCGCGGGCGCGCAGCGCCAATCTCTATCTGCCCGAGGGCATGGTGCAGATGCTGCCCCCGGCGGTTACGGACCTGCTGGGTTTGGGCCTGCAGGAGGAGTCCGTGGCCCTGTCTTTTGGCTTCCGCCTCAACGATGATGCTGAGGTCGAGGACATCGAGATTACGCCCAGCCGCGTCCGGGTGCGGCGCGTCAGCTATGAGGAGGCGGAGCAGCGGCTGGGCGAAAAAAGTTTTGCGCCCCTGCATGTTCTCACGCAGCGCTACCGTCAGGCGCGCCTGGCGCGCAACGCCGCCGAGATCGATCTGCCGGAAGTGAGCGTCAAGGTGATGGATGGCAAAGTGGTGATTCGTCCCCTGCCGCGGCTGGCGTCCCGGCAGATGGTCACCGATGCCATGCTCATGGCGGGGGAGGCGGCGGCCCGTTTTGCCGAAGCCAACGGCATCAGCATTCCCTATGCCGTGCAGCCTGAACCCCAGGAGATCCGCCAGCCCAGAACCATGTCCGAATCCCATGCCTACCGCCGCCTGTTCAAGCCAAGCAACGCGGCCATGAGCGCCGGGCGGCATTTCGGGCTGGGCCTGGACTATTACGCCAGGGCCACCAGCCCCTTGCGGCGTTACATGGACCTGGTCGTGCATCAGCAGCTGCGGGCCTTCGTCACTGGCGGCACGCCTCTGCCCAAGGACAGGGTCACGGAAAGGGTGGCGGAAGCGGGGGCCGTGGGCGGCGTCATTCGCCGCGCCGAGCGTTTGTCCAATCTTCACTGGAAACTGATCTGGCTCAAGGAACAGCAGGACTGGCAGGGGGAAGCTGTGATTCTGGCGTTGGAAGAACGCAAGGCGGTTGTTATGATTCCGGAGCTGGCCCTGGAGACCCGGATTCGCCGCACCGATGACATGCAGCCGGATCAGACCATCAGGCTGCGGGTTCAGGAAGTGGACGTGCCGGCACAGGAAGTTTATTTCCGCAGGATATGAGATCCGCGGAACACCATCGCATCAAATTGACGGGCATCCTGTCCGCAAGAGGTAAGGAACAACACTATGTCTCTGGAAACAGAACTCGCACCCCACCCCGCGCAGCGCCAGACGGCCATTTCGGAGGAATTCGTGGCCTACTGCAACGCGGAATTCGAACGCCGCCGGAATTCCGGCGAGGAATTCGACGAGGCCGCCTACAAGGAAGCCATGGAAATGGCCCTGGTGCGCCTGCGTCAGCTTGAAGAAGAGGGGCTGGCATGATTATCAAGTCAGTAAAGGCGGAAAACGTCCTCAAATATGCTTCCCTGGAGCTGAACGACATTCCCCAGCAGGGCATCATCGCCATCAGCGGCGAGAACGAGTCGGGCAAGAGCACCATTGGCGAGACCGTGTGTTTCGCCCTGTTCGGCCGTACCTTTTCCCTGGGACCGGACGACCTGGACAAGGTGCTGCGCTGGGGCGAGCACCATTGTTCCGTAGTGCTGGAGTTCACCGTGGACGGCGTGGACTATCAGCTGTCGCGTTTCCTGGACCGGGACGGCAACCACAGCGCCCGCCTGAGCAGGACGGACGATATGGACAACGCCGTGGCAAGGGGCGTGAAGAGTGTGGCGGACAAGCTGTTCGAGATTCTCGGCTACGAGTTCGACGAGTTTGTGGAGTCCTTCTACCTTGCCCAGCGGGAGATCACCACCCCTCATCCCCACAGCGTGGCGGTGAAGACCATGGCCGGCGTGGCGCCCCTGGAGTATGTGGCGGCCAGCTTCGAGGAAGAGATCGCCCAGTTCGACGAAATGCGCGAGGAACTGGATGCCGAGGCCGAGGCCCTGCGTCAGGAGCTGGACGAGATGGATTTCCAGGAAGGCTACCTGGTGGAGCTGGAAGACGGAAAGAATGCCCTGGAAGCCGAGATCGGCGCCAACAAGTCCGCCGTGGAAAACCTGGAGCAGGCCGCGGACATCTATGCCGCGAACCAGCCCCAGATCCGCCGGGCCCGCGGTAAGCGGGGCAGGGCGCGTTTCTGGCGCTTCATCAGCTTCGTGCTGGCTCTTGTTGGTGGTGGCGCCTGGTTCATGCTGGCGCAGAAGCCGGAGCTGGCCCAATCCCAGCAGCTGCTGCAGCTGTTGCAACAGAAGCTGCCCAACTGGCAGGACGCCTGGATTCCCTATATCGGCTTCGCCGGCATCGGCTTTGCCGTGTTCATGCTGTTCTTCTGGATACGCGCCGCCTCCCATGGCGCCAGGGCCGAGCGCCTGGCCGAGGAAGCCCGGGTGCTGGGTGATGCCCTGGAGAAAGCCAGGGCGGTCACTGCTTTCGAAGGAGAAGCTGATGAGGAAGGCCCGGCAGAGGCGGCAGAGGATTCCGACATTGCCGCGGGTGAGGAAATGAACCTGTCCCTGGCGGACGCGCCGGAACGTCCCGAGGAAAGCCTGTATGCCGCTCTGCTGTCCCGGGTGGAAGACATGGCGGCGGAGGTTTCCGAGGTGCGCAATTACGTGGACCAGGAAGCCCGCTGGCTGCGCGAGCAGATCAACCGCAAGGAAGAGCGCTTCTGGGCCCTTGGGCAGGAAGTGGACCGGGAGATGGAGCGCGTGCGCCAGGTGGCCCGCCTGAGCGAAGTCATCGACGGCCTGGAGGCCAAGATGGCGGATCTGGATGCCAACCGGGAAAAGCGGGTGAAGGCCATCGAGCTGCTGGAAGGGGCCTCCGGCTATGTGTCCAGCAACTTCAACCGGGATATCCGCGATCTCGTGGCCCGCACCCTGCCGGTGTTCACCCAGGGGCGTTACGAGCACCTGCGCATCGACCCGGACCTGACCGTGCGCGTGTTCTCCAGCGACAAGCGGGATTTCATGGACCTGGACGAAGTGTCCAGTGGCACCCAGCGGCAGATCATGCTGGCCCTGCGCCTCGCCCTGTCCGAGAAACTGCTGGTGCGCCGGGTGCAGGGCGACCAGTTCGCCTTCCTGGACGAGCCCTTCGCCTTCTTCGACGAAGAACGCACCCGCTATGCCCTGAAGGCCCTCACCGGCCTCAGCGACAAGCTCACGCAGATCTGGATCGTGTCTCAGGTCTATCCCGAGGGGACGGACGTGGAGTTTGCCCGCAGCATTCGCTGCAGCCGTGACCTGGACGTGCTCAGCGCCTGACTACGGGTTCTGCCGGGGGCTCATCGAGGCTCCCGGCTTGTTCCTCTCAACGCAATGAGCGCCGACCCATGGGCGGGTTTCCCATGTGAGGCCGCCCTCACCGGCACTCCCAGCATGTCCTGGCGTATCTTTTCCCAGGTTTCATTCCCGGCTCCGGCGCCGCTGGTCATTACCTTCCGGGGATAACCGGCTCCCAGTTCTTCCAGACGCCGGTAGCCCAGTTTCTCGATGCGGGCGATGCCTTCCAGCATGCCTTGCAGGAAACGGGTTCTGTCCCTGGGGACAGGGGCAAGGCGCGGTTGTTTCTGCGGATCGTTGAAGGGGAAGCGCTCTCCGGGAGCGGGCAATGGATAGTATTCCAGGCAGGAACGCCTCTCCGGGTGAATTCGGCGGCTCAGCGCCTCGATTTCTGCGTCGGTGAAATGCCGGCGCAGCACGGCGCCGCCGCTGTTGGAGGCGCCCCCCGCCAGCCAGCGGCCAAAGATGCGATGGCTGTAGATGCCGTATCGGGGCGCCTGCACCGGGTGGTCCACCAGGATTTTGCATACCAGGGTGCTGCCCAGGGAAGTGAGGGCGTCGCCGGGGTGCTCGAGGCTCGCAGCCAGGGCGGCGGCGGTGCTGTCCGTGGTGCCGGCCACTACCTGGCAGCTGCCAGGCAGTCCCGTATGGGAAGCGGTGTCGACGCTGATCCGGCCCATGGGACTGCCCACGGGAAGCACTTGGGGAAGCAGGGTGGAGGGCAGATCCAGCTGTTTCATCCAGGCGGGCCAGTCCTGCTGCCGGGGGTCGTAACCCAGTTTCAGGCAGTTGTTCTCGTCTCCCAGTCCGAGCCGCCCGCAGAGCCTGCCGCTGACCCATTCGCTCTGGTGCAGGGCCAGGGCGTGGCGAGGGATGACGCCCTGCTTCTTAAGCCACAGCAGCTTGGGCAGGCTGGCGCCAGGACTGAGGATGGCCGTCTGATCCGGCGCCAGGGAGGCCAGCTGCCGGGCTTCCTTCAGGGCTCGCCGGTCGTCGTACATGATGCCGGGGCTCAGGGGATGTCCCCGGTCATCACTGAGCAACAGGGTGCCGGAGGTGCCGTCCAGGGCGATGGCCCGGATTTCATGACCCCTGGTGGCGCCGGCCAGTTCCGTCAATACGGCCAGAACCGCCTGCCACCAGTCGTCGGGGTTCTGCTCCGACCAGTCCGGCCTTGGATGCCTGGAAGGGGGCAGGGTGCGGCTGGCAGCCGCCAGTTGCCGTCCCTGAGCGTCGATGCACACACCGCGGCAGCCGGAGGTGCCAAGATCCAGGCCGATAAAGGCGTGGTTCACTCTCAAGGGGATGTCGTAAAAGCCCTTCCCTGGGCTTTCACGACTCGAAATCGGAAAAGTGCGATTTTCCGATTCCTCCATTTTCAATGGCTTACCGCCATCGAAAATGGCGATGCGTCCCTGCATCGCGGAGGCTGTCGCCTTTTGCGACACCCTCGTCAGGGCAGGGTGACCGTCTGGGGAGGCTGCCAGTCCGGGGCGCGGTGCTCGGCCACCACCGTGGTGTAGATGCCGCCGCGCACGTTGAACTCCGCCGTCAGGCGCATGAAGCGGGGCTGGGTGGCTGCCACCAGATCATCGAGAATCCGGTTGGTCACGGCCTCGTGGAAGGTACCTTCGTCGCGGAAGGACCAGACATACATTTTCAGGGCCTTCAGCTCCACGCACAGCCTGTCTGGCACATATTCCAGATGAAGCTCGGCGAAGTCCGGCTGGCCGGTCTTGGGACACAGGCAGGTGAACTCGGGAATGCGGATGCGGATGGTATAGTCGCGCTCCGGCTGGGGGTTGTCGAAGGTTTCCAGTTCTTTGCTGGGCTGGCTGGGCATGGTTGTTGCTCCGGGGAAAATTCAATGGCGGGATTATACCGGAGCCGCGTTTCCGCAGGAATGAATTTCCCGGGGTTGGAAAAACGCGCTGGCGGCGCAAATAACATTGAAAAACAAAAGCTAATGGAATATTTCTGAAGTGTTTCATCATTCCATGTTCTGCTTGTCTCACCCCCCCTGGTTCCTGTATCTTTGCGCCCCATGCGTCTGGAAAAAATCAAACTCGCCGGATTCAAGTCCTTCGTCGATCCCACTACCGTGCCATTTCCCAGTTCCCTGGTGGGCGTGGTGGGGCCGAATGGCTGCGGGAAATCCAACGTCATCGACGCCGTGCGCTGGGTCATGGGGGAAAGCTCCGCCAAGATGTTGCGCGGCGAATCCATGGCCGACGTCATCTTCAACGGCTCCAGTGCCCGCAAGCCCGTGGGGGTGGCCAGTGTCGAACTGATTTTCGACAACAGTGACGGCAAGGCCGGCGGCCAGTACGCCCAGTACGGCACCATCTCCGTGCGCCGCCAGGTGACCCGTGAAGGGCAGTCCACCTATTTCCTCAATGGCGTGCGCTGCCGCCGCCGGGACATCACCGACCTGTTCCTGGGTACCGGCCTGGGGCCGCGCAGCTATGCCATCATCGAGCAGGGCATGATCTCGCGCATCATCGAATCCCGCCCCGAGGAGCTGCGCGTCTATCTGGAGGAAGCAGCAGGCATCTCCAAGTACAAGGAAAGACGGCGGGAGACCGAAAACCGCATCCGCCACACCCGCGACAACCTGGAGCGTCTCACGGATCTGCGTGACGAAATCGAGAAGCAGCTGCGGCACCTGGAGCGCCAGGCCGCCACGGCGGAGAAATACAAGACCCTCAAGGCGGAGGAGCGCCAGGTGAACGCCGAGCTGCTGCTGCTGCGCCTGCGCGCCATGGAAGAGGAGCGGGAAGGAAAAGATCGCCTCATTGCCGAACAGAAGAACCGCTTTGAAAAAGCCCTGGCCAATCAGCGCCGGGTGGAAAGCGAGATCGAGGCCCGGCGTGAAGCCCACCATGAGGCCAACGAGGTGTTCAACGAGGTGCAGGGGCGATTCTACGCCGCCGGGGCTGACATCGCCCGCATCGAAGAAGCCATCCAGTATGCCCGGGAATCCCGCCAGCGCAACGAGGCGGAGCTGCTGCGCGCCCGCCAGGCTCTGGAGGAGGCCCGCGCCCATCGTTCCCAGGACGAGGGCAAGCTGCAGCAGATGGCCCAGTCCCTGATGCAGGACCAGCCCGAACTGGAGATGGCCCGCGCCCGGGCCGAGGAGCTGGCCGAGGGCCAGGCCGCCGCCGAGCAGGCCATGCAGGCCTGGCAGGATGAGTGGGACAGTTTCAACGCCACCGCCACCGAACCGGCCCAGACCGCCCAGGTGGAGCGCGCCCTCATCAACCAGCTGGAACAACAGGAAAAACAGCTCAAGCTACGCCTGGCGCGCCTCGAAGACGAACACCATAAGCTGGCTGATCTCAAGCTGCAGGCGGAGATCGGGGAGCTGGAAGGCCGCGAGGCCGAGGGACTGGCCCTGCTGGAGGAACTGCGGGAAGGCGCGGAAGCGGTGCATCAGGCCATTGCCGATATCCGTACCCGCCTGGAGGACCAGCAGCAGGCTCTGGCCAATGCCCGTGGCGAACTGGAAACCGTCCGGGGACGCCTGGCCTCCCTGCACACCCTGCAGCAGGCCGCCATGGGTGATGATGACGAGGCCTTTTCTTCCTGGCTGGAGCAGGCCGGCCTGAAAGATGCCCCCCGCGTCCTGGAGCAGATCCAGGTGGAGCCTCGCTGGCAGCAGGCCGTGGAGGCGGTGCTGGGGGATGGCCTGCAAGGCTTGCTGGTGGACGACCTGGCCGTGCCCGCCGCCCGCCTGGCTTCCCTGGAATCCGGTCACCTCAACCTGTTCCAGGCTGGTTCCATGGACCTGGGCGACGTCGGGAATACCCTGGCGGACGTGGTGCAGGGGCCTGATGCCCTGCGACAACTCCTCAGCCGCGTGCGCCTGGCGGAGAACCTGGACAGCGCCCTGGAGCAGCGCGACGGCCTGGCCCCCGGCGAGATGCTGGTCACCCCCGAGGGCGTCTGCCTAGGCAGGGGCTGGCTGATGCTGGAAAGAGGTGACGCCAGCGCCGGGGTGCTGGCCCGGGAGCAGGAAATCCGTGAACTGGGTGCCCGGGTGGAAGAACTCGAGCCCCTGGTGGAAGACCTGGAGCAGCGCCTGGCCCGGGACCGCCAGGCCCTGGCGGAGCAGGAGCAGCATCGCGTGGAGCAGCAGCAAAACATCGAGCAGGCCAGCAAAGACGTCGCCGCCATCCAGGCCCAGCTCAGTGGCAAGCGCGCCCGCGCCGATCACATCCGTCAGCGCATGGAAGGGCTCACCGGGGACATGGAAGAAATCCGCCAGCAGCTGGAGCAGGACAAGGAAGCCATGGAGCAGGCCCGCCAGCGTCTGCACCGGGCCCTGGAGCAGATGGAAATCTTCAGCGTGCAGCGTGAACAGCTGACTGCCCGCCGCGAGCGTCTGCAGAAGGAGTTGGCGGATGCCCGGGAAGCGGCCCGCCAGGCGCGCAGTGAGGCCCATGAGATTGCCCTGCGGGTGGAGTCCATGCGCTCTTCCGAACAATCCTTGCGCGACGGCATCGAACGCGCCGCCCAGCAGCTGGCTCAGTATGAGGAACGCTGCCAGGTTCTGGAAGAACAGCTGGAGCAGGGCAGCGAGCCCCTGCAGGCCCAGCAGCAGGAACTCGAAGCCCTGCTGCAAAAGCGCGTGCAGGTGGAAACCGAACTCAAGGAGGCGCGCCGCAACCTGGAAGCCATCGATCACCGCTTGCGTGAGCTGGACAAGGAACGCCACCAGGCCGAGCAGCAGGTGCAGGAAGAGCGCGAGAAGCTCAACCAGGCCAACCTCTCCCGCCAGGAAGTGGTGGTGCGTATCACCACCCTGGAGGAACAGTTGCAGCAGACGGGCAAGTCCCGGGCGGAGCTGGAGGAACAGCTGCCGGAGGCAGCCAATGTGGCGGAATGGAAGGAACGCTCCGAGGCCCTGGCGCGGCGTATCCAGCGCCTCGGAGCCATCAACCTGGCGGCCATCGATGAGTTCCGCGAGCAGAAGGAGCGCATGGAATACATCGATGCCCAGCATGCGGACGTGACCAAGTCCCTGGAAACCCTGGAAGAGGCCATACGCAAGATCGACCGGGAGACCCGCACCCGCTTCAAGGAAACCTTCGACAAGGTCAACAGCGGCCTCAAGGCCATGTTTCCCAAGCTGTTCGGCGGCGGTCACGCCTACCTGGAAATGGTGGGCGAGGACCCACTGGATGCCGGCGTGGCCATCATGGCGCGACCGCCCGGCAAGCGCAATTCAAGCATTCACCTGCTTTCCGGCGGCGAAAAGGCCCTGTCCGCCGTGGCCCTGGTGTTCTCCATCTTCCAGCTCAATCCCGCGCCCTTCTGCATGCTGGACGAGGTGGACGCGCCCCTGGACGACGCCAACGTGGGACGCTTCTGCGAGCTGGTGAAGGAAATGTCCGATGCCGTGCAGTTCATCTTCATTACCCACAACAAGGTCACCATGGCCATCTCCAACCAGCTGCTGGGCGTGACCATGAACGAGCCGGGGGTGTCACGTCTGGTGTCTGTGGACGTGGAGGAAGCGGTTCAGCTGGCGGCGGTGTAAGTGTCGGCCCGTTGGATGGGGTCGGACTCGAATGGGACTGGTGTTGGCGGATTCGAGGGTTTGGGGATATCCTGATCTCGTCTTTTTGCAACGGCGTGGAGTGATTTGACTCCGACCCCCGGGGATTGGGGGGTGCTTCGTTGGGCGGGGTCGGAGTCGAATGGGGCTGATGTTGGCGGATTCGAGAGTTTGGGAATATCCTGATCTCGTCCTTTGCAATGGCGTGGGGTGGATTCGACTCCGACCCCAAGGATTCCGACCCCGGGGATTCGATCCCGTGGTTGCTGCTAGACTGTGAAGAGAAGCATATCAGGAGGCAGCGTCATGAGAATTCGCGGTTTCTTGCCCAAGGCTCTTCTTTTCCTGGTTGTCGCAACGGAGGTCAGCGCCATGAGTTTCACGATTCACTCTTCTGCTTTTGAGGAGGGCGGCTTCATCCCGGTCCGCTATACCTGTGACGGGGAGGATGTTTCTCCTCCTCTCCGGTGGAGCGGGGTTCCGGAAGGCGCGCGCAGCCTGGCCCTCGTCGTGGATGACCCTGATGCCCCTGACCCCAAGGCGCCGAAGATGGTCTGGGTCCACTGGGTGCTCTACAACATGCCCGTCGACAGTGATGGCCTGGCCGAGGCGGTGAACGTGCTCCCCGCTGGCACCCTGGAAGGCCTGAATGACTGGAAGCGGACCGGCTATGGCGGTCCCTGTCCGCCCATTGGACGCCACCGCTACTTCTTCAAGCTCTACGCCCTGGATACGGAACTGCCCGACCTGGGCGCGCCCACCAAGGCACAGCTGCTTGAGGCCATGAAGGGGCACGTCCTTGACGAGGCGGTGCTGATGGGGACTTACGCCCATTGACCATGAATCGGCTTGAAACAGGTCAGGTGTCGGGGTTCTCTTGACCGGGATGGCGCCTTTCTGTTTCCAAAGGTAAGAAATGCCCGTCACCAACACTGAAATCGCCGCCATCTTCAACCGCATTGCTGATCTTCTCGAGATCCAGGAGGAGAATCCCTTCCGCATTCGTGCCTATCGCAATGCCGCGCGCACCATCCAGGGGCTTTCCCATAGCCTGGCGGAGATGGTGCAGGCGGGAGAGGTGCTGGAGGCGCTGCCGGGTATCGGCAAGGATCTGGCGGCCAAGATCCGCGAAATCCTGGCCACCGGCTCCCTGCGCAAGCTGAAGGCGCTGGAAGGAGCCGTCTCGCCGGACCTGGTGGAGCTGCTCCAGGTGCCGGGGCTGGGGCCGAAGCGGCTGCGGGTCCTGCGTGATTATCTCGATATTCACGGTCTGGCGGACCTGGAGCAGGCGGCCCGGCAGGGGCTGGTGCGTACCCTTCCGGGGTTTGGCGTCAAGAGTGAGCAGAACCTGCTGCGTGAGCTGACCGAGCTGAAGCAGCGCACCCGCCGCTGGCTCTGGTCCGAGGTGGAGGAGGTGGCCGGGCAGCTACTGGTTTACCTGCGTGGTGTGAAGGGGGTGAAGCGGGTGGAGCTGGCGGGCAGCTTCCGCCGCAGGAAGGAAACGGTGGGTGATCTCGATGTGCTGGCCATTGCGACCCGGGGAGCTGGGGTGATCGAGGCCTTCACCCGCTTCGAGGCAGTGGAGCGGGTGGTGTCCAAGGGAACCACCCGCTCCCAGGTGGTGCTGCGCGGCGGCCTGCAAGTGGACCTGCGGGTGGTGCCCCAGGCCAGCTTTGGCACCGCCTGGCACTACTTCACCGGCAGCAAGGCGCACAGTATCGCGGTGCGTACCATGGGGGTGCAGAGGGGGCTGAAAATCAATGAGTATGGCGTCTTCGACCGGGCAGGCAGGCGCATCGCCGGCCGTACCGAGGAAGAGGTCTATGCCCGGCTGGGGCTGTCCTGGATGGAGCCCGAACTGCGCGAACAGCACGGAGAGCTGGAGGCGGCAGCCGAGGGCCGGTTGCCGAAGCTGGTGGAGCTGAAGGATCTCAAGGGGGACCTCCACTGCCACACCAGCGAGAGTGACGGCCGGGACGGCCTGGAGGCCATGGCGCGGGCGGCGAAGGCGCTGGGGCACCGCTATCTTGCCATCACCGAACACAGTCAGCACCTGGGCGTGGCCCGGGGGCTGACGCCCGAGCGGCTGCTGGCCCACTGCGAGGCCATCGACAGGTTGAATGAGAAACTGAAAGGTATCCGCCTGCTCAAGGGGGTGGAAGTGGACATCCTCGAGGACGGCTCCCTGGACATGCCCGACGAGGTGCTGGCGCGCCTGGATGTGGTGGTGGGCGCCGTCCACTTCGCCTTCGGCCTGTCATCGAAGAAACAGACCGAGCGCGTGATCCGTGCCATGGACAATCCCCATTTCAACATCCTGGCCCACCCCACGGCGCGCCTTATCGGCAGGCGCCGGGCCTGCGACCTGGACATGGAGTGGATCATGGATGCCGCCCTGACGCGGGGCTGTTACCTGGAACTCAACGCCCAGCCCCAGCGGCTGGATCTGAATGATCTCCATTGTCGCATGGCGAAAGAGCGGGGGCTTAAGGTGGTGATTTCCACCGATGCCCACAGCAGCGGGCAGCTTGAATACCTGCGCCATGGCGTCGGCCAGGCGCGGCGTGGCTGGCTGGAGAAGGGGGACGTGCTCAATACGCTGGGGCTGAAGTCCTTTCTCAATGCGCTGAAGCGCTGATGGGCAATCCTACGGGGAATGCGGCAGAAGTCGCTTCAGTGCTTCCCTGAGCCTTTCCAGGTTCTTGAACTGCACTGCCCGCATCCCGGCTTGGCGGGCCCGCTCCACGTTGCCCGGCGAATCGTCGATGAAGAGCACTTCGCCGGGCTGCACGCCCATCCGGCAGGCCACCACTCTGAAGCTGCGTGGATCCCGCTTGCCCATGCCGAGGTGGAAACTGTTGAATACCCGATTGAAGTGGTGAAAGAAGCCGTCCCTTGCTTCCAGCCGGTCGAGCCAGTCGGTCTGGTCGCTGAGGATGGCCACCTGAAAGCCCTGGTCGCGCAACTCGTCCACCAGCCTCAGCATCTCCGGGCGCAGCCGGAAACGCTGGAGGATCTCCTCGCGCAACGGGGTTTCATTGCCGGTAATGCCAGTACGGGCCTTGAGGAGCCTCCAAAAGTCCGCCTCAGTGCCCCTTCCTGTCACGTAACCGCTGTCGTAAACCGCGTCCATGCCCTGGCGGAGCATCCAGTCGGGGGCCAAGTGCTGGCGACGGGCAATTTCCGCCAGCCCCTCGCGGAAGCCCTCCTCGGCAAGCACACCGCCGTAGTCGAACAGCAGGGTGGTCAGCTTCTCTTTGGGTTCCATGAAGAGTACATTGGGGCCTTTGGGGCTACCTTGCAAGGTCTGTTTCATGGTTCTTTCCGCCGGTGTGGTTCTCATACGCAGAGAGGGCGAAAGCTGTTACTTTCTGCTGCTGCGGGTCTTCAACTACTGGGATTTCCCGAAAGGGGAAGTGGAACCGGGAGAGGATTCGCTGGCGGCGGCGACGCGGGAGCTGAAAGAGGAAACCGGTATTGCCGAACTCGACTTTCCCTGGGGGGATATCTTCATCGAGACCGAGCCCTATGGCAGCGGGCGGCGGCGCAAGGTGGCGCGTTACTACCTGGCAGAAACGGGGGTGCGGGAGGTGAAGCTGTCGATCAATCCCGAGCTCGGCAGGGCCGAACATGACGAGTACCGCTGGGTCACCTATGAGGAGGCGACGAAGCTGCTGGGTGAACGGCTAAGGAAAGTGCTGCGCTGGGCGACGCAGCGGAGTGGTTGTCGCTGAGGATTTGCCCGAATATTTTACCCGGGAACGCGATGATCGTGCCGGGATCGGCGTTCAGGTGCGAATCTGCGAAGGGGTCGGAGTCAAATTCCACCCAATTGTCACAAGGAACGGAATCAAGCTGTTCCATGCCATCGGATCTTCCCAACATCCTTTCCATATGACTCCGACCCCGACCACCAATACCACGGATAGACGGCGAAACCGGTGCGAGGGCGTGTTCAGCGATGCCCGGTAACATTTTGTACTTTGCTAATATTTCAAAATTCTTCACGAAATACAATAAGTTAGAATATTATTTCAGCGGTCGGGTGAAATGTTCGGGTTAGTCCTTGACGCGTTCAATGAGGGCGTAGGCAGAGTGGTTGTGGATGGATTCGAAGTTCTCCGCCTCCACGGTGTAGGCGCGAATACGGGAATCCTCGTTGAGGCGGCCGGCCACGTCGCGCACCATGTCCTCCACGAACTTGGGATTGTCGTAGGCGTGCTCGGTGACGTACTTCTCGTCGGGGCGCTTGAGCAGGCCGTAGAGCTGGCTGGATGCCTCGCTCTCCACCAGGTCGATGATGTCCTCGATCCAGACGAATTCGTCGCTGCTCACGGTGACGGTGACGTGGGAGCGCTGGTTGTGGGCGCCCCGGTCGGATATGGACTTGGAACAGGGGCAGAGGCTGGTGACGGGCACGGCCACCCGGGTGAACATGCTGGGCGTTCCGTCCTTGACCTCGCCGATGAGGGTCACCTCGTAGTCCAGCAGGCTTTTTACCCCGGAGACAGGGGCGGTCTTTTCCACGAAGAAGGGGAAGGTCATCTCGATGTGGCCGGCTTCCGATTCCAGCCGCTCCACCATCTCCACCAGCATCTCCTTGAAGGAGTTTACGGAGATCTCCCGCTCGTGGTTGTTGAGAATGGCCACGAAGCGGGACATGTGCGTGCCCTTGAAGTTGTGGGGCAGGAACACATACATGTTGAAGGTGGCGATGGTGTGCTGTTCGCCCTCGCTGCGATCCTTCACCCGTACCGGGTGACGAATGTCTTTGATGCCGACGCGGTTGATGGCGATCTGCCGGGTATCGGCGCTGCCCTGGACGTCCTCGATTTCCGGCGTTGAAGTGCTGCAGTGAGTGGTCATGGTATGCGGTAGCTTTCGAGTGATAGCCGGGCATTTTATCCCGGTTAGCCATATAAGGGAAATCTGAAATAACCCCAGCGATTCATTGGTAGGTCGGGCTGAAGCCTGACGCACAGGGGGGCAGGAATAGCGAAGGGGTCGGAGTCATATTCCACCCAATTGTCAGAAGGAACGGAATCAAGCTGTTCCATGCCATCGGATCTTCCCAACATCCTTTCCATTTGACTCCGACCCCGACCACCAATACCGCGGGGGGTCAATGGACCCGCTGTACCACGTAACGGGCCAGATGGCGCAGCTGGTCGGCTTCCGGGCCGAAATCCGACAGGGCAGCCAGGGCTTCGTCCAGGAGTTCCTGGGCTTTCTCCCGGGCGCCGTCCAGGCCCAGGAGCCCGGGATAGGTGGGCTTGTTGGCGGCGGCGTCCTTGCCCTGAGTCTTGCCCAGGGTGTTGGTGTCGCTGACCACGTCCAGGATGTCGTCCTGTACCTGGAAGGCCAGGCCGATGGCCTTGGCGTAATGCCCCAGCTGCCGTTGTTGCTCCTCGCTGCCGCCTCCGGCGAGGGCACCCAGCTGCACGCTGGCGCGGATCAGGGCGCCGGTCTTGTGAATGTGCATGATTTCCAGCTCCGGAAGGCTCAGTTCCTTGTTCACTGCGTCGATATCCATGGCCTGACCGCCGGCCATGCCCCTGGAGCCGCTGGCGGAGGCCAGCAGCCGCACCATGCGCAGAGAGGTTTCCGCGGGCAGTTGTTGCTGTCCGTTGGTGAGCAGCCGGAAGGCCAGGGACTGCAGGGCGTCACCCACCAGGATGGCGGTTGCCTCATCGTAGGCGCGATGACAGGTCGGTTTGCCCCGGCGCAGATCGTCGTCATCCATGGCGGGCAGGTCGTCATGCACCAGGGAATAGCTGTGGATGAGCTCCACCGCGCAGGCGGCCATGTCCAGCTGTTCCGGGCGGCCGCCGCAGGCCAGGCCGCTGGCGTAGACCAGGATGGGGCGCACCCGCTTGCCGCCATTGAAGGTGGCATAGCGCATGGCTTCATGCAGCCGGGAAGGTTCGATGGCCGTGTCTGGAAGCTGTTGATTCAGAGCCTTGTCCACCCGGGACAGGCAGAGGGCGGAAAAATCCGCGAAGCTGGTGTCAGTCTGCATGGTCGGGATTGAATGCTTCCGGTTCCGCGTCCATGCTTTTTTCGCTAAGGATGCTGACCTTCTGCTCGGCTTCGGCGAGGAGCTTCTGGCAGTTGCGGAACAGGGCAACGCCCCGTTCAAAGGCTTTCAGGGATTCTTCCAGGGAAATATCCCCCTGCTCGAGTTGTTCCACGATGGCCTGGAGTTCGTCACGGGCGCTTTCGAAATCCAGGTTTTCCGGTTTTTTTCGGCTCATTGCTGGGTACTGGATGTATTGGGCAGGCTGCAAAATACCCCACTCAAGGGCTTGCTGCAATGATATGAGCAGGATTTGCGGTGCTCGCTATGTTCAAGGAGGGGCTGGGGCGGTAAACTTTCGCCCCTGACGTCATCCATATTTGGTGTGTGCCGTGCGTGGAAGAATAAAACTGTCGTTGCTCAGCCTGCTGCTCTGCAGCGGCGCCGTGTCCGCCGCGCCCACGGACAGGTATGAGGAACTGACCGGGGAGCAGGACGATTTCGAGGCTGAGGCCAGGGAATGGAAGGAGTATCGAACCGAGATACCCCCGCTTCCTGGGGAGGATTCATGGACGGCAGTGCCTGTGGATGCGTTGCCGAAGAATCTGCATGCCTATCTGGACATGAATACCCTGAACGTGTCGGACAAGGATTTCGTGGTGCGCTACTGGCTGTTGATTCGCTCTGACAGGGGGGGGTATACGGCGACCTGGGAAGGGGTTCGCTGCAGTACCGGAGAATACGTGATCTATGCCTATGGTTACCGGGATCGTCAGCCGCCCATGCGCCCTATGAAACTGCCGAAATGGCGTCCTCTGGGTGGACGAAGCGCCAGCAATTATCGGCATGAGCTGGCCAAGGATGTTTTCTGCGCGGGAGAAGTGCCCCGCAAGAAGTTTCAGATGGAACAGGCGGTAAAAGGGCTGTATGAGGCCCACAACCCCTTCAACAACTGGATGAATGATGACTGACGCATACGATGCCTCCGCCATCGAGGTTCTCAGCGGCCTGGAGCCGGTGCGCAAGCGTCCCGGCATGTACACGGACACCAGCCGGCCCAACCACCTGGCCCAGGAGGTCATAGACAACAGCGTGGACGAGGCTCTGGCAGGCTTCGCCACCAGGATAGACGTCACTTTGTACAAGGACGGTTCCCTTGAAGTGGCGGACGATGGCCGCGGCATGCCCGTGGACATCCATCCCGAGGAAGGCCTGCCCGGGGTGGAGGTGATTCTGTGCAAGCTGCATGCCGGAGGCAAGTTCTCCAACAAGTCCTATCAGTTCTCCGGCGGTCTGCACGGGGTGGGGGTGTCCGTGGTGAACGCCCTTTCCCGCCATCTGGAAGTCTGGGTCAAGCGTGATGGCAAGGAATACAACATCGCCTTTGCCAATGGCGAAAAGGTGTCGGACCTGGAAGTGGTGGGCAAGGTAGGCAAACAGAATACCGGGACCCGCATCCGTTTCTGGCCGGACGCGACTTTCTTTGACAGCCCGAAGTTCAATATCCGTCAGCTCAAGCATGTATTGCGCGCCAAGGCCGTGCTCTGTCCCGGTCTGCGTGTGCGTTTCACCGAGGAAAAGACCGGCGAGACCGAGGAATGGCAATATGCCGATGGCCTGAGGGATTACCTGTTGGATGCCCTGCGGGGATTCGAGATGCTGCCTGTTGAGCCTTTCACCGGCAGCATGTCCAGCACCGAGGAAGCCGCCGACTGGGCGGTGGTCTGGCTGCCGGAAGGTGGCGAGCCGTTGACGGAAAGTTATGTGAATCTTATTCCCACGGCTCAGGGCGGCACCCACGTGAACGGTCTGCGCGCCGGCCTTACCGAGGCCGTGCGCGAGTTCTGCGAGTTCCGCAACCTGCTGCCTCGGGGGGTGAAGATCACCCCAGACGATGTGTGGAGCAAGGTTAGCTATGTGCTCTCGGTGAAGATGGCCGATCCCCAGTTTTCCGGTCAGACCAAGGAGCGCCTGTCTTCCCGGGAATGTGCGGCCTTTGTTTCCGGGGTAGTGAAAGACGCCTTCAGCCTGTGGCTGAACCAGAATACGGCCGCCGGCGAGGCCATTGCCGACCTGGCCATCAATGCCGCCCAGGCGCGCATGCGTGCCGGGCGCAAGGTGGTGCGCAAGAAGGTTACCCAGGGGCCGGCCCTGCCGGGCAAGCTGGCGGACTGTGCCTCAGACGACATGAAGCGCACCGAACTGTTTCTTGTGGAAGGGGATTCCGCCGGCGGTTCCGCCAAGCAGGCCAGGGACAAGGACTTCCAGGCCATCATGCCCCTGCGCGGCAAAATTCTGAATACATGGGAAGTGGGCTCCGCGGACGTACTGGCTTCCCAGGAGGTGCATGACATCTCGGTGGCCATAGGTGTGGAGCCTGGCAGTGATGACTTGTCCAAGCTGCGTTTCGGCAAGATTTGTATCCTGGCGGATGCCGATTCTGATGGCCTGCATATCGCCACTCTGCTGTGCGCCCTGTTCGTTCGCCATTTTCCGCGGTTGGTGCGGGAAGGCCATGTGTACGTGGCCATGCCGCCCCTGTACCGCATCGATGTGGGCAAACAGGTGTTCTATGCTCTGGATGATGCGGAGAAACAGGGCATACTGGCCCGCATCGAGGCAGAGAAACTGCGTGGCAAGGTCAATGTGCAGCGTTTCAAGGGCCTGGGGGAGATGAACCCCCTGCAGCTTCGCGAAACCACCATACACCCGGATACCCGGCGGCTGGTGCAACTGGCCATGGAGCCGGGAGACGAAACCATGAAGGTAATGGATATGTTGTTGGCAAAGAAACGGGCGGCCGACCGGAAATCCTGGCTGCAGGAAAAGGGCGACATGGCGGAAGCCGCCCGGGATCTCATCGCGGGAGTGGAAACCTGATGAAGCAATATCTGATTTTGTTGTTGCTGGCCCTGAGCCTGCCTCTGCATGCTGCGCCGGACGGCAAGGCCCTGTATGAAGAGAACTGCAGTGTCTGCCATCATTTCAGGGGCAAGGGCGGTATCGGCCTGCCCCTGACACCGGAGATTCTATCCCAGGTGTCTGATGATTACCTGGCTCGCACCATACGCGTGGGTCGCCCCGGACGCATCATGCCCTCTTTCAATACCATGAGCGATGCCCAGGTGGAAGCCATCGTGCGCTACATCCGCAGCTGGTCCGGCAAGCCGGGGCCGGTGTTCGAGAAGACACGCATCAAGGGAGATGCCAGCAAGGGCAAGCCGCTTTATGAAAAGAATTGCGTGCGTTGCCATGGACAGGACGGCAGCGGGGAAGGGCCGGGTACCGGCGTGACCCTGTCCCGGGAGCGCTCGTTCATGGTCATGCCGGCGGCGCTGAACAATCCGGGCTTCCAGCAGTCCGCGTCCGATGCCATGATCCGTGACATCATTCGCTCCGGGCGCAAGGTGGGGGGTATGCCCTCTTTCAAGAGCAAGCTGACCGACGAGGAGATCGCCCACGTGGTGGCCTATGTGCGCACCCTGCAGCCGCCAAAGCAAAAGCAGGGCATGGAAGAATGGCGTGGCAAGCCGGCCTATATCATGGAATCTCCCTATGATTTCGACACCACGGTAGAGAATGTGAAGCAGGCCCTTACCGGCGCCAATTTCCGCATTTTTCCGCCGCGTTACCTGGAGCAGGGTCTGACAGACGAGTTCAGCGTGAACACCCGCCAGATCAGCATCCGCTTCTGTAATTTCAAGGAACTGTACCACCTGCTCAACATCGACCCCCGCCTGGGTACGGTGCTGCCCTGCCGCATCAACGTCATCGAGCGGGATGGCAAGGTGCTGGTGATCTCCGCCAACGTGGCCCAGCTGGCCACCCTGTTCAACAACCAGGAGCTTTCCGAGGTGGGCGTGCTCATGGAGGAAATCATTTTTTCCGTCATGGAGGAGGCTACCCTGTGAAAAAGCTGCTTGCGATATTGATAATGCTGATGGCGGGTGTTGCTTCCGGCGCCGGGCAGACCCTGGTCATGGTGCGCAGCCCTGCCAAGGCGACGCATGTCATGGACGTGCTCAAGGAAACAATCCTGGAGTATGGTTATCAGACCGCCCATGTTCAGCGCTGCGATGGCGGCATGGCCGAATTCCACTACAAGTCCGATTTCTACCGCGTGGTGTTTTTCGGCAAGGTGGAGGAGGTGCGAGAAGTGCTCAGGCGCCATCCCGAGATGTCGCCCTATTTGCCCCTGAAGATTGCCGTGGTGGCGGAAGAAGAGGATACAGTGCTCGCCGCCGTGGATCCCCGCGCCCTGGCTCCCATGTTTCCCGATGATCCCGGGCTGCAGGTGTTGCTTGCCCGCTGGTACAACGACATCAACTCCATGCTCGAAGAGATGCGTAAGCTGAAAATACACAGATGAGCGAACACTATACCGAGGAGGGCGTCGAGCGCATACGCCTCGCTGAATTCACCGAGAAGGCCTACCTGGACTATTCCATGTATGTCATTCTCGACCGCGCCCTGCCACATATTGGCGACGGGCTGAAACCCGTGCAACGGCGCATTGTGTACGCCATGTCCGAGCTGGGCCTGTCGGCGGCCAGTAAGCACAAGAAGTCCGCCCGCACCGTGGGCGACGTGCTGGGCAAGTTCCACCCCCATGGTGACACGGCTTGCTACGAGGCCATGGTGCTCATGGCCCAGTCCTTTTCCTACCGTTACCCCCTTATCGATGGCCAGGGAAACTGGGGTTCGCCCGACGATCCCAAATCCTTTGCCGCCATGCGTTACACTGAGGCGCGCCTGACGCCCTATGCCAAAGTCTTGCTGGCGGAGCTGGGGCAGGGTACGGTGGAGTGGGTGCCCAACTTCGATGGCACCCTCAAGGAGCCCAGCCTGCTGCCGGCGCGCCTGCCCAATGTGCTGCTCAATGGCGCCACGGGTATCGCCGTGGGCATGGCCACGGATATCCCCCCGCACAACCTGCGGGAGGTGGTGAGCGCATGCATCCGCCTCATCGAGGCGCCCAGGAGCACCCTGGAGGAACTGTGTGAGCATGTGCCCGGCCCGGATTTTCCCACCGAGGCGGAAATCATCACCCCCCGAGCCGAATTGCTGAAGATCTACGAGACCGGCCGTGGCAGTGTCAAGGCCCGCGCCCGCTGGGAAAAGGAAGATGGTAACGTGGTGATCAGTGCCTTGCCTTACCAGGTGTCGGGTGCCAAGATCCTGGAACAGATCGCCAGCCAGATGCGCGCCAAGAAACTGCCCTGGATAGAGGACTTGCGGGATGAATCCGATCATGAGAATCCCACCCGCCTGGTGGTGGTTCCCCGCTCCAATCGGGTGGATCTGGAACGTCTCATGTCCCACCTGTTCGCCACCACGGACCTGGAACGCAGCTACCGGGTGAATCTGAATCTCATTGGCCTGGACGGCCGCCCCAAGGTGAAGAACCTGCGCGAGATTCTGGTGGAATGGCTGGAATTCCGTTTCGCCACCGTGCGCCGGCGGCTGCGGCACCGCCTGAACAAGGTGCTGGACCGCCTGCATCTGTTGGAAGGCCTGCTCATCGCCTTCCTCAATATCGATGAGGTCATTCACATCATCCGCACCGAGGACGAGCCCAGGCCCGTACTCATGGCCCGCTTCGATCTCACCGAGATCCAGGCGGACTATGTGCTGGACACCAAGCTGCGCCAGCTGGCGCGGCTGGAAGAAATGAAGATCCGCGCCGAGCAGGAGGAACTGGCCAAGGAAAGGGACCAGCTGGAAAAGACCCTGGGCTCGAAACAGCGTATGAAAACCCTGGTGCGCAAGGAACTGCAGGCGGATGCCGAGGAATACGGTGACGATCGCCGTTCACCCCTGGTGGAGCGCGAAGCTGCCAGCGCCATGGATGAATCCGAGCTGACACCGAGCGAGCCCGTAACCGTGGTGCTGTCGGAAAAAGGCTGGGTACGTGCCGCCAAGGGGCATGACATCGACCCGACGGGCCTCAATTACAAGGCAGGGGACGGTTTCCGCGACGCCGTGCGCCTGCGCAGCAACCAGCCTGCCATTTTTCTTGATTCCACCGGGCGCAGTTACTCCCTCATGGCCCATACCCTGCCATCGGCCCGGGGACAGGGCGAGCCCCTGACAGGGCGCTTCTCGCCGCCGGATGGGGCCGTGTTCGTGGCCGCCCTGGGGGGTGATCCGGAACAGCGCTGGCTGCTGGCCTCGGATGCCGGCTATGGCTTCATCACCCCGGCCAGGAACCTGCTGGCCAACACTAAGAAGGGAAAATCCGTGCTTACCCTGCCCAAGGGAGCGCGGGTGCTCAAGGCTCGTCCGGTGTCGGATGTGCACACGGATCGGGTGGTGGCCGTGACCAGCGAAGGCCGCATGCTGGTGATTCCCCTGAGCGACCTGCCCGAAATGGCCCGGGGCAAGGGCAACAAAATTATTGGCATTCCCGGCAAGCGGGTGGCCGAGCGCGAGGAATACGTGGTGGATCTACTGGTGGTGCCCGAGGGTGGCAAGGTGAAGCTGCTGTCCGGCAAACGCCATCTTAATCTCAAGGCGGCGGATCTCAATGCCTATGAAGGCGAGCGGGGACGCCGGGGCAACAAGCTGCCCCGGGGCTTCCAGAAGGTCGATGGTCTCGAACTTCTGTAAGAGCGGCGTGCAAAACGGAAATGTGCCATAATACCGGGCTTGATGAACTCCAATCCTGTGGAGAAATGATCCGATGAATTTCTTTATCAATGATGCCTGGGCCGAAGCAGCCCCCGCGGCGGCGGCCGGCCCCAATGGCCTGGCAGGCCTGATCTTTCCTATCGGCCTGATCCTGATTCTTTATTTCTTCATGATTCGTCCCCAGGTGAAGCGCCAGAAGGCCCATCGCGCCCTGGTGGAAAGCCTGAAGAAGGGGGATGAGGTACAGACCATGGGTGGTCTCATGGGCAAGATCACCGAGGTGGGCGAGAATTTCGTCAAGGTGGAAGTGGCTGATGGCATGGAAGTCACCGTGCGCCGTTCCGCGGTGGAGGCGGTCATGCCCAAGGGTACCCTCAAGGAACTTTGAGCCCTCATTCTTTGTTCTTATTTCTTGTCACCAACCAATAATCACAATCCCTAGACATGCTGAACCAATACCCCTTGTGGAAAAACCTCCTGGTTGTCTTTGTGCTGGCAACCGGCCTCTTCTATGCTTTGCCCAATATCTACAGCCAGGACCCGGCTATCGCCGTGTCCGGGGTGCGCGGCGCGGTGGTGGAAGCGTCCGTGAAGGACAAAGTCAAGCAGGCCCTGGACAAAGCCGGCATCCCTGTCAAGGAGATGGAGGACAAGGGCGCCAGCCTGCTGATTCATTTCTCCAGTACCACGGACCAGCAGAAAGCCCAGCGTGTCATAGCCGAGGTGTTGCCTGAAAGTGTTTCCTATGCGTTGACCACGGCGGCCAATGTGCCTGACTGGCTTATCGGCATGGGCGGTCAGCCTATGAACCTCGGCCTGGATCTGCGTGGCGGTATTCATGTGCTCATCGACGTGGACATGGATGCGGCCATCAAGGACAAGGTGGAGGCCTATACGGGGGACGTGCGTTCCACTCTGCGCAGCAACAAAGTGCGTTACCTCACGGTCAAGGCCGATGACCTGGGCATAGACATCAAGTTCAAGGACGCGGCTACCAGGGACAAGGCCGAGGAAGTGCTGGGCAACGAGTTCCGAAACCTGGGCGTGGAAACCCGGGATGCCGATGGCGCTTATTATGTCCGCCTGACTCTGCCACCGGCAGAGATTCGCGCCATCAAGAAATTCGCCCTGCAGCAGAACATCACCACCATCCGCAACCGGGTCAATGCCCTGGGCGTGGCCGAGCCCCTGGTGCAGCAACAGGGCGACCGTCGCATTGTGGTGGAACTGCCTGGCGTGCAGGATCCCACCCAGGTGAAGAATATCCTGGGCGCCACCGCCACCCTGGAATACCGCCTGGTGGATACGGAGCATGACGCCCTGGACGCCAAGAACTCCGGCAAGATTCCCCCTGGCTCGCGCCTGTACACCGTGCGCGAGGATGGCCGGCCCATCCTGCTGAAGAAGCGTGTCATCGTTACTGGCAATCAGATCACAGATGCCGCATCCGGTTTCGACCAGCGCTCCGGCAGCCCCATGGTTACCGTGAACCTGGACAGCAAGGGCGCCCGGCGTATGCGTAATGTGACCATAGACAACGTGGGCAAGCCCATGGCGGTGGTGTTCAAGGAGAACCGCGTGGTGGGACGGGATGCCGAGGGCAAGCCCATCAAGCGCCTGGTGGAGGATGTCATCAGCGTGGCCAACATTCTCGAGCCCCTGGGCGCGCGCTTTCAGACCACGGGCCTGGACAGTCCTCAGGAAGCTCATGAACTGGCCCTGCTGCTGCGTGCGGGCGCCCTGGCCGCGCCCATAGACATCGTCGAGGAGCGTACCATCGGTCCCAGCCTGGGACAGGAAAACATCGACCAGGGCCTGAATTCCGTGCTCATCGGCCTGCTGGCAGTGATGATTTTCATGGTCGTTTACTACAAGGTCTTCGGCCTGTTCGCCAACGCGGCCCTGCTGGCCAACCTGGTGCTCATCGTGGCTATTCTGTCCCTGCTGCAGGCCACCCTGACCCTGCCGGGCATCGCGGGCATCGTGCTCACCGTGGGTATGGCGGTGGACGCCAACGTGCTCATCTACGAGCGTATCCGTGAGGAGCTGCGGGTGGGCAGCACGCCCCAGGCGGCCATCCATGCCGGTTATGAGAAAGCCTTCAGCACCATCATGGACGCCAACGTGACTACCCTTATCGCCGCCATCGTGCTGTTCTCCATCGGCAGCGGCCCGGTGAAGGGCTTTGCCGTGACCCTGGCTATCGGTATCGTCACCTCCATGTTCACTTCCATCGTGGGAACCCGCGCCCTGACCAACCTGGTGTACGGTGGTAAGCGCGTGAAGAAACTGGCCATCTAATTCGGTAAGCATCCATGAGAACCCTGACTTCGAATCTGCATTTCAACTTCATGGGCAAGCGCAAGCTGGCCATGACCTTTTCCATTGCCCTGGTGGTCATTTCCCTGGCATCCCTGCTCACCCGGGGACTGGTTTTCGGCATCGACTTTACCGGGGGTACGCTCATCGAAGTGGGTTACTCGGAGGATGCCGATCTGGAAGCGGTGCGTGCCGCCCTGGCCGGGAACGGCTTTGCGGAGGCCCAGGTGCAGCAGTTCGGCACGCCCAGGGACGTGCTGATACGGCTGGCGCCTCGTGAAGGCGTGAAGAGTTCCGAACTTAGCGACAAGGTGTTCGGCATCCTCAGCGAGCAATCTCCCGGCAAGGTGGAACTGCGCCGGGTGGAGTTCGTCGGTCCCCAGGTGGGTGATGAACTCACCGAGGACGGCGCTCTGGCGGTGCTGGTGTCGTTGATGGCCATTCTCATGTACGTGGCGGTGCGTTTTGAATGGCGTTTCGCTGTGGGTTCCGTCATTGCCCTGGTGCATGACGTGACCATCACCCTGGGCTTCTTCTCCCTGTTCCAGATGGAATTCGATCTCACGGTGCTGGCGGCGGTGCTGGCGGTTATCGGTTACTCCCTGAACGACACCATCGTGGTCTTCGACCGCATCCGCGAGAACTTCCGCAAGATCCGCAAGGGCGATTCCGAGGAAATCATCAATACGTCCCTGAACCAAACCCTGGCGCGGACCATCGTCACATCCCTGACCACCCTCATCGTGCTCATCGCCCTGTTCATTCTTGGGGGAGAGATCATCCACAACTTCTCTCTGGCACTGATCCTGGGCGTGGTAGTGGGCACCTATTCCTCCATCTACGTGGCCAGCAGCGCCGTGCTCATGCTGGGTGTAAGCAAGGCGGATCTCATGCCGGTGCAGAAGGAAGGCGTCATCGACGACATGCCCTGAACCGGGAAACTACCAGGGGCGGGGTTCCCTCAGGGGGGCTGAACGGGTACTGATGGCCCGCTGTTCTTCCAGCATGAACTGGTTGCGCATCAGGTAGGCTGGATTGCCTTCCGCCTGCTCCAGCCATTGCTCCATGAGTCCCATGACGCCCCTGCCGGCCTTTTCCGCTTCCGAGCCCTGCATCTCCTGGTTGCTTTCTTCCATGGCCTCGGTATCAGGCTGGTTGCCCTGCTGGTCGAATTCTTCCACGGCGCCCTGGTCCTTGCCCGCCTCTTCGGCGTCGAAGGTTTCCGTTTCGCTGGCTGCTGGTCCGGCGCGGCGCGGCGGGGGAGCTTGCTCACCCGGCGGGGGCGGAGCGGGGCGCTGCTCTTCTTCGCCGGCGGCCCTGTCTCCCTGAGACTGCTCTTTCTCTGTCTCCCCGCTGGCTTCCTGTTCCCTGTCCTGGCCCTTGTCGCCTTGTTGTTCCTGCTCGGCTTCGCTGCCAGCCGATTCTTCCTGGGCTTTCTGCTCCTCGGGCTGCTTGCCCTTGTCTTCCTGCTCGCCGGGTTGTTCGTCCCTGCCGGTCCTGTCTTCCTGTTGCTTCTCGCCGCCAGCCTGGTCCTGCTGCTCCGATTCTTCTTTGCCGCTGTCGTCCTGCTGCTCTTTGACTTGCTGGTCGCCGGATGACGGCTGTTCCTGTTCTTGCTCGCCGGAAGCACTGTCCTGATGTTCTTCGGACTGCTGTTGCCCACTTGAAGATTCTTCTTCCGATTGTTGGTCTCCTGATGACTGCTGCTGCTCGGATTCCTGGTCGCCCGAGGACTGTTGCTGGTCTGATTCCTGGTCCCCGGAGGACTGTTGCTGCTCCGACTCCTGGTCGCCCGAGGACTGTTGCTGGTCTGATTCCTGATCGCCGGAAGATTGCTGTTCTTCGGATTCCTGGTCGCCAGAGGATTGCTGTTCTTCCGACTCCTGGTCGCCCGAGGATTGTTGCCGGTCTGATTCCTGATCGCCGGAAGATTGTTGTTCTTCGGATTCCTGGTCTCCGGAGGACTGCTGTTCCTCGGACTCCTGTTGTTCTTTGGATTCCTGCTCCTGTGATGACTGTTTTTCCTGTTCTTTTCCTTCCTGCTGTTTCTGTTTCTCCTCTTCCTGCTTCTGCTGTGCTTCCTTTTCCTTGCGCTGCTGCTCGGCTTCCGCGGCAAGGGCGGTGACCAGGGACAGGTTGTAACGAGCATCGACGTGATCGGGCCGGTTCTTCAGCACCTGCCGGTAGTTGTCAGCGGCCTCCTGCAGGCGGTTCAGCTGGAACAGGCAATTGCCCAGGTTGTACAGGGCTTCGTCCCGCAATTCCCGGTCCTTCACCTCGGCGAAGCGTTGCGCCGCTGCTTCGTAACGGCCGGCGCGGTACAGGGCGACGCCCTGGCGGAAGGGATCAGGGAATTTTGTCGCGGCTTCCTCGTATTGACCCGCTTGGTAGGCTTCCACGGCCTGAAGCTTGCGGTTTTTGAACCAGTCGGCCTGACTTGTGGCGGATGCCAGCAGGAGAGAAAGCAAAAGCAGGCTCCGGGTCTTCATGACAGCCTCCGGGAGAAACGGTTGCTGCGCCCAAAAAGATAGAGTATCAGGAAGATTACCGGGAACAGGAACAGGTAGAAACGCTCGTTCCACACGCGGGTGGGCATTGTCTCCAGTTGCTGTTGCTCGGCGTTGGCAAGAATCTGCTCCAGCAGATTGCGGGTGTCGTCCTCTCGGTAATCCGCCAGCTGGTACAGGCCGCCGCCATGTTCCGCCAGCTGCCTGAGTTCTTCTTCGTTGAGACGGGACACGGGAGTACGGGCGCCTCGGGGGACATAGCGCTCCGGCACCAGGCCGCCCCCCTCCGTGCCCAGGGCCAGGACGTGCAGATGGATGTTATTCGCGCGTAGCGCATCCACCTTTTCCAGCAATCCGGGTTCATCGAAATCGCCATCCGTGACCAGCAGAATGTGCCGGGCCAGGGCATTGTCATCACCACGCAGCAGCAGGCTCGCCTTGTCCAGGGCATTGCCCAGGCGACTGCCGGGGAGGCTCACCAGGTCCGTGGACAGGCTGGGCAGGGTGCGCCCCAGGCTTTCCATGTCCTCGGTGACGGGGGAGACCACATGGGCCACGGTGGCAAAGGCCACCAGGCCCATGCGCAGACCGGGGTTCAGGCGCAGCAGGTCCTGGATTTCCTGCTTGGCTCTGTCCAGGCGGGAAGGACGCACGTCCCTGATGTTCATGGAGGCGGAAATGTCCAGCAGTACCACCAGCTCGGCGGCGGGGCGGAAGGCGCTGATGCGCTCGTAGTCCCAGCGTGGTCCGGCCATGGCCAGCACCATGAGCAGCCAGGCCATGCTCCAGGCCGCAAGCACCGGGGTGCTGTCGGGCATCTGGCCGCGCGCCTCGCCCGTGAGCCAGGGGAGCAAATGTTCATCCGCGTACAGGCTTTCCCGTCCGCGGCGCCGCACCGTGCGGCTGTAGCGTAGCCACAGCCACACCAGGGGAATGGCCAGCAGTGCCAGGAGCCACAGGGGCTGGGCGAAATGGAAACCGCTCTCAGGCATGTTTGCCTCCAGCGAGCCTTCTCATGCGCGCGCCGGGGAATAGGCCCAGGAGCAGCAGGGCCAGCAACGCCAGCCCCAGGGGCCAGCGATACAGGGGGCGGGGCACATAGACGGTGCGGGATTCGGCGCGGGTCTTTTCCAGCTCGTTGATGCGCGCGGAAATCTTTTCCAGGGCGTCGGTGTCGCTGGCGCGGAAGTAGGCGCCGCCGGTGATTTCGGCTATTTGGCGCATGAGGCTTTCGTCGAAGCCCAGATCCGTGCGCGTCACCAGCCGGCCTTCCTCGAAGATGGGCACCTCCTTGCGATGGCTGCCTACGCCTATGGTGTAAATGCGTACGCCTTCGGCGGCCGCCAGTTTGGCGGCTTCCAGGGGCGGAATGGTGCCGGCGGTGTTCTCGCCGTCGGCTACCAGGATGAGCACCCGGGAGCCTTCGGGACGTTCGCGCAGTTTCTTGATGCCCAGGCCGATGGCATCACCCATGGCCGTGCCGTCACCGGCGATGCGTGGCACCAGGTTGTCCAGCAGCTCGCGCACGGCGTGGCGGTCCAGGGTGAGGGGTGAGAGCACGAAGGCCTGGTTGCCGAAGATGATCAGCCCCACGCGGTCGCTGTCGCGTTGCTCCAGGAAACGCCCCATGACGCCCTTCACCACCTGGATTCGGCTTACCTGTTGCCCCTGGACACTGAAATCCAGGGCTTCCATGGAATGGGAAGCATCCACCGCCAGCAGCAGGTCATAGCCTTCTATGCGTTCCTGGGTATAGGGTTGCAGCCACTGGGGCCGCATGAGGGCGAAGGTCAGGCCCAGCCACAGGAGGAGGATGAGCAACCGGTGCAGCCGGGAGCCGGCGCTGTCGCCGGGCCGGCTGGCGCTGAATGCCTGCTGCAGCTGAGCCAGGTTGGGATGCAGCAGGGTGGTATGGCGCTGGCGTTGCTCCTGACTGATTTCCGCAGCGCTTCGCCGCCACAGCCACTGCACGGCAGGCAACAGCAGCAAGAAGATCATCCATGGCCAGTGAAACTGCATCATGACTGGAGTTTCCTGTCGTATCTGGCCCAGGCCAGGGCGGCCTGGATGAGTTTGAGCACGTCTTCCCGGGTGACGGGATATTGTCCCGGCGGCGCATAGGGGACCTTGACCAGGGGCTGGCCCTGATCCGTCCAGGGAAAACCTTCGGGGTCCTGTGCTTCCAGCCAGCGCAGCCATTCCTCATCCACCAGGCCGGCGGCCTGCTCCCGTCCCAGACGGGTGATGGCGATGCGCCGCAGCAGTTCGGACAGCTCCCGCATGCTCTGTTCCGGCGCCAGCTGACGGGACAGGCGGCGCAGGGCCAGGAGCTGGTTGCGGGCGTCCCGGTGCCAGGTACCGGGAGGATAGGCGATGAGATTGCGCAGGCCCCACCAGGCGGCTAGCAGGGTCAAAATGACCGCGGCAGCCACCAGCCACCAGCCGGGGGCCGGGGGCCACCAGGAGGCCTGGTCCATGTGCAGTTCATGGATGTCGCGCATCCGG
>JALVEW010000011.1 GCA_027030425.1 Sedimenticola sp.
CGGCTGCTCGGCGTGGTGGAAGGGATTTCAGCTTCGGTTTGACAGGTTTGCGCTGCCAGGGAGGACGCCGCCAGCGTCAACATCAGGCCCGACAAGCAATACAAGAGCCTATTCATACTGGACATACCCATTACCTCTTTCCCGTAATTCCGGTACATGCCGGAATCCATGTTGGTTGTAGATTGGCCCGCAATTTACCTCTCACTGTCCGGAACGAACCAAACGCACCCGCAGATAGTTGAGACGACCGGTGGAGCCGTACGCGAGGCCATTGTTGAATCTAACAGCCCAGGCGGCCTGTGTGTCAGTAGACGGCGATGCCGACCAGTAAGGCGAACCGGAAGTGTTGGGGAAATAATCAGTATCTATGGCCAGATCGGCACGGCCATAATCGACGATACTTTCCAGCTCATCCGTCGTGGGCAACCGCCAGTCACTGTAGCCACAAAGCTGTTCAGCATTGGTTCCATCCACCAATGTATCCCAGTCGTTGTAGTAAATGTCATAGCCACTGCCCAGATGGGTCTTTCCACCCCAGCGGTAGGTGTTGTCCCTGTCATGGAGGCCACCATCATCAGTCTTAACTTCCCAGATCAACCCCGTGACATTGTCCAGCACGCAAGACCAGCTGGTGGCGTCGGCGGGCAAGGGGTTGCCATCGGCATCAAGCTTGGTGAAGCTGAAACCGGCATGGCCGTCGGAATCATCATTGAGGATGGCATCGCGCCCCTGGTGGCAATCCTGGGGGGCAGCGATGTTGCCGGCGCAGGTGCTGTTATTGCCATCGGGGTAATCCCCTCCCCAGGTAATGCCGGTGTCATTGAGCACCCCCATCCAGTCCGATCCATAGGCCCTGGCGATGACAACCGCCATCTGGGCCCGGGTCAGCAATGCTTGGGGACAATAGTTGCTGGCATCGCAACCATTGGTTATGCCTTCCGCTGCCAACTGCTCTATCCAGGCGGCCGCCCAATGCGTGGCCGGAACATCGTCAAACACCGTGCCGGTGGCGCCCGGCGGGACATAAGCCTGACCATGCCTGGTTCGCAACAGGAACACCGCCATCTGATCGCGGCTCAGAAATGCTCCTGGGCAATAGTTGCCACCCCCGCAGCCATTGGTTATGCCTTCAGCAGCCAACTGCTCTATCCAGGCAGCCGCCCAATGCGTGGCCGGAACATCATCAAACACCGTGCCGGTGGCAGTGGGCGGAACATAATCCTGGCCATGTTTTGCCCGTAGCAGGAATACTGCCATCTGGGCACGATCCACATCATCATCCGGGCAATACTCTGTCGGGGTGCAGCCATTGGTAATACCTTTGGCGGCTATGGTTTCCACATAGGAAAACGCCCAGTAAGTTAAGGGAACATCCGAAAACCGGGGAGCAGCCTGGGTGGTCGAGCTTCCCACCAATACCAGAAAAAACACCAAGAAATATCCTGCTGGATTCCAGGCAAAACATCTAGAGAGAGACTGAACACACACCTTATTCCTACTGTTCATGATGCTACCCCCGCCAACTACAACACCGTGAATCCTTTGTTTAAGTCTCAATAAATTATTAGCACAATACCACCTTATTATTATGGTAATTTTTATAATCACCTCCATCTGCCCCATGCTCACAATCTATCGCAAGGGGTCGGAGCCAAATTCCACCCAAGCCCCCACTAGGAACGGAACCAGACCATTCCACATCACCAAATCTTCCCAACACCTTCCCCATTTGACTCCGACCCCGAACAACCGCCTGTCCCACCCCAGGGGTCAGAGTCAAATTCCACCCACGCTGCCACAGGAAACGCAACCAGACGATTCCACATCGGCGAATCCTCCCGACACCCTTCCCATTTGACTCCGCCCCCTCCCGGTGATTGGGTGTAAAATCTTCCCAATGAAAATCCACCTCATCGCCATCGGTGACAAGATGCCCCGCTGGGTACAGGACGGCTACGGGGAATACGCGGGACGCATGCCGCCCGAATGCCGTCTGCAGCTGGTGGAAATCAGCGCCAGGCACCGGGGCAAGAATGCCGATATCGCCCGCATCACGCGGGACGAGGGCAGAACCATGCTCGACGCCATTCCCCGCGACAGCCGGGTCATCGCCCTGGAAGTAAAGGGCCGCGCCTGGAGCACGGAGGATCTGGCCCGGCAACTGGAGAACTGGATGGCCTCGGGGCAGGATGTCTCCCTGCTGGTGGGCGGACCGGAAGGGCTGTCGACCGAATGCCGGGAAAGGGCGGACCAGCAGTGGTCCCTGTCACCCCTGACCCTGCCCCACCCCCTGGTGCGGGTGGTGGTGGCGGAACAGCTCTACCGGGCCTGGAGCATCCTGCGCAATCATCCCTACCATCGCGGCTGACACATTGCACATACAAACAAGAATCATGACTGCCAATAACATCATCTTTCGATTCAAACCGATTTTCCTCACTGCCTGCGCCCTCTGGCTGTCCTGCCTGTTCATGCCAAACACGGGCGCCGCCGCAGAGCAGGACATCAGCCTCCCCGTGCTGGACAAGCCTTTCACCGGCGACCTGCCAGAAATGAAGCAACGCCGTGTGATTCGCGCTCTGGTGGTATTCGGTCCCACGGATTTCTTCTTCGTCAAGGGCCGGCCCAGTGGACTACAGGCAGACCTGCTGCGGGAGTACGAGAAATTCATCAACAAGGGAGTAAAGCGCGAGACGGAGAAAGTCCGCGTGGTTTTCGTGCCCGTCTCCTTCAGCAACCTCATTCCCTGGCTCCAGGAAGGCCGCGGGGACATCGCCGCGCATTTCCTCACGGAGACGCCGGAGAGGCAGAAATCCCTGCTGTTTGCCTCCGGCCGCCGCATGGAAGTCGCCGAGCTTCTGGTGGCCCACAAGGACACGCCCCTGCCGGACAGCCTCGAAGGGCTGGCGGGAAAAACCCTGAAAGTGCTGCCCGGCAGCAGTTATCTGGAACACCTGCGGGATCTGAACCGGCAGTTCATCGAAAAGGGGCTGCCGCCCATGGACATCCAGGCCGTGGACCCTCACCTGAGCACCGAGGACATCCTGGAAATGGTCAATGCCGGAGTCATCAGCATGACGGTGGTGGACGACTACAAGGCCAGGCTCTGGGCCCAGGCTCTGCCCGACATCCGCGTCAGCGAGCAGCTTGCCATCAACCGGGGCGGCTTCGTGGGCTGGGCGGTGCGCAAGAACAACCCGGAGCTGGCCAAAAGCCTGCGGGCATTTTCCAAGAAGGTGCGCAAAGGCACCCTGCTGGGCAACATGCTCATGAAGCGCTATTACCAGAACACCCGCTGGATCAAGAACCCCGCCCGGGAGCAGGCCCGGGAGAAATTCGAGCAGCTGCTGGCTCTGTTCCGCAAGTTCGGCGACCAATATGGTTTCGACGCCCTGGCCCTGGCGGCCCAGGGTTACCAGGAATCCGAGCTGGACCAGAACCGCCGCAGCCACCGGGGCGCCGTGGGCATCATGCAGCTATTGCCTTCCACGGCGGCAGACAAGAACGTGGGCATAATGGATATCTCCACGGAAGAGAACAACATCCATGCCGGTGCCCGCTATCTCGCCTTCCTGCGTGACCGCTATTTCTCCGATCCGGCCATTTCCGCCGAGGACCGCATGGCTTTTTCCTGGGCGGCCTACAACGCCGGGCCGGCCAAGGTACGCAAGATGCGCAGGCTGGCGGAGAAGATGGGGCTGGACCCCAACCGCTGGTTCGGCAACGTGGAGATTGCCGCCGGCAAGATCGTGGGCCGCGAAACCGTGCGCTACGTGGCCAACATCTACAAATACTACACCGCCTACCGTTACCTGATGCAAGCCCGGGACAGGGAGAAAGACGAGGCGGCATGATCATCCTGGCCTCCCAGTCTCCCCGGCGGCGCGAGCTGCTGGACCAGATCGGCGTGGCCCACCGGGCAGCGCCCGTGCAGGTGGATGAAACCCCGCGCCCGGGAGAAGCGCCCGATGCCTTCGTGCAGCGGGTCACCCTGGACAAGGTCCGCGCCGGCCATGAACTGCACCCGGACCAGGCGGTGCTGGCTGCGGACACCTGCGTGGTGCTGGACGAGCACCTGCTGGGCAAGCCCAGGGACGAAGAACATGCCGTATACATGCTGCTGACCCTGGCAGGGCGCGGTCACGAAGTGCTCACCGGCGTGGCACTCATATGCAGCCAGGGTGAAAGCTACCGCCTGAGCCGCAGCCAGGTGCGCTTTCGCCCCATCTCCGAGGCGGAAGCCCGGCGCTATTGGGCCACTGGAGAGCCCGCCGACAAAGCCGGCAGCTATGCCGTGCAGGGGCGGGGCGCCCTGTTCATCGAACACATCGCCGGCAGCTATTCGGGCATCATGGGATTACCCCTTTTTGAAACGGGAGAATTACTCGCCGAAGCCGGCCTGTTGAGGGTGTAAACTAAGGCCATGAGTGAAGAAATCCTGATCAACGTCACTCCGCCGGAGACCCGTGTCGCCCTCATCGAGAACGGCATCGTGCAGGAAGTGCTCATCGAGCGCACCGCCAACCGCGGCCTGGTGGGGAATATCTACAAGGGCAAGGTGTGCCGGGTGCTGCCGGGCATGCAGGCAGCCTTCGTGGACGCGGGACTGGCACGGGCCGCCTTCCTGCACGCGGCGGACATCAGCACCCCCAACGGCGACAAGTCCACGGACATCACCCAGCTGGTGCAGGAAGGCAGCTATATCGTGGTGCAGGTGGTGAAAGACCCCCTGGGCTCCAAGGGCGCACGCCTGACGACCAACATCTCCATCCCTTCCCGCTACCTGGTGTACATGCCCAACAACCACACCACCGGCGTATCTCAGAAGATCGAGGATGAGGAAGAACGCCAGCGCCTGAAGCAGATCCTTCGCGAAGTGGCGGAGGAATGTGGTCTCAAGGGCGGCTTCATCGCCCGCACGGCGGCGGAGGGCATAGACGCGGAGGAACTGCGCCAGGACATGATTTTCCTCCAGCGCTTGTGGCAATCCATCCAGGAAAAGGCCCACAGCACCAACAGCATACGTATCGTCCACGAGGATCTGCCCCTTGCCCTGCGCGCCCTGCGCGACCTGGCGGGCCCGGAGGTGGAAAAGATCAGCATCGACTCCCGCTCCACCTGGGAAAAGGCCATGCAGTTTGCGGAGAAGTTCAACAAGGATATTGCCGGCCTGGTGCGCTACTACCCTGGCGAGCGCCCCCTGTTCGACCTGTACAACGTGGAGGATGAAATCCAGAAGGCCCTGGCGCGACGCGTGGATCTCAAGTCCGGTGGCCACCTCATCATCGACCAGACCGAGGCCATGACCACCATAGACGTGAACACCGGCGGCTTCGTGGGTCATCACAACCTGGAAGAGACCATCTTCAAAACCAACCTGGAGGCCGCTCAGGCCATCTGCCGCCAGCTGCGCCTGCGCAACCTCGGCGGCATCATCATCATCGACTTCATCGACATGGCTGAAGCCGAGCACAAGCGCCAGGTAATGCGCGCCCTGGAGCGCTGCCTGGCCCGGGATCATGCCCGCACCACCATCTGCGAAGTCTCCTCCCTGGGGCTGGTGGAAATGACCCGCAAGCGCACCCGCGAATCCCTGGAGCACGTGCTCTGCGACAACTGCCCCACCTGTAACGGCCGCGGCTACATCAAGACCGCGGAAACCACCTGCTACGAAATCTTCCGCGAGATCCTGCGCGAGGCACGCCAGTTCGAGAGCCAGTCCCTGCTGGTTCTGGCCTCACCGGAAGTGGTGGACCGGCTGCTGGATGAAGAGTCCCAGGAGCTGGCGGAGCTGGAGCAGTTCATCGGCAAGCCCATACGCCTGCAGGCGGAGAGCCTCTATACCCAGGAACAATATGATGTGGTGTTGGTATAAGTTGCTGAGTCAGGAGTGCTGAGTTGTTCTGGGGCCTCTTCAAGCGTCTTGGAACACTCATCACCCGGCTGCTGTACCTTATCATCATCGTCGGCGCCGCCGCCAAGGTACTGACCTTCAGCTTTGCCCTCTACGCCGAATCCCACAAGGAACTCATCGAAGACCTGGCCACCCGTATCGTGGGCACCCCGGTGCGCTTCGCTCGCATACAGACCTACTGGGCCGGAGTCACGCCACGGGTCTGGGTGCGCCAGCTCACACTGGGCGAAAACGAGCAGCTGGCCCTGGGAGACGCCCTGGTGGGCATCAACCTCCGCGCCCTGGGTCACTGGCGGGACAACCTGCCCCTGAACATCCGCCTGGAGGGCACCCGCGTACAGGTGCTGCGCGACCGGGAAGGCAAGACCCGTATCCTGGGCATGCTCAGGCACCAACGGGGAATCAATCTCCCCGCCTACATCCTCCTGGAGGACGCCACCCTGGACTGGCTGGATGTGAAGCGCAACACTACCGTGCATCAGGAGCATCTGAAGGTGCAGCTGATCACCCGTGGACGCCACAGCAGCCTGCGCATCGCCTCGGCTCGGGACGGCTTTCAGGTGCGGGGCGAGATCGACGGTTCCATCAGCCGCGGAGACTGGTCCGGGCGATTCTGGTCACGGGGAAACTTCCTGCAATCGGAAAAATTCCTGCAGGCCTACCTGCCGGACGACTACTTTCTCACCAACCTGCAGTTGAGTTACGAGCTGTGGAGTTACTGGGATGGCGGCAGCCACAGCTCCACGCGCATCCGCTTCGACACAGAGGACATGGAGCTGCACACGCCCAATGGCGGGACCCTGTCCCTGTCCGGCCTGCAGGGCGACCTGCTCTATCGGAAGCAGGACGAAAACTGGACGCTGCAACTGGCCGGCCTGCGGCTGCGCGCCAATGACAGGCAGTGGCAGAAAACCAACCTGGCCATGCAACAGCGGGAGGGGCGGCTGAGCCTGGGTATTTCCCGGCTCGATCTCGACGCCCTCATGCCCCTGCTCACCCTGCTACCCGACGACTCGCCCGCCAAGGCCCCGCTGCAGGCCCTGGCACCCCGGGGGACACTGACGAAGCTGCGCGCTAGCGCCCCTGCAAGCGATCCCCTCGCCGCTCCCCTGGTCCAGGGAAGCTTCCACGAACTCTCCCTGCATTCCTGGAAAAAACTGCCGGGCATAAGCCACTTCAGCGGTGAGTTCCAGCTGCGACACGACCAGGCACGCCTGGAACTCGATACCCGCACCGCCCGCGTCGATCTCACCCCCCTGTTCCGCGCACCCCTGGACATCAACCGCCTGCAGGGCGCCCTGGAATGGCGCCGAACCGGCGACGGCTGGGTGCTGCAGGGCAGCGGCCTGGCCCTGGACACGCCGGACCTATCCACCATCAGCCGCCTCCGGGTGGAACGGCTGGGGGAACAGCCCCCGGTGATGGACATCCAGACTGATTTCCATGACGGCGACGGCAGTCATGCCAGCCGCTACTACCCAGTGGGCATCATGAAGCCCACCCTGGTGAAGTGGCTGGACAAGGCCATCGTCTCGGGACGGGTCACCCAAGGCAGCTTCCTGTTCCACGGCCCCCTGGCCAGGGGACATTTTCCCTTCCACAAGACCCACGACGGCCACTTCGAAGTCGTCTTCGACGTGGAAGACCTGGAGCTGGCCTATCGCCAGGACTGGCCCAGCCTGAGGAAGGTCGCAGGCCAAGTGCGCTTCCATAACAACGACCTCGACATCCGCGTACACCAGGGTCGTATCTACCGTAGCCGTATAAGCAACGCCCGGGCCCGCATCCCTTCTCTCAAGCCCCTGAAACCCATCCAGGTCAGCGGCCGGCTGACGGGACCGGGCAACGATCCCCTGCGCCTGCTGAGAAACAGCCCCTTGCGCCACAGCTTCGCATCACGGGTACAGGGAATGGCCCTGGACGGAAACATCAACATGAAGCTGGATCTCAATATTCCCCTGCGCCTCCCCAAACAGGGCGACAAACCCAAAGTCAGCTTTGCCGCACTGGTGAACTTCCGGAACAACCGGCTGATACTCCAGCAGCAGGAATTGGTATTACAGAACATCAGGGGCCGGCTGAAAGTGGACAACGCCGGCCTTCACGCCACAGAACTGAAAGCAGCCGCTCTGGGCGGGGAGGTCGACTTGGACATCGCCCCGGACAGCCAGGGCACCAGGATTACCGCCCAGGGCCGGCTGCCCGCCCAGGGCATGGTAACCCAATACCCCTGGCTGCGGCCCCTGGCCATGTCCGGTAGCGCCGACATGAAAGTCGATGTGGATATCCCGGGACTGGCCCATCCGGAAGAAGCCACCCGGCTGCAGATTCGTTCTTCCCTGGCCGGCATGGCCCTGGCCCTGCCCCGGCCTCTGGGCAAGACAGCTGCACAGAACACCCCTTTTTCCCTGGACATGTCCTTGGGCATTCCCCATGCCGAGACCCGTCTCCAATACGGAAAGGCCCTGGAATTGATTCTGAAACAGGATGCACAGGAAGGCGCAGCCCTCACCCTCAAGCTGTCATCCCTGCCCCTGCGCCGCTGGCTGGCCCATTTGGGCAGGGAGCAGGAAGTATCGGACCTGCATCTGCGACGCCTGGCGCTGACCATCGACAGGCTGGAGGCCCCCCCTCTCAAGGCCAGGAACTTCAGGCTGGATCTGGCGCGACAGGGTGAAACCTGGCAGGGCAGCATGGACTCGGACAGCATTGCCGGCAACCTGAGTTTCGCCACTGACATCATCAGCCGTCCCCTGGCCCTCCGCCTCAAGCACCTGGCCTTCGATACCCTGGAAGAATCCAACCCACCGGGCACTGAGCCAGCCTCTGAAGAGGCCGTTCCCCTTGCCCCCGATCATTTCCCACCCCTGGATATCATTGCGGACAGCTTCCGCCTGAACGGCGCTGACCTGGGCAGGCTGGAACTGCACACCCGGCGGGAAGACGGTCACCAGTCCATCGACAGGCTGGAGCTGCACGGAAAACTTGCCGACATCTCCGCCCACGGCAGCTGGGAGCCCAGCGCCGACAGCACCACAACCTGGATCAAGGGCGTGTTCACCAGCAGCGACATGGGCCGCTTCCTGAAAAAGGCGCTGCACAAGGACCTGCTGTCCGGCAGCCGCACCTACCTGAGCTTCAACCTGAGCTGGCCGGGGGCGCCCTTCCAGTTCGGCCTCGAGCAGCTCCAGGGAGAAGCCCAGCTGGACATGGCCCAGGGGCGTTTTCTCAACTTCAAGCCCGGCCTGGCGCGCATCCTGGGGCTGATCAACTTCCAGAGCCTGGGACGCCGCCTGAAACTGGACTTCAAGGACGTGTACAAGGAAGGACTGGCCTTCGACACCATTCTCGGCAATTTCCAGTTCGACGCCGGTTACCTGTACACCAACAACCTGGAGATCTCCGGTCCTTCCGCCACCATACTCATCGCCGGCAGCCTGGATCTCATCAACGAAACCTATGACCAGGTGCTGTCCGTCTCTCCCCGCCTGGACGCCACCCTGCCCGTGGCCGGCGCCATCGTCGGCGGCCCGGCGGCCGGCGTCGCCGTGCTGCTGGCCCAGCAGGCCCTGTCCAAGAAACTGGAGAAAGCCCAGCGCATCACCTACAACATCAGCGGTACCTGGGACGATCCCCGGATCACCCGCCTGAGCGATGAGGAAGTCAGGGAACGTCCTGGCTCCATACTGGACCAGTAGGGCATTCCGACAAAGGCCCTTCTACCATGGTATTCTTGAAACAGGAACATAAATCAGCAATCTCTCGAAACCCATGACAGAAACCACCAAATTCAAGGCCGCCTGCATCCAGCTCGCTTCGGGCTCCAATGTGAACGCAAACCTTCTCGAGGCCCAGCGTTTCATCGAGCACGCCGCCCGGGAAGGATGCCGCCTTGTGGTTCTGCCTGAGAACTTCGCCTTCATGGGCGCCCGCTGCGAAGACATGCGCAAGATACGCGAAAAGGACAACGACGGGCCCATTCAGCATTTCCTTTCCCAGACAGCCCAGAAGCTGGGCATCTGGCTGGTGGGGGGCACCGTGCCCCTGGCCACGGAGAGGGAAGGAAAACTGCGCGCCGCCTGCCTACTCTACAATGACCAGGGCCAGCGGGTGGCCCGCTACGACAAGATGCATCTTTTTGACGTGAACCTGGTGGAAACGGACGAGCAGTACGTGGAATCCGAAACCATCGAGCCGGGAGACGCCCTGTGCGTGGTGGACACTCCCTTCGGCAGGCTGGGCCTGTCCGTGTGCTATGACCTCCGTTTTCCCGAGATGTACCGCGCCATGCTGGATCAGGAGGTGGAGATCCTGGCCCTGCCCGCCGCCTTCACCGCCATGACCGGCGAGGCTCACTGGGACGTGCTGCTGCGCGCCCGGGCCATCGAGAACCTCTGCCACGTGCTGGCCGCCGCCCAGGGCGGCTTCCATATCAGCGGCCGCAAGACCTGGGGGCACAGCATGATCATCGATCCCTGGGGCAGCAAGCTGGCGGAACAGACCAGCGGCAACGGCCCCCTGGTCGCTGAAATCGACCGGGGCTTCACCGAAGCCACCCGGCGCAATTTTCCCAGCCTGCAACACCGCCGCATCCACTGCAAGTAACCGGACTTCCAACCCATGAGCAACACCCTTGATCTCGCCAGGGAGACCCTGCTGTCTCCCGCCGGCATCGACGACAACCAGCTGCAGCACATCATGAACCGGCTCATGAGCAGCCGGGTGGACGCCGCCGACCTCTACTTCCAGTACAGCCGCCAGGAATCCTGGGTGCTGGACGACGGCATCATCCGCGAAGGCAGCTTCAGCCTGGAACAGGGCGCGGGCCTGCGCGCCATCAGCGGCGAGAAGACCGGCTTTGCCTACACCGAGGATCTGCACCTGGAGAACCTGCTGGAAGCCGCCTCCTGCGCCCATGCCATCACCCGGGCCGGAGAGAACCGCCGCATTGCCGTGACCGGCGGACAGGCCGTTCAGCCCCTGTATCCCGCCGCCAATCCTCTGGAAAGCCTGCCCGACGAAGACAAGATTCACCTCATGAAGACCCTGGACGCCGCTGCCCGAGCCGCCGATCCCCGGGTCAAGCAGGTCAGCGTCAACCTGGTGGCCGGCCACGACACCATCCTGGTGGTGGACAGCGAAGGGCGCCTTGCCGCCGATCTGCGTCCCCTGGTGCTGTGCTATGTAAACGTCATCGTGGAACAAAACGGTCGCCGGGAACAGGCGGGCACCGGCGGCGGCACCCGGGGTTCCCTGGCCTGGTTCCTGGAAGACGACCGCGCCCTGGGCTACGCCCGGGAAGCCGTGCGTCAGGCTCTGGTCAACCTGGAAGCCGTGGACACGCCAGCGGGAGCCATGACCGTAGTACTGGGGCCGGGCTGGCCCGGCATCCTGCTCCATGAGGCCGTGGGCCATGGGCTGGAAGGCGATTTCAACCGCAAGGGCCTGTCCGCCTTCTCCGGCCGCATGGGGGAAAAGGTCGCCTCGCCCCTGTGCACCGTGGTGGACGACGGCACCCTGCCAGGCCGCCGCGGCTCTCTCACCGTGGACGACGAAGGCACGCCCACCCGCAACACCGTGCTCATCGAGAACGGCGTCCTCAAGGGCTATATGCAGGACAGGTTCAACGCCCGCCTCATGGGCATGGAGCCCACGGGCAACGGCCGCCGCGAATCCTACGCCTACCTGCCCCTGCCGCGCATGACCAACACCTACATGCTCCCCGGCGAGCAGGAGCCGGAAGAAATCATCCGTTCCGTGAAAAAAGGCCTGTACGCGGTGAACTTCGGCGGCGGCCAGGTGGACATCACCTCGGGCAAGTTCGTGTTCTCTCTCAGCGAGGCCTATCTCATCGAGGATGGAAAGATCACCGCGCCGGTGAAAGGCGCCACCCTCATCGGCAACGGCCCGGAAGTACTCACCCGGGTGAGCATGCTGGGCAACGACCTGGCCCTGGACCAGGGCGTGGGCACCTGCGGCAAGGACGGACAGAGCGTGCCCGTGGGCGTGGGCCAGCCCACCATGAAAGTCGATGAAATCACCGTGGGAGGCACCGCCGTATGAGCCGCAGCATTGAACAACTGGAATCCATGGTCGCCGATCTGCTGGCGGAAGCGAAAAAGCAGGGCGCCAGCGCCGCCGACGCCGCCGTCTCCAGCAGCGCCGGCCTGTCCCTCACCGTGCGCCTGGGCGAGGTGGAAACCATCGAGCACACCCGCGACCAGGGTCTGGGCATCACCGTGTACTTTGGCAAGCGCAAGGGTTCGGCCAATACCACGGACCTCAAGCCCGCCGCCCTGCGCGAAGCCGTGAGCAAGGCCTGCACCATCGCCCGCAATACCTGCGAAGACGACTGCGCCGGCCTGGCCGACCCGCAATACCTGGCCCGGGACTATCCCGACCTGGACCTCCACCATCCCTGGGACATGGACACGGACCAGGCCCGGGAGTTGGCCTTGGAGGCCGAACAGGCGGCGCGGGATTACGACCCCCGCATCCGCAACTCCGAAGGAGCCACCCTGAGCACCCAGACAGGCAGCTTCATCTACGGCAACAGCAATGGCTTCGTGGGTGGCTATCCCACCAGCCGCCACAGTATCAGTTGCGTGGTGCTGGCCCAGGACGGTGAGTGCATGCAGCGTGACTACTGGTACGACAGCCGCCGGGACTGGCGGGAGCTGACGCCGCCCCGGCGCATCGGAGAAAAGGCCGCCGCCAACGCCGTGGCCAAGCTCAATGGCCGCAAGCTCGGCACCTGCCAGGCGCCGGTGATCTTTCGCGCCGATATCGCGCCTCACCTGCTGCGCAGCCTCACCGGCGCCCTGCGCGGCCACGCCCAGTATCGCCAGTCCAGCTTCCTGCTGGACAGCCTGGAGCAGAAAATTTTTCCCGACTGGGTGAAAGTCACGGAAGACCCCCATATCCCCAGGGGCTTGGCCAGCGCCCCCTTCGACAACGAAGGCGTGGCCACCAACCCCAAGGCCATCATCGACCAGGGCGTCATCCAGACCTACCTCCTGGACAGCTATTCCGCCTGTAAACTGGGGCTGCGCACCACGGGCAATGCCGGCGGCGTGCGCAACCTGGCCGTCACCACCGGCGACCTGAGCCTGGAGCAGATGCTGGGGGAAATGGGCACCGGCCTGCTGGTCACCGAACTCATGGGCCAGGGCGTCAACGCCGTCACCGGCGACTATTCACGGGGCGCCGCGGGATTCTGGGTGGAGAATGGCGAGATCCAGTACCCCGTGGAAGAAATCACCATCGCCGGCAACCTCAAGGACATGTTCCATGACCTGGTGGCCGTGGGCTGTGACACGGACATCCCTGGCAGCGTGCATACCGGCTCCTGGTGGATTTCCCGGATGACCATTGCCGGCAACTGACATTTCAACTACTCAGGAACAACCCGCCGGCCGCCTGATCCGGGCGCTTTTGTTCCTGGGCGTCTTCGACCTGGCCATGGGTGGCGTGATCTTCCACCAGGCCCAGAACCAGGCTGCCCTGCCCGGCGGCGGCGTGGCCGCCGTCAAGGTCGCCTGGCTGGGAACGGTGCTGCTGTGCTGGTACTGGCTTCCCCTGCTCATGCTCCTGGACAGGCGCCTGGAGATGACCCGCGGCCTGACGGGCGTTTTTCTCGGCAATATGCTGGCAAGGGCCAGCATCGAGCTGGCCATGATGTACGCCTGGCACAACTGGCATCCCTGGCATGGCATCAGCCACGACCTGTTCACCGCCGGACTCTGCCTGTTTCTTGCCTCCCGCAGCCCGCTTTCCCTCATCAGGCGCTACTTCCGGGTCATGGCCGTTTTGTTTCTCGTGGAAAGCGGATTCGCCTGGTATATGCTGCACCATGTCGCGGGCGCCGGGCCTGTCTACTTTGTACCTGGGGAGGAACAGCACCGCCTCCTGCTCCTGGTCACCAGCGTGGTAGTGGCGATGACCTGGGCCTGGCTGTGGCTGTGGTGTCGTCAGTGGTTTTCTTCGTCATTGGGGAAACTTTCTCTCGCCTGAGCCTTCTCCCTCAGCCGGTGGTACCGCCCTGTCCTCAGGTCATACTGAGCGACGTCCTTCCCACACCAGCGTACCCTGACGTTCACCTTGCCCTGCCAGCTTCCCAGGCCAAACAGCAGGCGCTGGTCTCCCTGGGCCGACAGGCCGTTGCTGGCATGGACTTCCCGCACCTGGCGTCGGGGCGGCTGGCCATAGTGAATCTCCACCCGGCTGCCCACGGCATCTTTGTTGCAGTCCACCCCGTTGCCCTCCAGTTCCAGGCCGATCCAGCTTTTTTCCCTGGCATCATTGCGGAAGATGCCCAGGGGCTGGAACTGATGGGTCATGAGCACGTCCAGATCACCGTCGTTGTCCAGATCGGCCAGAGCGATCCCCCGGGCGTTGTCCTTCTGTGTCCAGCCCACCCGGTCCGCCACGTCCACGAAGAACCGGCCCTGGTTGAGCATCACCCGGTTTTTTTCGTAGGGAAAGATGCAGCGCCCGCGCAGATCCGCCCAGCTGTCGGCATAACCATGAATATCCGGCCCGGTCAGGGCGATGCGCGCATTCCAGTACCAGTAGTCCTCGCAGGTCGGATAGAGGCGGTCGTAGGCGTCGTCCACCATGCCGTTGGCGTGCAGGATGTCCAGGCGGCCGTCCCGGTCCATGTCCCCCATGGCGCCGCCCCAGCCGAAGCGCCGGGGGTTGAGGGCGTTGCGCCGGGTGGCTTCATCACGGAAGGCGTCCGCGCCCTCGGCATCCACCCGGCCATCGTTCATCCACAGGAGGCTGCCCTCGGCCTGCAGGGGCTCGTGAACATTGGACACGTAGATGTCGTCGAAGCCGTTGCCGTCGATATCTCCCAGGGAGGCGTTCATGCCCTTGTAGGTATCCCGGCCCAGGGTGTTGCGCAGCACGCCGCGGATGGCCTCGAAGCGTTGTCCCCGGCGGTTGATGTAAAGGGAATCGGGACCGAAGTCATTGGCCACGTACAGGTCCGTCCAGCCGTCGCCATTGAGATCGCCGGTACCGATATCCAGGGTCCAGCGGGTCTCACCCAGGCCCAGGCCGTCCACGTCCGCCGCTGCAAACCGCCCCCGGCGATTGAAGAAGAACAGATCCTTGCCGCCGTTGGCGGCATTGTGCCAGGAGCGGTGCATGACGTTCAGGGCGCGGCGGTCGCCGGGATATTCAGGATCGGGAAGATCGAAGATGGTGAAAGGCGTGGGCCGGTCATAGCCGGAAAGATAGGGGGGCATGGCGTTGCCGATGTACAGATCCAGCCAGCCATCACGGTCCATGTCCAGGACATTGGCGGTGAGGCTGACGGTGAAGGGGCGCCCGAGCTGTGTCTGGCTGACATCCTCGAAACCGGCCTCGCCCGTCTCCGCCAGGCGGTTGCCCAGGAGGCGCGGATAACCGTAACCGCTGAGCACCAGCAGGTCCTGATCGCCGTCGTTGTCATAATCGAACCACAGGGCGCCGGAAGGCAGACCCTGGGTTTGGGGATGACGGACATAGTCGTCCAGGGCCGGCAGCGGCACACGCTGAAAGCGGAAGCCGCCCAGGTTGCGGTACAGGGCGGCCCGGTCCCGGGGCGCTTTCAGGGGATAGGTGATGAATACATCCTGCAGGCCGTCCTTGTCGAAATCCGCCACCGCCACGGCATCCCCCACGGACAGCAGCCACTTGGCCACGTGCCACAGTCGCGGGTCCACCTGCTGCAGCACCTGGCCGGGATGGGTGCTGATGCCCGCCTCCTCCGCCGGGATCTCCACCAGGACGAAGCCGGGGTCCACCTGGCTCATGGGCATGAGCCACAGGCGCCCTACCCCCAACCCGGCGCCCGCCAGCAGCCCCAGGGCCAGCACCGTGCGCAGGCGCTCCCGCCAGTCGATATGGCAACGAAAACGTCCGGCGAGGACATTGATCCCTTTCCTCCACCCCTTGCCCGGTTCCCTGCAGCTTTTCCACAAGCGCCACAACCCGTACAGGCTGTACCAGACGAAAGCCGCGTAGAACAGGGTGGAGAGGGTTTCCCGGATATGCAGGAAGAAATCCACCAGGACGATAACCAGGGCCATGAGCACCTGGCCCTTGCGGCTCTCCGGCGAAGTCGCCGGGTCGGTAATCATGAAGAAGGTGAACAGGTAAAAGGCCGGGGCGCTCAGGGTGCCCAGGATCAGGGTCTCCGGCGGAATGTGATGACGCATGATCCAGGCCCTCAGCCCCAGGCCGACAAGGAAGAAGCCGAGAAAGGCCACCACCAGCACGCTGCGCCGGATGCGCAGACCGAAGAGCAGGATGGCCGCCGTGGCGATGAACACTCCCAGGGCGGGAATACCGTTCCACTGGTAGGCCGGGGACACGCTGATCATGTCGTTGGCCAGGAACAGGCTAGCGACGATGCCGAACAAAGAGGGGTTGTACACATGCCGCCCGTCCACGCTGAACAGGTACTTGGAGCCGATGGCCAGGAACACCGGCACCAAGGGCAGCCACAGGCCATGGGCATAGTTCACCAGCAGGCTCAGGGAGAGGCCGGTGATAAGGGCGCTGAAGGGAAACAGCCAGCGCCCGCGGATGAGCCGGTGCAGGAACAGGTCCAGCACACAGGCAAAGACGATGACCACCGCCAGTTGCCCCGGCGTGCGGTTGAAGCCCAGCACCGTGATGCCCAGCCACAGGTAGAGCGCCTGCAGCAGGGCCACGGGCACGCGGGGGTCCTTCCAGCTGGGCACGCGCAGCCAGTTCATACCGCCCCCATCTCCACGTGGGGCAGCCGGCCATCCAGGGCATCGAAGGCCGCCTGGTCTTCCGCATAATGCACGGCAAACAGCTGGCCCGCGGCCTGGATGCGCCGGTATTCCCGGAGCACGGCGCTCAAGGGATGCCCCTCATGCAGGCCGGCGATGAAATAATGCCAGGGGCCTTTGCGGTAACGCGCGTACACATGGGAAAGCAGCTGGCGAAAAACAGCGCTGTCATCATCGGCAATGGCACACAGGGCCAGGTAGAAATAGGGTACGCGCGCGCCAGGCGCCGGCAGGGCTTTCAAGGGCGTCATGCGCGACAGCAGGTTGTAGAAGGGACGCAGCCTGGCCAGCCCGGGGCTGTATTTCTCCACATGGGTCTGGCGAAAGTCTTTCTGATCCCAGGCGGCCAGCACCCCCACCAGCCGGTTGCCTTTTATCGCCAGGTGAATGTCCCTGGCCCGCAAGCCCCGCAGCCGCCCTTTGCCCAGGTCTGTAGCGGCATACAGGGGCGCAAACTGTTTGCCTGCGTATTGTCGGTTGATAAAACGAAACACCTCGTCGAGATTGTCTTCCCTTGCCGTCTCGATGTGAATCCCCCGCTGCCGAATCCGGCGCCGGGGCAGGTCCAGGTGCACCGCCGGCGTGAGCATGCGACCCAGGGGCCTGTAACAGGGCAGCCCGGCCCGCCCGCTGGCAATGGTTTTAATGGCGAGATCATTGCCTTCCAGGATCACGGAATAATACAAAGGAACCGGCTGCGCCTCGTGCAGTTCCCGAAGAAAACGGTAACCCCGGGCCAGCAAAGTTCCTCCCCGGTAGGCAGGATCGCCACGCAGGTCGGCCAGGTAGCCCAGGGCGCGGGCTTCGCCGTTGATCCAGGCAGGCGACACCAGGCGCGCGCCCATGCCCGCCAGGGCGCCGGTGCGCCGGTCCACGCACTTGATGACCTGCGCCCGCTCCCCCTGAACCGCGGCGCCGAGAAAGTAGGAAGGCTCCCGGCGAAAGCTCACGGCAATGGAGCCCTCTAGCACGTCCCGGGCCATGCGCCGGCGCAGGGCGGCATCGTCCCTCTCGTCCGCCAGGCTGAAGACGAAGCGGCTCACGCACGGGCCTCCAGGTAATGCAGGAAGGCATCATCGGGCAGCAGGGCCAGGGGCTTGATGTCCCCCAGGCGCTGCCCCTGCTCCAGCCGCCAGTCCAGGTAATGTTTCCCGACACCCGGATGGACTTTGATCCGCAGTTCCGCCAGTTGTCCCAGGCGCCGCGCATACGCGTACTGGGGATTGTCCTGGAGCGCCTTCTCCAGGTCGATTTCCAGGGGGCTTTGGGCGATACAGACATAATGGGGGCGGGGCTGCATGAGCGGCATCAGCAAAGCCAGATCCCTGTGACCTTCCAGTACCCTGGCAACGAAGGCCTCATCCAGTTTCTCACCGCACAGATCCACCTGCCGGGCGCCCCGCCCGAGAAAGCGCAGCATGGGAAGCCCCCGGTATTCGCCGGTCATTTGCACGCGATCCCCAGCCGGTAG
>JALVEW010000012.1 GCA_027030425.1 Sedimenticola sp.
TCAAATAACGCCTACGGCAGTGCCACTCACTACCACCATGAGCAAACCTCCACCAATAGCCTCATGTGCTATGTGGAAATATACCGATAACCCCCTCCCCCGCGCGCGGGGGAGGGTTGGGGAGGGGGCATCCGAGGGCGAGTGCAACATCGGGCAGGTTCGATGGTGTGAGATCATCTGATACCCCCCTCACCTTAACCCTCTCCCCCAAGGGGGAGAGGGGACTTTATCTATGATCCGGAACGTGGAATGCATCATGGTGAATACGCTTTTGCAAACCAGGGGATGCCAGGCCAGCCGGGCACTTTATTTCCCGGAGCGGGCGGCAATGCTGTTGACGATGGCCGTGGTGGAAACGCCGTCCACATAACTGAGCACCTTCACTTCGCCACCGGCTTCCCGCACGCAGGCGGCGCCGGGAATTTTGTCCGGATCGTTGTCACCGCCCTTGACCAGAAGGTCGGGTTTGAGACGGCAGATGAGGCGCTCCGGGGTTTCCTCGGCAAAGGGCACCACCCAGTCCACGAATCCCAGGGCCGCCAGCACATGCATGCGGTTTTCCAGGGGGTTCACCGGCCGTTCCGGGCCCTTGAGCTGACGCACCGTCTCGTCCACGTTCACCGCCACGATGAGACGGTCGCCCAAGCGGCTGGCCTGTTCGAGATAGGTGACATGGCCGGCGTGGAGCAGGTCGAAACAGCCGTTGGTGAACACGATGCGCTCCCCCCGGTTGCGCGCCGCCGCCACCAGGTCGGCGAGCAAGTCTTCGCTGACCACGCCGTGCTCGGCCAGGCGCTGTTCCTGCAGGCCCTGTTCCAGTTCCGCGGCGCTGACGCTGGCGGTGCCCAGCTTGCCCACCACGATGCCGGCGGCCAGGTTGGCCAGGGCGGTGGCGGACTCCATGGACTGCCCCGCGGCCAGGGCCGTGGCCAGGGTGGCGATGACGGTGTCCCCGGCGCCGGTGACATCGAACACCTCCTGGGCGCGGGTGGGCAGGTGATGGACCTCCCCGTTTCCGCTGAACAGACTCATGCCCTGTTCTCCCCGGGTGACGAGCAGATGTTCCAGACCACAGTCGCCGGCCAGCCGGCGCGCGGCCTGCTCCAGCTGTTCCACGCCTTCGCAGGCGCCGGCCACGGCCTCGAACTCCGAAAGATTGGGGGTTACCAGGGTGGCGCCCCGGTAACGGGAGAAATCCAGGCCCTTCGGGTCCACCAGCACCGGCCGATGCGCTTCCCGGGCCAGGCGTATCCAGGCCTGGGGATCGGCCAGGGTGCCCTTCCCATAGTCGGACAGCACCACCACGTCATGCTCCGCCAGCAACTCCCGGAAGCAGCGCAGCATGTCCGCCGCATCGTGATCGGGAAAGCCGTCCTCGAAATCCAGGCGGATGAGCTGCTGGTGGCGGCTGATGACCCGCAGCTTGGTAATGGTGGGATAGGCGGATTCGCGGAACAGATGGGCGCGCACCCCGGCGCTTTTCAGGCCCGCCTCCAGGCTGTCGGCGGCATCATCCTCGCCCACCAGCCCCAGCAGGGACACCTGGCCTCCCAGGGCAGAGATGTTCACTGCCACGTTGCCGCTGCCGCCGGCACGGCCTTCCTCGTCCCGCACATGGACCACGGGCACCGGCGCTTCGGGAGAGATGCGCTCGGTGGCCCCGTGCCAGTAGCGGTCCAGCATCAGGTCTCCGGCCACCAGCACCCGGGCCGCGGAAAAGTCAGGCAGCGCTCTCACGGACTCTCAGAAACGGAAGCTGGCCTGCAGTACGGCGCCCAACTCGTTTCCATTGCCGCCCAGGCCGATCTCAGCACCGGCCTTGAAGGTCATATCGCCATAGGGAAGCAGCAGCTGGGGCACCAGGCTGAACTGGTTGAGATCGGAAAAATCCCCCAGGTAGGTCAGCTCCACGGCAGGATGTACCCTGCCCCAGGGCGCAAAGACGGCACCGACTTTGGCATCCAGCGCAGGGAAACTGTCACTGGCCCCCGGATGCAAATCATCGGAATCCGTGTAGTAGCGCAGCCCGAGATTGGCGATGACCTGACCGAACCCATGCACCCGGTCAAACTTCATCCCGCCCATGAACACCATGCCGGTGTGGTTGAAGGGGTCCATTTCATCCGGATTCCGGAGATCCCGCTTGGTGGTATCCAGGCGGTCGGGAACCCTGCCTCCGCCAACGTAGTAGGAAAGGTTGTATCCCTTGTCTTCGGCAAACACCAGCTGGTGTTCGAAAGTCAGGGTGAGAAAATCGAATACACCGCCATAGCCTTCCACGTCGATGCTTTCCCCCTGCTGCATGGGCTGATCGTCCTTGACCACCGCCTCGGCATCGGTCTTGAACGGATAGCTCAGCCGCAGCTGGAACCTGTCCATGAAAGGAAACACCAGTTCAGCGCCGGCGGTCCAGCCTTCCAGGTCATCGGCCTCATCCAGCTCCATGCCCTTGAAGCTCTCCCAACCCAGCTTGAATTCCCACTGGGAACCAATGTCAGCATAGCTGCTCTGCAGGGGCTCGGGCGCCGCCGCCAGGGCGCTGCCTCCCGTGCAAAGGGCCGCCACCAGGATTGTTGCAATCTTTTTCATAACTTTGTCTCCTGTTTACAAGGCTTCCACGCCCATCACGCTGCTCACTTCTTCTTTCTTTCCCACGCCCTGTCGAAGGCCATGATCAGGGGCTTGAGAGAATTTCGATAAGCATCATCCCTGGGCAGGCGCTCCAGATACAGATCCACGAAACGCTCAAAGCCGAACTCACGCATGGCCAGGCTATGCTCGTCACTGTTGTAGAGATGGCGAAAGTTCCTCGCCCGCAGGGAGCGGTTCAGGGCCCAGGGCCAAAACCGGACATCCTGGATATCGATGAGCCCCATACCCCCATCCGGCTTGAGCAGCACATTGCCAGGATGCACGGAACGGAAATAAACGCCTTTCTCATGCAAGTCCACGAGAAAACCCGCCAGGGTTTCAAACAGGGCCTCATCCATGTCCTGCTGGAACAAGTCGTAGAAGGGCTCGCCCTCCAGCAAATCATAGACCACCCCGTGACGCTCGATATCGGGACAGAAAAAGGTTTCCAGGATATTGGGGGCATCTACCCCCCGGGCCTTTAGGCGCTGGGCATTGCGTGCAAAGCGCAGGTTGTAGGGATACAGGCGACCGGAACTGAAGCGGCGCTTGACACGGAACATCTTCACAATGCGATTGTCCGGCCGCAGCCAGACCTTCACGCCGAAGGACTGTTCCTCCAGCACCCGGGCATCCGCCACCAATGCCTCATGCTCCTGTCGGCTGATGAGCTTCACGATGCCTGCCGCTCCTTCTTGCGCAGCACATAGGTACGCCACTGCGAATAGCCCGGCAGGAAATCCACCTTGCCCAGCACATGGAAACCGGCCTGATCGAATTCCTTTTCCAGCACGGCGGGAGACTGCACGAAGCGGTCCTGGAACCTGCGCTTGAACTCCTTCTTGCCGGAAGCGCGCTGGGCTTCCAGACGGCGCCGGCGCCAGCCCTTGTAGTTACCGTCCACCCACAGGGACAGACTGACGCTGTCACTGGTGACCCGGTGGAACTCGCGCAGGATCTTCAAACGGTCCGCCGATTCACCGATGTGATGCATGAGGCGCATGCAGAACACATGCTCTACCGCTTCGTCTTCCAGCTTGATATCGAAAGCCGACGTCTGGAAGATCCGGAAACGCCGAACCAGGTTCTCCGGCTGAAACTTGCGCGCCGTCTCCAGCATGGCCTCGCTGTAGTCGGCAGCCAGCAGCTGGCGCTGCGGGTCTTCCGCCAGTATGGGCCAGAAACGCCCGGCGCCACAGGGAAGGTCCAGCACCGAGCGGGGATTTCCCGCCATTTCCAGTACCTTGCGGGCAATCTGCTTCTCCCGCCAGTCGGACAGGCGGCGGCTCAGGCTCTCCTGATGTTTGCGGAAATAGCGATCAGCCCTTTCCTGGGTATAGACGGAAGAGAACATCAGTTCCTGATGCTGCTTTCCCTGGTCATTCTCTGTCTGTTCAGTCATCAATGGTCCGGTTTCTGGTTCTCTATTTGTACATTATACAGCTTGGCATACTCTCCCATGCGGTCAATCAGCTCCCCGTGGGTGCCGGACTCCACGATACGGCCGTCCTGCACCACCAGTATCTGGTCGGCATTCTCGATGGTGGACAGGCGGTGGGCGATGACCAGGGTGGTACGGTTGTGCATGAGATTGCGCAGGGCCGCCTGCACATGGCGCTCCGAAACCGTGTCCAGGGCAGATGTGGCTTCGTCGAGAATCAGGATGGGCGCATCCTTGAGCAGGGCGCGGGCAATGGCAATGCGCTGACGCTGACCGCCAGACAGTCGCACGCCGTCTTCACCAATGATGGTATCGAAGCCTTCAGGCAGTTCGCGGATGAAATCCAGGGCATGGGCCGCCCGGGCGGCATCTTCCAGCTTTTCCAAAGGTGGCGGTTCCGCCATGCCATAACAGATATTGGCCGCCACGCTGTCGTTGAACAGCACGGACTCCTGGCCCACATAGGCGATGTGACGGCGCAGTTCTCGCAGGCGAATCTCCGTCAACGGGACGTCATCGAGAAGGATTCTGCCTCCGGCGGGGTCGTAGAATCGGGGAATCAGGGCGGCGATGGTGGTCTTACCGCTGCCGGAGGCCCCCACCAGAGCCACGCTCTGCCCAGGCTCCATTGAGAAGCTGATGTCGTGCAGAGCATCCACGTCGGCCTGGGCGTAACGGAACCTGACATTTTCGAAACGGATGGCGCCGCGCACCGCTTCCAGGCTTCTCTCCCCCGTATCCCTTTCCGCGTCCTCGTCCACCAGCTTGAACACGGACTCGGCCCCCGCCAGCCCGGTCTGCAGCGGCTGATTGATGGCTGACAGTCGCTTGATAGGGGGAAACAGCAGGCCCAAGGCGGAAAAGAAGGCGGTGAATTCTCCCACGGTCATGGGCTCGCCGCCCAGCTGGCCCGTCCCCAGATAGATGAGCAGGGCAATCATCATGGCACCAATGAATTCCACGATAGGCGCGCTGGTGGCATCCGCCACCTTCAGCTTGAAACGGTGCCGCCGCACCCAGTTGGCCAGCTTGTTGAAACGCCGGCGTTCGTAGTCCTGTCCGCCATAGACCTTGACGATACGGTTCCCGCGGGTGGTTTCCTCCAGGGCATGGGTCATCTCTCCCATGGTTTCCTGCAGACGCCGGCTGGAACGGCGCATGCGCCCGGCCACCAGACGCACGAACCCCAGCATCAACGGCAGCAAGATGGAAACCACCAGGGTGAACTTCCAGTTGGTGTAGAGCATGAAGCCCAGCAAGCCGATGACCGACAAGCCGTCACGCAGCAGCACCACCAGCACCCGGGTGGCCGCCGTGGTCACCTGGGTGACGTCGTACGTGACCTTGGCAATGAGATTGCCCGTGGCATGGGCGTCGAAATAGGACACGGGCAGGCTGAGAATGCGCTCGAACATCTCCCGGCGCAGATCCAGCACCACCTTGCCCGCCACCCACTGGAAGGCCACCCGGCTGATGAAGGCGGACAGGCCCCGCACCATGTACAGCACCAGCAGGGCAATGGGCATCCAGAACATGTACTGTTCATCCCGCTCCACGAAAGCCTTATTCATCAACGGCTCCATGAGGTAGGGAATGGCCGGCTCCGTGGCGGCCAGGAACACGGTGAAGCCGATAGCTGCGCCGAAGGCATGCCAGTAGGGCCGCACATGCCTGAGCAGGCGGAAATACAGCTCCTTG
>JALVEW010000013.1 GCA_027030425.1 Sedimenticola sp.
ACCGGCTTGCCCTTCCGTACCGTGCCTCCCCTGAAGGAACTCATGTCTGGTAACGTGAAGGTGGATCAGCTGCGGGAGGTGTCCATCGAGGACCTGCTGGGGCGGGACCCCGTGGCCCTGGACTGGCAGGCCATACGCCAGGGGTTGGCGGGCAAGTCCGCCCTGGTGACGGGTGCCGGCGGCTCCATCGGCTCGGAACTCTGCCGCCAGCTGGCGGGTCTGCAGGTAAGCAGCCTGGTGCTGGTAGAGAACAGCGAGTTCAACCTGTTCAACATGGAAAGGGAGCTGCGTGAGCAGTATCCGGAGCTGCGCATACATCCTCACCTGGCGGATGTGACCGACAGGCGGGTAATGGACCTGGTGTTTGAAAAATACCGGCCCCGGGTGGTGTTCCACGCGGCGGCCTACAAGCATGTCCCCCTGCTGGAGCGGCAGCTGCGCGAGGCCATGCGCAACAACGTGCTGGGGACGCGCAATGTCGCCCTGGCGGCGGACCGCTGGCAGGCGGAGGAGTTTGTGCTCATTTCCACGGACAAAGCGGTGAACCCGGCCAATGTCATGGGGGCGAGCAAGCGCGCGGCGGAGATTTATTGCCAGAACCTGAACGACCGTTCCGCCACCAGCTTCATCACCGTGCGTTTCGGCAATGTGCTGGGCTCCACGGGCAGCGTGGTGCCCCTGTTCAGGGAGCAGATCAAGAAGGGCGGCCCAGTGCGCGTGACCCATCCGGATATCGAGCGTTATTTCATGACCACCCGGGAAGCCTGCCAGCTCATCATGCAGGCCAGCGTGCTGGGGCGGGGCGGAGAGATCTTCGTCCTGGACATGGGGCAGCCCGTGCGCATTCAGTATCTGGCGGAGCAGCTCATCCGCCTGTCGGGAAAGAAACCCGGCGAGGATATTGCGATAGAATACACGGGACTGCGGCCGGGAGAAAAACTTTACGAGGAGCTGTTCCACGAACAGGAATCCCTGCAGCCCACGGCCCATGAGAAGATTCTTCAGGCCCGTTACCGTCCCGTGGCATGGGAAGAACTGAACGCCATCATGGAAGAGACCGAGACGGCCTGCGCCGCCCATGATTGTGACAGCCTGAGTGAATTGCTGACCCGGCTGGTGCCGGAACGAACCGACCGTGACGGCGGCGGGAATTGCGCCCTGCAGGATGGAGAATGAACACAGAGCAGACAGAAATCCTTGAAGACTCCCTGACGGCCATGGGCGTCGATGAACGCATGGCGGCGTCCCTGGAGGCCGCGGGCAAGCTGAGCGCCCAGGATTATTCCCGCGCCGCCCATCTGGCGGCGGAAGGCGGCGTGTCCGTGTGGAACATGGTGCACAAGCTTGGTCTGGTGTCCGAACGGGATCTGGCGGACGCCTTCTGCCGGGAGATGGGCCTGGAATTCATCGCCGCGGATGATTTTCCCGACGTGGCCCTGTTCGAGGATGCCGTGTCCCAGCGCTTCCTCAAGGAGTCCCGGGTGCTGCCCCTGTACCTGGAGGACGACCGCCTCTATCTGGCCATGGCGGACCCCGGTGACGACTTCGCCATCAGCGCCATGGAAGCGGCCAGCGGCCACGAGGTGCAGCCCGTGGTGGCTCTGCCCGCGGACATCGACAACGCCATCGAAAAACTCTATGGCACCGGGCGTTCGGTCATGGGCGAGATCGTCGAGGGCCTGGGCGAGGGCGATGAAGCCGAAGCCGACGTGGAAACCCTCAAGGACCTGGCTTCCGAAGCGCCGGTCATCCGCCTGGTGAATCTCATCGTGCAGCGGGCGGTGGAGTCCCGCGCCTCGGATATTCACGTGGAGCCCTTCGAAGGCCAGCTCAAGGTGCGTTACCGCATCGACGGCGTGCTCACCGAGAGTGAGGCCCCGCCCGCCCATTCCACGGCGGCCATCATCTCGCGCATCAAGCTCATGGCCAAGCTCAACATCGCCGAACGCCGCCTGCCCCAGGACGGGCGCATCAGCCTGCGGGTGCAGGGCAAGGAGCTGGATCTGCGGGTGTCCACGGTACCCACCATGTTCGGCGAGAGTGTGGTCATCCGCCTGCTGGACAAGGAAAGCGTGAAATTCGATTTCGGCGCCCTGGGCTTCGATGGCGAGCCTCTGAGGCGCTTCAAGCATATTCTGGACATGCCCCATGGCATCGTGCTGGTCACGGGCCCCACGGGCAGCGGCAAGTCCACCACCCTGTACACGGCCCTGAGCCGCCTGAATACCGCCGAGAAGAAAATCATCACCGTGGAAGATCCGGTGGAATATCAGATTGCCGGCATCAACCAGATCCAGGTCAAGCCCCAGATCGACCTGACCTTCTCCGCTGCCCTGCGTTCCATCGTGCGTCAGGACCCCGACATCATCATGGTGGGTGAGATGCGGGACCTGGAAACCGCGCGTATCGCCGTGCAGTCCGCCCTCACCGGCCACCTGGTGCTGTCCACCCTGCATACCAATGATGCGGCTGGCGGCATTACCCGGCTCCTGGACATGGGGGTGGAAGACTATCTCATCACCTCCACGGTGAACGGTATTCTTGCCCAGCGCCTGGTGCGCCGCCTCTGTCAGCACTGCCGGGAGGCCTATGAGCCCCTGCCGGAGCTGGTCGAGGAGCTGGCCCTGGACCGCTATGCCGACGAGGAGGGCAAGGTGGTGCTCTATCGTCCCGTGGGCTGTGACCACTGCGGCGGCAGCGGCTACTATGGCCGTTTGTCCCTGACGGAGGTGCTGGTGATGAACGACGAGATTCGCCGCCTGGTGATGCGCCACGCCAACGCCGGGGAGATCCAGCAGGCGGCCATCGATGACGGCATGGATACCCTGCGCCAGGATGGCTTGCGCAAGTCCGTGGCCGGCCTGACCACTCTGGAAGAAGTGGCGAGGGTGGCGGAAGACTGATGCCCCAGTTCAGTTACAAGGCGGTGCGCGCCAACGGCGAAGTGGTTGAAGGCGAAATGGAGGCCTCCGATGAGGCATCCCTGGTGAGCCAGCTGCAGGCCGATGGCCTCATGCCCATTCGCACCGGCCGGGCGGGCAGCGGTCTCAAGGGCCTGTTCCGCAGCCGTAAACCCAGGGTGGATCAGGAGCAGATTCTGCACTTCACCCGGGAAGTGGCCACCCTCCTGGAAGCGGGCATGACTCTGGACAGGGCCTTGCAGATACTGGCGGATCTGTCCGATGATGAAGCCCTGGTGCGCATGATCGAAAGCATACGCGAGAAAGTGCAGGGAGGGGCCACCCTGTCCTCCGCCCTGGAGGCCCAGGGCAAGATTTTCACTCCCCTGTACATCAGCATGGTAAAGGCCGGCGAGGCCGGTGGGGTGTTGCACAATGTGCTGGAAAAACTGGCCGAGTACCTGGAACGCTCCCAGGAACTGCGCGAAAGCGTGCGCTCCGCCCTGACCTATCCCACCATACTGCTGGTGGTGGCGGGCCTTTCCGTCATTGGCCTGCTGGTGGGCGTGGTGCCCCAGTTCAGCCAGATGTTCGCCGACATGGGCAAGAGTCTGCCCCTGCCCACCCAGATCGTGGTGGCCATAGGTGATACCCTGACCCATTACTGGTGGATGATTCTTTCCGGCCTGTTGCTGTTTGCCGCTTTTGCCAGCCAGCATTTCGCCAAGCCGGAAGTGAAGGCCAGGTGGGATGCCCGCCTGTTGCGCTGGCCCCTGCTGGGAGATTTGATTGCGAAGGTGGAAACTGCCCGCCTGACCCGTACCCTGGGCATCCTGTTGCACAATGGCCTGCCCCTGCTGGCGGCACTAAATCTGGTCAAGGATGTCATAAACAACACAGAGATCAAGGCCAGCATCAGCGACGCGGCGGATAGCCTCAAGCGGGGCAAGGGCCTGGCGGACCCCCTCATCGAGGACGGCGTGCTGCCGCCCCTGGCCCTGCAGATGATCAAGGTGGGCGAGGAGTCTGGTGATCTCGAGCCCATGCTCAACAAGGTGGCGGACGTGTTCGACAATGAAGTGCGCGCCAGCGTGAAACGGCTGCTCACCCTGCTGGAGCCGGCACTGATCGTGGGCCTGGGCCTGATCGTGGCGGGTATCATTGTCTCCATCATGCTGGCCATACTGGGCGCCAACGACCTGGCCTTGTAAAGATTCTGTTACATCGAGGAGAAGCACAGAGGATATGAAAATCGACATGAAACGAAGCAATGCGGGTTTCACCCTGCTGGAACTGCTGGTGGTGCTCGCTATCCTGGCCATGCTGGCCGGCCTGGTGGGACCCAAGGTGATGCAGCAGTTCGGCAAGGGCAAGCACGACGCGGCGGTGGCGCAAATCGGCAACCTGAAAAGCGCCCTGGAGCTGTACAAGCTGGACGCCATGAACTATCCCCAGAGCCTGGATGCCCTCACCAAGGGTGTCAACGGCAACAAGCCCGTGCTGGACAAGCTGCCCAAGGACCCCTGGGGCAATGATTACCAGTACCGCTTCCCCGGCGAGCATGGAGACTACGACATCGTTTCCTATGGTTCCGACGGTCAGCCGGGTGGAGAAGGTGAGGCGCGGGACATCACCAGCTGGGAGTAGGCGGGCTGGCGGTTTCACCCTGCTGGAACTGCTGCTGGTCATGGCCCTGGCAGCCATCATGATGGTCCTGGTGCCCATGAAGATTTCCAGCGCCCTGCCGGGCACCCAGCTCAAGTCCGCCGCCCGTGAGCTGGCGGCAGGCCTGCGTTATGCCCGCACCCATGCGCTTACGTCGCGGGAGGAAGCTACCCTGGTACTGGATACGGAAAAGCGCAGTTTCAAGGTCACCGGGCGGGACAGGAGTTACGACATTCCCCCTTCGGTGGATATCAGCCTGCTTACCGCCGAATCCGAGACCCGGGGCGAGCATGTGGGCGCCATCCGCTTCTTTCCCGACGGAGGTTCCACCGGCGGGCGCATTACCCTCAGTCATGGTGAACGCGGCTTCGGCGTGGACGTGGACTGGCTCACGGGAAAGGTGCGCATCCTGGACGTGGAGCCGGAAGGCTGATGCGCAATCAGCGTGGCTTTTCCCTTCTCGAGGTGCTGGTGGCCTTTGCCATCCTCGGCATGTCACTGGGCATTCTTTACCAAGCCTTTGGCGGCAGCCTGCGCAACCTGACCGTGGCGGGCGATTACACCCGCGCCATGATCATTGCCGAATCCAGGCTGGCCGAGGCCGCCAACCGCATGCCTCTGGAGCAGGGAAGCGAGGGAGGAGAGGAGGAGGGATATCATTGGCAGCTGCGGGTCATGCCTTGGGAAGAGGTCGAGGAGCTTCCCGAAACCTTCAAGACCTGGCTGGTGGAAGTGGAAGTCAGCTGGGGGGGCGCGGGTCAGTCCCGCCGTTACCGTATCAGCACCCTGCGTCTGAGTGACAAGTGAAGGGGTGGGCCATGCATAGCTCTCGACATTCCGGTTTTACCCTGCTGGAGCTGATCATCTCCCTGGCCCTCATCGGTCTCATGAGCCTGTTGCTGTTCGGCGCCCTGCGTTTTGCGGGCAAGGCCTGGGATGCCAGTGAGGTCCGCCAGGAGCGCGACACCAGCATCAGCATGGTCTGGCAATATCTTTCCGACCGTTTCGCCGAGGCGCGTTCCCTGAACAGCCATGTCGAATCTGAAGGACAGAACGTGTTCTTCTTCCGGGGCAAGGCCCATGCCGTGGAATTCGTCAGTCCCATGCCCGCCCACCTGGGCAGTGGTGGTCTCTACATCATTCGCCTGCAGCGGGCGCTGGCGGGGGACAGGAAGCAGCTCATCCTGCGACGCTGGCTCTACCATCCGGAGGTGCTGGCCGGCGCGGCGGGCCTGCCGGAATGGCGTCCCCTGTCCAGTAATGAACTCTATCGCGGCGGCCGGGAAAAGCCCGAATTGCGCGCCTGGTACTCCGAATCCGTGCTGGTGGATGACATCGAGGATGTGGATTTTTCCTACTACGGCGTCATGGCCCGGGGTGACGAAACCGCAGACTGGGACAGTGCCTGGGAAGACAGGCCCTACCTGCCCCAGCTGGTGCGCGTCAAACTCCGTGACAGCATGGGGGCCTGGCCGGAAATGACCTTCGAGCTGCCGGCGCTATGAGCAGCTGGAACACAGGCGGCAGACATGGGAGCCACCAGGAGGGGATTGCCCTGGTGCTGGTGCTCTGGGTAATCGTGCTGCTCAGCATCATCGCGGGTGCCATGTCCATGACTCAGCGCACCGGGGTGATAATGACCGGCAACATCCGTCAGGAACGGGAGGCCAGGGCGCTGCTCAATGCCGGGCTGAACTTCATGGCCCTGATGCTGGACCGGCGCAGGCGCCCCGTGGAGGATAACCCCTGGCCGGTGGATGGCCGCCTGCATCCCTTCCCATTTCGCGGAAGGCTGATATGGATAGGTGCGGTGCCGGAGGAGGCGCGTATCGATCTCAACCAGGCCAGGGACCAAGTGCTGCTCGGTCTGCTCAAGTCGTCCGGGTTGGACGAAGAGGAGGCTCTGGCTCTGCGTGACGCCATCCTTGACTGGCGTGACAGGGACAATAACAGGCATGCCGAAGGCGCCGAGGACAGGGACTACCGTTCGGACGGGAGACCCATAGGCGCCCGGGACTCGCGTTTCCTGTCCGTGGAGGAGTTACAGCAGGTTCGCGGCATGACGCCCGAAATCTACAAAAAACTTGCCGGGGCATTGACCGTGGATGCGCGGCAACGTACAGTCAATCCCGCATTTGCGTCTCGTGAGGTGTTGCTGGCCGTGCCGGGGGTTACCCCCGAGGAAGTGGATGAATACATCGCCCAGCGCCAGCAGGCCCGGGAACAGGGATTGCCGGTGCCCATGCCTGCTTTTGGCGGCGCCTTCTTCAAGAACAGCATGGGAACGCGGTTTCGCCTGTTTGCCGAACTGGATCTCGCCGGCGGTGGAAAGGCGCAGGCTGAAATGGTGGTGGATACAAGAAAGAAGACACGCAAGGGTTATATGTTGTTACAAAAGAAATATGGCAAGCTGAGTTCCCTGGGGCGCGCAGCGCTTCCACAGGAAGAGGGTTGAGCGTGGCCCTGGAACTTTCTGTCACCCAGGCCCTGCGCCAATGGCGCAAACAGATAGTGGACTGCCTGCCAGAGGCTTGGCGGGAGAACATCTCCTCCCGTATCACCCCTTATATGCTGGAGCTGGGCACGGACAAGGCGCGCCTGCTCAGGGATGGCCGCCCTCTGGAGGAAATCCGCATCGAGGATGGCGGTGTGGATGCGGGCACGGCGGCCCGTCTCAAATCCCATGAGTATCCTCTGGTGCTCATGCTGCCGGCGCCCTGGGTGTTGAGCAGAACCGTGGTGCTTCCGGCGGCCGCGGCGGAGAACCTGCGACAGGTTCTTGGTTTCGAGCTGGATCGTCTCACTCCCTTCACCGCCGACCAGGTTTATTTCGATTACCGGCAGCAGCCGCGGGAAAGCGGCAGTGACATGCTTGCGGTGGATGTGGCCCTGGTGCCGCGCAGGCACGTGGATCATTGGCTGGACAAGCTGCGCACTGCAGGCATCCCCGTGGATGCCATGAGTGCACCGGACCTGTGGGAAGAGGCCAATCTGCTGCCGGCCAGGATGCGCGCCCGCCCGGATTTGAAACGGCTGGCGCTGAGGTCCCTGCCCGCTGTGCTGGTGCTTGTGTTACTGGCAGCGGCCCTGGCCCTTCCCCTGTGGCAGAAGCGCCAGCTGGCCTTGTCCCTGCAGCAGAAAGAAGATGGGCTGCGCGCCCAGGCATCCCAGGTGATGAAGATTCGTGAAACCCTGGACAAAGAGCTGCGCGCAGTGGAAGCGCTCAACGAACGCTGGCAGTCTTCTCCGCCGGTGTTGGATGTTCTCCAGGTGCTGACCAACCTGCTGCCGGATGACACCGCGCTGCAGCGCATGGAAATCAAGGGCAATGAACTGGTCATCAATGGTACTTCCGGGCAGGCTTCTTCTCTCATCGGACTGCTGCAGAAGGCCCCCGGTTTCGATGATCCCCATTTCCTTTCCCCCGTGACCCAGCAGCGTGGCAAGGAACTGTTCAATCTTTCGGCGACCATCAGCATGCCGTTTCCCCGTGATCCTGGTGTGGAGCCCAACCTGACCAATCCCGAAGACCGTCCTCCTCCGGCGCTGGAACCCCCGGCGACGCCAAAACTGCAAGAATCGCGGAAGGCTGATGCCGGTGGCGGGCGTTCGGTGCCGGCGGATGTTCCTGTGAATGCGACAGCAGAGGCGCCTCCAGCAAAAGCCGGGAAAGCATCCGTCCCCCGGACGCAACAGGATACTTCGTCGGTCATTTCCTATCCGGAAGCCGTGGGTACGTCGGCCACGGCGATCCATCTGCAGGGTGCCAGCGACAGCGGCTATGTCCCGGGCCGGGTGACTTCCGGGGAGGGGCAGTGAACATGAATATTCAGGGAGAAAAGCAGCGCTGCGCACTGATTCTTGGAGGGTTGGGGTTGCTCCTTATCCTGGCCCTGGCCTTGGTCATCTACCCCTGGTGGACGAGAATGCAGTTCTACGACAAGGCCGTGGATCAGGCCGCCGATCATATTCAGCGCTATCAGCGTCTGCTGGACAGCGCCCCCGAGCAGCGGAAGCGACTGAAGAATCTTCGCCAGCAGCTAACGAAACGCAAGTATTTCGTCAGCGCCGCAAATCCCGAACTGGCGGCGGCTGAACTCCAGAAGCGCGTGAAAGCCATTGTCACGGAAGCCAAGGGCAAGCTCGTGAGTACTCAAAAGGTGGATAGCCAGGGGGATGGCCCGACCCGGGAGATAAAAATCAAGGTGCGCATGAAAGGCGATGTGGATGCCTTGTCCAGGGTGCTGCACGCACTGGAAGGCCAGCTGCCGGTGGTGAATATCGACAATGTTTCCATACGCAGCAGGCGAACCGTGAAGGGCAGGCGCAGGAACCGTGTGGAAGGCTATGAGCTGGATGTCAGCTTTGAACTGGTGGGCTATATGCTTGCGGGGAGTGGTGGAAAGTGAACAGGCTTCTGCTCATCATTGCGGCATTGCTCGCGGCCTTCCTCAGCTGGCGCTGGTTCAATCCCGTTGCGGCGCCCGATCTGGAGCCGGTGTCTGCCAAAGGCACGGAAAACGGCAATATCGGGGAACTCCTGGACAACATGGATCGGACGGCGAGTTTTCCTTCCCTGGCGGCCTATCATGCCATCAGCGCCCGTCCGCTTTTTTTCAGCAAGCGGCGTCCACCGCCGCCCTACGTGCCGGAGAAGGGCGGGGGGCAGAAACCGGGACCATCGCGCAAGACGGGAAAGCCACGGGTTCAGCTTTCCGCTATCGTCCGTGTCGGCGACCAGGTCTATGCCCTGGTTCAGGGTGGCAAGAACAAGGGCAGCAAGCGGGTGCGCGTCAACGAGGATATTGATGGCTGGAAGGTGGTCAGCATCGACAAGGACAGGCTGGTGCTTAACAACGGTTCGGAAACCGAAACCCTGCTGCTGAGGAACTACAAGCCCGTCAAGCCTGTCAAACAGGCGCCGAAGAAGGCTGCCGGTGGGGCCGCCAGGCCTAAATCAAAGAACAGAAAGGACAGGGGGCGGGGGACGCAGCCGCCACCAGCGGGAACTCCCCGCCGTTAGCGAGAAAAGCCGTTGACTATTGTGTAGGTCGGGCTTCAGCCCAACGATGGACGCTACCAAAGGGCCAATGTCGGACTGAAGTCCGACGTGCCAACTTTTGGTGGTTTCATTCCCGTGCGTTGTTTCTGTCGTTGACGGGTATGTGCTACTATTTCGCGCTTATAAATCAGGGAAACAAACATTGAATACATCCGTGATCATCAAGAACTGGCGACGGCCGGCCGTTCGCAGCTTCTTTCTGGTGCTGTCGGTGTCGCTGTTGAGTGCGTGTCAGTCGTTTCCTCTGGCCAAGGCCCATCAAAAGGTTACCGCCCCAACGGTGCCGGTGAATGACGCCAAGGGCGTGCTGGACCTGAAGCAGGGAACCGCCCTTTCCGAGAGCATTGCCGAGGTTTCTCCGCAGGAAGGGCAGGACACGCCGCCGCCGTTGCAGGACTGGCAGGTTTCGGGCACCGGCAGGTTCATCAATCCTTCGGCCGTGGACGACAGGGGGAAAGCCGCAGCTCCGACTTTTGGCAACAAGCGGGACATTACGCTCAATTTTGAAAACACGGATATCCGGGAAGTGGTCAAGATCATTCTCGGTGATACTCTCAAGCTGAGCTACATTATCGACCCCGGCGTGCGTGGCGGCGTGAGCATGCAGACCGGCGCGCCCGTGTCTCGCAACGATCTTCTGCCCCTGCTGGAAACCCTGTTGCGCATGAACAACGCCACCTTGGTACAGAAGGGCAGAACTTTTCATGTGGTGCCGGTGGCCAAGGCCAACAAGGGACTGCTGACGCCACAGCTTGCTGACGCGCAGCTTCCACTGCCTTCGGGCCACAGTCTCATCATCCGTCCTCTGAAGAACATCGGCGCCGATGAGATGAACGAGATTCTCAAGCCTCTGGTCCGGGAAAACAGCATTGTGCGCGTGGATGGAAAACGGAACCTGCTCATCCTGTCCGGCACCGCCCAGGACATGGCGCAGATGATGGATATCATCGATACCTTCGACGTGAACTGGATCAAAGGCCTGTCCGTTGGCTTCTTCAGCCTGGAGAATGGCAGCGTGGACGTGGTGCAGAAGGACCTGGATGCCGTACTCGGCGGTGATGCCGGCAAGGCCCTGGGCGGGCTGGTGCGCATCACACCCATCGAAAGCGCCAACGGCTTCCTGGTGGTGTCTGCCCAGCGGGAATACCTACAGGAAGTGGGCAAGTGGATCAAGCGATTCGATTCCATGGCACAGTCCGGTGACGAGCAGCGTCTTTTCGTGTACCGGGTGCGTAACGGCAAAGCGGAGGATCTTGCCGGCCTGTTGAACGAGCTGTTCACAGGCAAGAGCGCCAAGCCGAAAACCAAGCCGGGATCTGTTGCACCCGGCTTGAAAAGCACTACCCTGACAAACAAGTCCAGGAATTCCAAGTCTGCGGCGGAAAAGGCCAGGAAACCCAAAACGGTGGCTGTGAAGAAACCAAGCAGCGCCAGCAGCGGAAAGAGCAGCGCCCTGGAGGGTGAAATTCGCGTGGTGGCGGATGAGGATCACAATACGCTGTTGATTCTGGCAACGCCCCGGGACTACAAGCGCATACTGGATACCCTGGAGCAGCTGGACATCGTGCCCCTGCAGGTACATATAGAAGCCACCATTGTCGAGGTGCTGCTAAAGGACAAGCTGAAGTACGGCATTTCCTGGTTCTTTGAGGGAGGGGCTGGTGGAAATGGCCGTCAGAGTATCGGTGGTGTGGGGGGCTCAACCGCCGGCACGGACATTAGCGGCGGTTTAAGCAGTCTGCTGAACGGTTTCAACTGGTCACTCATCGACAGTACTGGTGCGGTCAAGGCGGTGCTCAATGCCTTCGCCAATGACTCCCTGGTGAATGTGCTTTCGGCGCCTTCCGTGATGGTGCTGGACAACCATGAAGCCAAGATCCGCGTGGGTGACGAAGTGCCCACCCTGACCCAAAGTCAGACCAATGACGCAGGCAACATCCTCCAGACGGTGCAGTACCGGGAGACCGGTATCATTCTAACCGTCAAGCCCCGGGTCAATCCCGGCGGACTGGTGACCATGGAAGTGACCCAGGAAGTGAGTGCCGTGGCTGATACGGAGATCCAGACCAACCAGCCAACAATCCAGACCCGCGAGATCAACAGCACCGTGGCCGTGCAGAGTGGTCAGACCGTTGTGCTGGGTGGCCTGATTCGGGACAAGCGGACCAATGCCGAGGGTGGCGCGCCCTTCCTGTACAAGATTCCCGTGTTGGGGGCCCTGTTTGGCGAAACCGAGAACAGTAACGAGCGGGTAGAGCTGGTCATCGTGCTCACACCCCGCGTCATCACCAGTGCGAATGATGCCCTCAAGATCACCCGGGACTTCCGTACCCGCATGCAGGGCCTCAAACAGGAGTTTCTCGAGGAAGCCGGCGTGATTCGCGCCGAAAGCGGGAACCGTCTCTATGGTACTTCTGTAGAACGATCCGGAGAGCAGCAATGACAATCAAAAAATCTAGCACGAATAGCCGCTGTCTGGTATTAGGGTTTTTGCTAGGGGCAGCGGTTCTGCTGTCTGCTGGATGCAGCGAAAATGGTGGAAAACAGCCGTCTGAAGCAGCGGATGTTGCAAATGTGACACAGCCCACAAAGGAGACAACGGAAGAGCGGGTGGCCCGGCGCGCTCAGGCGCACATGGATGCCCTCATCGCTCGTGACTGGGCAAAGGCGTATAGTTACTTGCCTCCGGCTACGCGTCAGCTCAAGCCTCTGGAGATCTATGCGGACAAGATGAAGAGCGGGGCTATCATTCGTACTGCGGCCAAGGTAAAAAGCGTGGAATGTGAAAGCGATGTCTGCCAGGTAACTGTCGATCTTTCATATGTTTATAGCGGCGTCGTCACCGCCTTCAGGGGAGAGGAAAGCAAGAGTCTGGTAAAGGAAAAATGGATTTTTTCCCAAGGCGACTGGTGGCTTGCGCCCCAGTAGTATGGGTTGCCTGGAACAGGTGGTTGTTGTAAAATTATCACACGTCGCACGAATAACAAAAACGAGACAAAAAAGTTTGCTATACTGTTTTTCGTGTGGTATGGTTCATTTTAGCTGCATCAAGTCCTGGTGGCGGCTGGGTGCAAAAAACGCTAAATCGCTTAGTCACCTATAGATCTATAGTTGAATAGCTTTCAATTAATAAGGAGTTTCATTAAATGAAGATGAAAAAGAAAATTCTGTCCGCGGCAGTATTGGCAGCGCTTGGTGCTGGCTCTGCTCAGGCAGTTAACCTGAGTACTGACGGTACCGGTGAAGTGCTGGTTTTCCCGTACTTCACTGTTCAGGGCAACGAAGAGACCCTGCTGTCCATCGTTAACACCACCGACGAAGGCAAGGTCGTCAAGGTTCGTTTCCGCGAAGCCTACAACACTCAGGAAGTTCTCGACTTCCATGTGTACCTGTCTCCCTACGACGTGTGGGTTGCCAAGATCCAGGACAGCGCTGACGGCGGTGCCGAGGTTTACACCCCTGACAACAGCTGTACCACCATGGATGTCAACCCCCAGCCCTTCACTGACCTGCTGTTCGGTGATACCGGTCCCACTACTTCTGATCGTGAGCGTGAGGGTTACTTCACTGCTATCGAGATTGCTCGCATTGTTGACATGGACCTGGATGGCAACGGCCTGCAGGATTATGTTCACATCAACGGTACTCCCGATAACTGTAACGCCATTCGTCAGGCTTGGCTGAACGGCACCATGCTGGCTAGCTCCACCGTTGACCAGCCCACCGGCGGCCTGATGGGCACTCTGTCCATCATCAACGTACAGTCCGGTACCGAGGTTTCCGTGCCTGCCACCGTTCTGGAAAACTTCCTGGACAACCCGCAGCACGTAGCTCCCGGCAGCCTGCGTCCTGATTGGCAGGATGCATTCCCCCGCAGAAGTGACGTGATGGTCAGCGATTCTGCCACCGGTACTGTTTCCCTGTACTCTGATGCTTGGACCACCGGTGAAGACGCTGTTTCCGCCGTGCTCATGGCTTCTGCCGTTATGAACGAGTACAGCGTGAACCCCGCCACCGAAGCAAGCACGGCCTGGATCGTGACCTTCCCGACCAAGAGCCTGTATGTGAACGGCGTTGGCGCTCTGCCTCCCTTCACCCACACCTTCGCTGGTGATACCGACGGTGACGGCGTATCCTGTGACGAGATCGGCATGACCATCTTCGATCGTGAAGAAGGCCAGCTTTCTCCGGACGGCTCCCTGGTGTCTCCGCCTCCTCCCGAGCAGACCCTGAGCCTGTGCTACGAAGCTAACGTCGTTCAGTTCGGCGACAGCTCTGACGTGTTCAGCGCCGCCAACACCGAGATTCGTTTCGGCAACAGCGCGCTGCCTGGTAACGCTGGTTGGGCCAAGATGAGCTTCACCGCTGCACCGCATACCATGACTTCCGTCAACGGTACCGTGTACACCGGTCTGCCCGTCATCGGCTTCAAGGCTACCGTACTGGGCAACAGCAACGTGGGTGTAGGTGCTTCCTACGCCGCCGCTGTGAACCACGCTTACGAGCGTAGCATTGTTGGTACTCCTGCTTTCACCGTAGGTGGTAGCGCTGCCAACTAAGAAGATCGTTTCACGATCATAAGAAAGGGCTGCTTCGGCAGCCCTTTTTTTGTGTTAGCGTAACAATCCGGCTTTGTGGAACTCTTCCCAGTTTGGCCGGTCTCTTATGGTAATATTGTTTCCGTATCCATTTGCCATCCCTATCCGATTCAAGGTGTATTACATATGAATTACAAGTCAGCATTGCTCGGCGCCTTCCCGTTGATCTGGGGCAGTCTTTTCTCCCCTCAGCAGGCTGCAGCGGCGACGGCCGTAACCATCAATGGTCAGTCCTGTGGAAACCTCACCAGCCTGGAAACCACGCCGACCCAGGTAAGCATATCCTCCGATGGCAATTGCGGTGGGGGTGGCTCCTCCGATACGCCCGCCAACGTTGTTGATCGCACCATGGCCGCAGTCACGGAAGGAACTACCGGCTCACTGGATGTCAGCGCTGGCGTCGTCGTGCAGCTTCCCTATTCGGTGAGCATCGCCAGCCAGCCTGGCCTAACCGGCGCTTCAGCCACCGCATCCGGGAATACCGTTACCTATCATGCCCCTCCTGTTGGCACCGTAACTGCTGACGGAACACCGGACAGCTTTACTTATACCATTACAGATGGCAGTGCCGCTCCCAACTCAGTTACCGCCACAGTAAATGTGACCGTGAACATGGGGGACGTGAATACTTCTGGTGCCTGTGTCAATTCCAGCACCATTGAATGCAAAACCCCTGATCTGGATATCAGCCAGACTGGCGGTGAGATCCGGTATATTGCGCGGGATGCGGGCATTACCCATGTCTGGACCATTCCTGCTGGTCAATGGAACAAGACTTATTACGGCGGAACCATTGGGCTGCGTTATGTGACGGCCTCCAGTCTGCCGGTAACGATTTCCATTAGCGACAACTATGCTGCTGACTCGACGGATACCACTTGGTGCACGAAAGTCGTCGATCGGGAAGAAGGACTCCAGCTTGGATACTCCGAGCAGTACCAGTATTCCTGTCAGCTCGATCCTGCCAAGGACTATTATTTCCGCGTCAGCGGCGCCAAGGCAGGTACTTACTGGCTGGTTTGGTAAGACAACGCCTCGTACGCGCAAAACTTGTAGCGGCTGCCGAAAGGTGGCCGCTGTTTTTTTGTTTGTGTAAACTGCACGCCCAACCCTATTCAGCCTGATATATCTTTCCGAGTGGTAACCAAGAAATGAGAATGAGCAGCAAAATTGTATTTGCCCTGATGATATTGCCTGGTCTGGCCCTGTCACTGGATAACGATGACAAGGTGCTGATCCACGGCCCGGAAGTGGACCTGACCCTGGGTGAATTGCGGCAGGCCTTGTTGACTGTTCCGGAAGATATGCGTAAGGCCATGCTGGTTCAGCCCAAAAAGATCAGGGACATCATGGACACCACTTACATGGTGAAAGTCGCGGCCGAGCGGGCAAAACAGAAGGGCCTGGACAAGGATCCGGTGGTGGCGGCCAAGATCTGGAATTACACTCAGAATCTCCTCGCAGGAGCAGAAATCAAGGATGTGCAGAAAAAACTTATTGGCGAAGATGCCGATTATGAGGCGGCTGCCAGGGAGCTTTATCTCATGGAAAAGGACAAGTACCGAAAGCCCGTGGAATACGAGGCATCACATATTCTTCTCACCGCGGAAAATGGCGAGGATGATGAAACCTTGAGGGCCAGGCTGAAGCAAATTCGCGCAGAGATAGAACAGGGCAAAATCACCTTTGCTGAAGCGGCGGAAAAGTATTCCAAGGACCCCACCACGGCTTCCAAGGGCGGCTATCTCAAGCGGTTTGAAGAAGGGCGCATGGTGAAGCCTTTCGAGGAAGCTCTGAAGGTCATGAAGCCGGGGGATATCAGCCAGCCGGTGAAAACTTCCTATGGAATGCATCTTATCTGGCTGCAAGACAAGGTTCCGGCAAGTGTCCGGCCATTTGAGGAAGTCAAGGCCGAGTTGATCAAGAAAGTGAAGGCAAAAGCGGAGAATGATATCAAGGTCGATTACTGGCTGAAGGTGAAAAATGATCCTGCCGCCAAGGTGGATGAAGCGCTGTTCGAGTCCTTTGTCGCCAAGCCGGTGTTGCTGGACAAGCCGTGAGACAGGGCTGACCACTATCAGCTGTTCCCTGAGGCCGGAACAGGAAGGGGACACCGCATGGCTCTTCTCCCCGCTTAGCGCGTATGCGAACATCTGCGGGTGATCTGTTAGTATTCCTGCATCATGCCCGTGCTCGTTACTTCTCAGCAGCCTCCGCGTTCCGTATCCCCGGCCATCAAGGCGTGGGGGCTCCCCTGGGTGCACAGAACCGGAGAGACCGGGTGACACCGCATTATCTGCAACTCATCCTGTACAAGACCCGGGCCGACCTGAAGGTGGAGGCGGCCCGGGGTTACATGGGCATGCTGTGGTGGGTTCTGGAGCCCGTTCTGTACATGGGCGCCTTCTACATCATTTTTGCCGTAGCCCTGAAGCGGGGCGGTGAGAACTTCGTGCCATGGCTGCTCATCGGCCTGGTGGCATGGAAATGGTTCGACACCTCGGTGCGTATGTGCCTGACGTCCATTACAGCGGGCAAGGGTCTTATGTCCCAGGTCTATCTTCCCAAGGTATTTTTCCCGGCGGTGGTCATTCTCAGGAATACCGTGAAATTCCTGGTGACCCTGGCGCTGCTGTTGCTGTTTCTACTTGTATATGGGTTACCCATGTCTTGGCAATGGCTGGCGATACCGCCATTGGCGGCTCTGCAACTGTTGCTCATCTCGGGCGTTTCCTTCAGTGTTGCTGCGCTGACGCCTATTTGGCCGGATCTAAAGTTGCTGATGAACAATCTGCTCATGCTCATGTTCTTTCTCTCCGGCGTGTTCTTCGATACCGGCCAGCTCCAGGGCTGGCTGGCTCTGTTGCTGTCTCTGAATCCCATGGTGCATGTCATCAATGCCTGGCGCAGCATCCTGCTGCTGGGGCAGTGGCCGGAATTGTCTGGCCTGCTATACGTGCTGTTTCTGTCCCTGGCCATGCTGGCCCTGGGCATGTACCTGCTCAAACGCTGGGATCGCCTGTATCCGAGGTTGGCATGAAGCCGGTTCTGGAGCTGGAGCATGTCGGGGTGGCCTATAGACGCCGTGGCGGCGGGCGCTACTGGGCCCTGAGGGATGTCTCCCTGACCCTGCATCATGGCGAGACCTTGGGGATAGTGGGGCGCAACGGCGTTGGCAAGACTTCCTTGCTGAAGGTGATCGCTGGCATCATCGAACCCGACAGGGGGCGTATTCACAATGCCGGGGTCAGCGCTTCCCTGCTGTCCTTGCAAGTGGGATTCCTTCCCCTGCTCACCGGACGGGAAAATGCCATCCTGTCCGGTATGCTGCTCGGCGCGCCGCGCAACCGCCTGGAGAGCAACATGGAGGATATGATTGCTTTCGCGGAGCTGGAAGATTTCATCGACGAGCCTGTCGCCAGCTACTCCGCGGGCATGCGCGCCCGCCTGGGCTTCTCCGTGGCCATGCAGGCAGATCCGGATGTGCTGCTCATCGATGAAGTACTGGGGGTGGGAGACACGGCCTTTCGCCGCAAGTCGTCAGACGAAATACACCGGCGCATCCGTTCCAACCGTAGTGTCATCCTGGTGTCCCACAACATTGGCATGATGCGGGATCTCTGCGATCGCGTGGTATGGATAGAAAAAGGGGTATCCACCATGCAGGGAGAAGTAGATGAAGTGCTGGATGCCTATGAAGCCAGCACAGCGGCTTGATCTTGGTGTGATATTTGCTCAGAGCCTGTTTGTTGCCCATTCCATGCCACTGCTCCAGGCGTCCAGGCCCCTTGCAAAATCTTTCCACAGGCGCCTGGCGGTATCTCTCTGAGTCTGGGCGTCGCCGGCCATGAGGGCGAAGCCTTCCGGCAGGGGGCCGAACAAGGCCTGCTGCAGGTTGGTGAGATAGGTGTGCACGTCGTGACGCCAGTATTCCGGCCCATCCTGGCTTTCGGCCAGAATGTCGTTGAGATGGCCTATCTGCAAGCTGTATCTTTGCAAATTGGCTTCGGCGGTTGCCTGAATGAGATCCTTGTCGGAGGTGTCTGCCAGGGTTCGGAACATGGTGGCCAGAGACTGCATGCGTATGGCGGCCTGTTCCGCCAGGTTCTGCTCCCGGTTCCGGGCCAGCATCTCCGCGGAGAATGACAGCATTCCGTAAGGAGCCGGCCTTGTGAGTTGGTTCCTGTCCCAGCGTCGCCTTGTCAGAGGCAGATGGGGCACTGCCCAGGGCAGGTCGAGCTGCAGGGCATCCGGATGCAGGTAGCGCAGCATTTCACCGAAGAGCAGGTCCTCGTTGCGCTGAATGGGGAAATAGGGGGGAAGCAGTTTGCTGGCGTCCAGGCCCGTGGCCTGGGAAATAAGGGTAAAGGCGTTCAGAAAGGCCGCCCCCTCCCGGCCTGACCAGAGGTTCCGCTGCCGAAGGTGCTGTTCGTACAGGTCTTCGGAAGCATATAGACGCTTGCGGGAGTCGGCATCCAGTTGCAGCAGCCACTGGTTGCCGGAGCTTCCGGGGTCTCCCAGGCTGCCGCAGGAGGTAATCATCACCCGGGAGTTGCTGCGGAAGTGATGGTAGTCGCGGGGGGTGAGATGCCGCAGGGCCTTGGGCGGCAGTTCATCTTGCGTGAACAGCGCCAGGGCTTCGGGAAGCGGGCGGCCCAGGGCCTGGGTGAAGGCGCCGCTGCAGGGGTCTGGGTTGTCCGAGTCCAGGAGAGAGCGCCAGTCGTCGTCCGAGGAAAAGAAATCCGCGCTGCGGTTTGCGGATGTCAACATCACATCCGTCGAGGCATGGGGAGGGCGGGCGCGCTGGTAGAGAATGTCGTCGTCAAGCAGCACCAGCCTGCCGCTAGTCCCCAGGAGCAGGGACCAGTTGCGGCAGCGGCCATAGGAAGGGATGCTTTCGTCGGACTGGCGGCCGAGGAGGAAATCCAGGCCCTGCCGGTGTTCAGGCAAATCCTGTTTCATCCGCTCCAGCGCTTCCACTTGCTCGTTCATGCCGAAGTATTCCATGGGAATGCCGTATTCGTTCCGGAATGCGTCGCAGAGTTTCCGGTTGGCTTGCTGGTTGCCTGCATCCCGCGAGTCGTCCACCAGCCAGTAGCGGTTCGCGCCGTTGAAATCATGTGACTGCTTCATGCCTGCCAGCAGGCGTTTCGCGGCTTCCGGCCGGTCGCAGGTGAGGATGCAGTAGCAGGCGCCGGGATCTTCTGGCCCTTCGTTCCGGACGACGGGGCGCAGCTCCCGGGTCTTGGCTGTTGCGGACAGCATCAGCCCCGCCTGGGAGACGCTGTTCAGCACGTTGCTGATGTCAGCATCCTGGCCGGCAAGCTCGGGGATGGCTTTCTGCAAATGCCGGCGGTGTTCTTCCAGGGTCTTGAATTCCAGGCACAAGCGCAGGGAATAGAGGACGTCGTTGGTGACAATGGTCTGCCTGCCGGAGTGGCTGCTGCGCAGCAGGACCTGGTTTTCCGGCAGGGGATACTCGCGGCAGATGTCGAAGGCCAGGAGATCGGCCGGGGGCGTGTCGCCAGCTGGTTTCGGATTCAAATCATAGCTGAAGGAGAAGCTGTAGCTGGTGCTGTCATTCATGATTCATCTGCTTGGAAAAAACACGTATCATCACGGGTTATGAGCAAAGCTTACCTGATTTCATTTGCGGTTGCCCGGTTCGCCCGTGGGTCTGCCGTTGCTGCGGCAGGGCGGGGAAATGGCTGACAAGACCCTGATCCTGGTAACGGGCATGCACCGCAGTGGCACCTCCGTACTGACACGGGTGCTCAATCTCCTGGGGGCGGAAGTAGGTGAAGACTTGTTGCAGGCCCAATCAGAAATCAATGCCAAGGGGTTCTGGGAGCACCGGGAGCTGGTCGCCATCAATGAGGCCCTGCTGACCGCGCTGGGGCGCAAATGGTACGACTTCCACCCGCTGCCGGACAACTGGTGGACCAGCAAGCCTGTTCGCGAGCTTCAGGTGCGGGCTCGGGAATTTGTTTCCGGCACTTTCCCTGCCGCGAATCTTGCCGTGCTCAAGGATCCCCGTCTTTGCCTTACGCTGCCTTTCTGGCAGGAGGTGGCGCAGTCTCTTGACTGGCGGCCCCTGGTAGTGCTGGCTCTGAGGGCCCCCTGGGAGGTGAGCGCGTCGCTTTGCCGCCGTGATCCCCTTGATCCGGTCAGTGCAGACCTGCTCTGGTTGCGTTACAGCGCCGACAGCGAGAGGAACAGCAGAAAGCTTTCCCGGGCGGGGTTGGACTATGAAGCACTGCTGGATGACTGGCGCCAAGTGGTGACTCATCTGGGTGGGACATTGGATGTCGCCTGGCCGGTGGCGCCGGATGAGGCAGCAGCAAGGATTGATGCGGAAATCGACCCCGGTCTCCGGCATCAGCGCAGCAGCTTCAGGGAGGAGGCCATGTCCGTGGCCAACCTGGCGGCCCAGGCTTACCATTTGTTGAAGCAGGAGCCCATGGATACCGGCAGACTGGATGACCTCTGGGGCGAGTACGAATCCTTGCTGTCCAGCTGTGGCGCCATGGGGTTTGGGCTGAACCATTGCAACCGGCGTTTGTTCAGGGTCAACAATGAACTCCAGACTCTGGGTGAGGATCATGGAAAAGCCCTCGAGACCATTGCGGACAAGGATCGGGATCTGGCCCGCCTGTCCCGGGAGCTGGAATACAGCCGCCGCATCGTCGAAGAAAGAGATGAACAACTGCAAGGGATGGCGGCTGAACTGGAACATGCCGGTGCTGTGGTGGAAGAAAGGGATCGTCAGCTACAGGAAATGAATCAGCAAATGAATCAGCTGATTGAAGAAAGGGAAAGAATGAAGGAAGAACTCGACAGGCTGCGCAAGGTGCGTCTGCATCCATCGGTGAAGCTTGCGGTAAGGCTTTTCTCACTGGAAGAAAAATGAAACCTTCTGTTGATGTCATCATTCCCGTTTACGGGGGAAGGGAGGCCCTGCAGCGTTGCCTGGCTTCCGTGCTCCGTTATCCGCAGCAGACGCCATGGCGCCTGGTTATTATCAACGATGCTTCCCCAGATCCCGCCATTCAGCGGGATCTGGAAAGGCTTGCCGCCGGGCATGAGGGGGTCGTCCTGCTGGAAAATCCGAGGAATCTGGGTTTCGTGGGAACGGTGAACCGGGGCATGGGCCTGAGCAGGGACAACGATGTGGTGCTGCTCAACAGTGATACCGAGGTCGCCAACGGCTGGCTGGACCGCCTGGCGGCTGCCGCCTATGCCGATGAGCGTATTGGCACGGTAACTCCTTTCTCCAACAATGCCACCATCTGCAGTTTTCCCCGTTTCTGCCAGTCCAGTGATCTTCCTCGGCACTGGTGCCTGGCCGAGCTGGACGCCCTGTTCGCCCGGGTCAACAAGGGGAAGCTGGTAGACATTCCCACTGGCGTAGGCTTCTGTCAGTACATCCGCAGGGACTGCCTGGAACAGACAGGTCTGTTCGATGAGGAACGCTTTGGCAGAGGCTATGGTGAAGAGAATGATTTTTGCCGTCGGGCCGCCGCCCTGGGCTGGCGCAATGTGCTCTGCTGCGACACCTTCGTCTTTCATGAAGGAGGAGTGAGTTTTTCCCACGAGCAGGAGGAGCGCATTGCCCGGGCCCAGGAGATACTCGCGGAGCTGCATCCCGACTACCAGATGCTGGTGGAAAAGCATATACATGAGGATCCCGCGCTTTTGTACCGTACCAGGGTGCTGCTGGAAATGCTGCGTAGCTCGCCCCGGCGCAAGGTGTTGCATCTGACCCACCATCTGGGCGGGGGCACCAAGAAGCACATCAGGGAATTGTCCGAGTGGCTGTCCGGCGACATGGACAGCCTGGTGATTCGCCCGGTGGAAGGCCGTGGCGTGCATCTGGTCTTTGGTTCAGAAGACGATGCGCCGAAGCTCTTTTTCGATCTTCCGGCGATGTATCCTTCCCTGGTCCGGCTGTTGGGCAGTCTGGGGCTTTCCCGTATTCATTTTCACCACACCCTGGGGCTGGAGACCTGCCTGTGGGGGTTGCCCGGGGATCTGGGACTGCCTTTTGACGTCACCCTGCACGACTATTATTTCATCAATGCCCACCCCAGCCAGACGGATGCAAGGGGACGCTACACGTCGGATCTTCAGACCCAGGTGAGCTCCTATCCCCTGACCGTGAGCCTGGAAGAATGGCAGGAAAACCAGAAACAGCTGTTGTACGGCGCGGAAAGAGTCATCGCGCCTTCCGCCTGGACGGTGGAGGAGTACCGCCGCTATTACCCGGATGCCCGCTACCTGGTTGCCTGGCATCCCGACAGCGAGGCGCACATGCCCTGGCCGCCCACCCGCAATCCCGTGGAGGGGAAACGTCCCCTGCGGGTGCTGGTGCTGGGCGCCCTCAGCCCGGAAAAGGGGGCGGACCTGCTGGAGGCCGCCGGCATGGAGGCCCGCCGGCGCGGCCTGCCCCTGGAATTTCACCTGCTGGGTTATGCCTATCGCCCCCTGGATGCCGCCGTCATCGAGCACGGGGCCTATGTGGAGGCTGAGCTGCCCCGGCTTCTCGATGAAATTGGCGCGGACATCGTCTGGTTTACGGCGCTCTGGCCGGAAACCTACAGCTATACCCTGAGCGAGGTGCTGCAGGCGGGCCTGCCGGTTGCAGCGCCTGACCTGGGGGCTTTCCCCGAGCGCCTGGCGGGCCGGCCCCTGACCTGGATACGCTCCTGGCAAAGCACTGCCCATGAGTGGCTGGAATGGTTCGTGGAAGTGGCCGAGCTGCTCCGGGCTGAGGATGCCGGGCCTTTTGCCTGGAATGACCAACCCTGGCCTGAGGCCGGGCCGGGCTTCTACCGGCAAACCTACCTGGTGAGGGCGCCGGCGGACAGCCTGCCGGATGCGCTGCCCGAGGCCTGGCTGGAGGAACTGCTGCAACAGTGCCGAAGCGCCGAGGCGGACCAAGGCAACCGCGGCTTCAGAGAGCAGCTGCTAATCCACCTGTTGGCGTTACGCCAGGGCAGGGTGGGGCGCCTGGTTTCACGCCTGGTGCCGGTAAGCGTACAGCGAAAACTGAAGCGAAAGCTGTCCCGAAAGCCCATTCACGAATTGCGCAGGGAATGAACCGACCGGGCTTCGTGAATGTTGTCACAGGAACGCCAGGTACTCGTGATGATGCTTGATTGTTCCTGTCAAAACAGTACTATATGCTCACCGGCAATGGTATTGCCTGACATCTAACTGGCCACAGAGGGGTTCCGTGCGTGCCGTCGATGAATAGTATTTCCACCCGCCTGTCCGATCCTGTTTTCCGGGTGATGGTTCCGGTATTGCTCGGTTTCCTGTTTCTTGGCGCCGCAGGCGGTGTCCAGGCTTCCATGCGCATCTACATCGAGGATGTGGCCGGGAGCGTCATTGCCTGTGATGTGGACGGACTCACCCAGAACGCATCGGGAGACCTTACCGTCACCAATCCCGCTCCCGGCTGCCTGGACGCCGTGGAGGACAACCCCGTCAACAACGATAAGCTGGTGCTGGGCAGCAAGGGCTGCGGCTTTTCCTCCATGCGGATGGATGGGGCCGGACGGGTCACTGTGACGGCCTCCAATGTCTGTGTTATCCCCCAGCCCGTTTACTTTACCTTGATGGATGATGACTTTTCCATGGATTGTGAAACGGATGTCCTGTCTCTGAACGGCACGGGCGTGTTGAGCCTGGAAGGCAGTGTCTGCGCACAAGCCGTAAAGGAAGGCGATGTGGCCGGGAGCACCCTGGTATTCAGGGATGGCCCGATAGCGCGTGGCTGTGACTTCCGGAGAATGAGCATGGACGCCGCTGGTAACATCGTCGTCACTGCCCAGGGTAGCTGCTTTGGTGACAGCGATGGTGATCTGATTCCTGATCCCGTGGATCCCGACAATGCCGCCATGGCCACGGAAGACTGCATCGTCGCCGGAGATGCAAACTGGGAGACCGTAAGCATATCCGGCGCCCGGTATCTCCAGGATGTGACCTGCCAGCTGCCCAAGCCTGAGTATATCGTGGTGGCGGATGTGGTGTTCGGAGGCTTTCATCATGAGCCCTTGTCCTATCCCCCGGACCAGCCCATAGTGGCGGACTATCATGCTACCAACAGCATCCGGCTGGTGGGTCCCGTGTCAGTGAAGGGCGGCAGCAGCTTTACTGTGGACAGTGGAGGGGGGCTTGGCATCTGGGGACCTTTCAAGGTGACTGCCGGCAGCGAATTCAGGGTGGTGCCGCTGCAGCTGGTCCATGAAGACTGAAGCAGGCGGAAAACGTATCTGGCAGTGCTGTGTGCCATACAGCGTTGCGAACCATTTGAAGTAGCGGAGAGAGAAATGAAAAGACAAGGTTTGGTTCTGGCTGCCCTGTTGATGGGGGCCTCGGGCCTGGCGACAGCCGTGGAGAGTTTTTACGTGACCGCAGACGGTAATGTCGGGGTGGGTACTGACCAGCCAGCAGCGGCTCTGCACGTGGTTCGTGATGACGCCTCTGGTAACGCCACGGAACTGCTGTTGCAGAACGCCGGCGGTGTGAAGCTGGGGCTGCTGAACACGGATTCAGATGTGGAATGGGTCATCAGTAACGACAGCCGTTTCCGCATCATGAATGGAAATGCCGGCATGAGCATCACTTCCGCTGGCAACATGGAGGTTACGGGGACGGTGACGGCCAACAATGTGCTGCTCACCTCCGACCGCAATGCCAAGACGGCTTTTCAGACTATCGACGGTGACGAAGTGCTGAAGAAACTGCGTCGTGTTCCTGTGACCAGCTGGTCCTACAAGAACAGTCCCGACGAGCGTCACGTTGGCCCCATGGCCCAGGATTTCTACGCGGCCTTTGGTCTGGGGAATTCGGACAAGCGTATTTCCATGGTGGATGCTGCTGGTATCGCCCTGGCCGCCGTCAAGGCGTTGACCGAGCGTCTGGAAGAAAAAGAGGCGCGCATCGCGGAACTGGAAGCGCGCCTTGCCCGGCAGGAAGAACTGGCTGCCAGGATACAGGCCCTGGAGGCGGTAACTGTGAGGCTGATCCAGAAACAGCAGCAACCGGCCTTGCGCGCGGCGGCCATGAAGCAGCCCTGACGGACTGCTCCCGCACAAATTGAAGACCGATGCATGTGCCGGAAGCCCTGTCTTCCGGCACTGTCGTTTCCGCCCTATGAAACCTTTATGCAATGGCGTCCGTTGATACCGCATTCGAGCTGGAGAAGAAGGGCACCAGCGCCCGCATCTATCTTGACGGATTGACCGGGCTGCGCGGCCTGGCCGCCCTGTGGGTGGCGCTCTGGCACCTTTGGGGCTTTGCCGGCAGGCCTTCCTATGGTTTCGACCTGGGCGGCCTGCATCTGGATCTAACTCCCTTGATACGCACCGGCTGGGCGGGCGTGGATGTCTTTTTCGTCCTGTCGGGCTTCGTCCTGGGGCTGGCCTTTTGCCAAGCCTGGTTGGGCAAGCGTCCACCTCTCAGGCTTGGAGACTACTTCCGGCGCCGCCTGCTGCGTGTACTGCCCGCCTACTATGTGCAAATTTTTCTGCTGGTGCTGGTTCTGGTACTGACCGGCGCACAGCTGCCTTCCCTGGGGGATTTGCTGCCGCAGCTGCTGATGGTTCACAACATCCTGGGCAGCCCGGACAGTCAGCTCAACCCGGTTTACTGGACCCTGCCCGTGGAATTCGATTTCTACCTGCTGCTGCCGGTGCTTGCCCTGTCCATTGCGCCGCCCCGCTGGCTTGCGCTGCTATTGGGGGCCTTTGTTCTGGTGCTGGCCTATCGTTACAGCATGTTCACCTTTTTTGTCCAGGATATGTCCACGGGCATGAAAAGCTGGTGGCTGAACCAGCTTCCCGGCCGCCTGGACCAATTCGTTTCCGGCATGGTGGCTGCCTGGTTGTTTTCCGCCGCCCGGGAAAAGGGGCTGGAAAAATCCCGGCTCTTCAGGTGGCGCGGCTGGTTGCTGTTCGTGGGGCTGGGCGGTATTGCCGGCCTGGCCTGGTATATTCACTGGCGGCAGCCCATTGGCGCCGTCAACGTGGAGGGGCTGACCTACTGGGGCGGGCACTGGTCCCTGTTTCTGTGGAACAGCCTGGCCGGATTCAGCATTGCCCTGGTGGTGCTGGCCACGGCCCTGGGAACCCGGCTCACGGATCTGCTGCTGGCCAACCGCGGCATCATGTACCTGGGCCTGATCAGTTACAGCCTCTACCTGTGGCACTTCCCCCTGGTGAAATGGCTGAACCAGGCCGGGCTGCCGGTGCTGGTCGGGCAAGCGCCCCTGCTGAACGGGCTGCTGTGGGCAGCGGTTCCGGTGCTGCTGGTGTCTTCTCTGTCCTACTGGCTGGTGGAAAGGCCTTTCCTTGCCATTCGCCACCGCTCTTCCTGAACCGGCGTTTGTGGGATAATTCCGTTCTGAATTAAGTACAGAGGTAAAGAAGAATGTCCGATACGCCCAACAGGGATGAACAGATTCTCGGCATGGTGGAGCAATTCATCGATGTTGCCAACCGTCTCAAGGACGAAGGCCAGAATACTGACTTGATAAACACCGCCTTCATGCTGGCTTCCGGCCAGTACGCCACCTACCTGGCAGTGGGCAACCAGGGATATCTAAAGGAAAGCGGCGTGCGCAAGCTGGCCCAGGCCTACGAGCACAACCTGAAATTGCTGCAGAACCTGAAGAAGGCCATGTACAACCCGGAGGGGAAGGACTGAGGCGTTCTTGGCATGGATGATGCCCCGGCTCGGGTGGATGTGGTCGTCGTCAATTACAACGGCGGCGACCTGTTGCTGCGGGCGGTGGCAGCCGTCCTGGCCAGCACCGTACCCCTGCGGCTCACCCTGGTGGACAATGCCTCCACGGACGGCAGCGCGGCCGAGGTTCAAGCCCGCTTTCCCGAAGTCGTTCTCCTGCAAAACTCCCGCAACCTGGGATTTGCCGCCGCGGCCAACCAGGGGTTGCGGGCGGGAGACGCGGCCTTTGCCCTGCTGCTGAATCCGGACTGTCTTCTCCAGCCTGACACCCTGGAACGGATGCTGGAGGTGCTGGAGAAGCATCCCGAAGCCGGCATGGCGGGCTGCCGCATTCTGAACCCCGATGGCAGCGAGCAGCGTGGCTGCCGGCGGCAGCTGCCCACCCTGGCCAGCGGGGCGGGAAAGGCCTTGGGGCGGCAGCGGGCCATGGACCTGCATCTTCAGCCCCTGCCCGACACCCCCCAGCCGGTGGAAGCCATCTCCGGCGCCTTCATGCTCCTGCGCCGCGAGGCCCTCGACGGCGTGGGGCTGCTGGACGAAGGCTATTTCATGCACTGCGAGGACCTGGACTGGTGCCGGCGCTTTCTCGATGCGGGCTGGAAGATTCTCTTTGTTCCCCATGTGGAAGTGGTGCATCACCAGGGGCATTGCAGCCGGGCTGTTCCCCTGCGGGTGTTGTGGCACAAGCACCGGGGCATGGCGCGCTATTACCGCAAGTTCCTGGCCGGCAGGGCGGGGTCGTTCAGATCCGCCCTGGTGTTGCCGTCCATCTATGGGCGCTTTCTTGTCCTTGTCGTGGCTGAAGCCTTGGGCAGGCTGGCGGGCAGAAGATGAATCAACGCCTGCAATCCCTGGCTGAAGGTCTGCGAGGCAGGCAAGTGCTGGTCACGGGAGCGTCCGGGCGCATCGGCCGGCGCCTGCTGCAAATTCTTGTTGCCAATGGCGTGGAACCCCGCGCCCTGTACCGGAACCCCTCCCCGCAAAGAATGACGGGCCTGCGTGTGTACCAGGGTGATTTGCTGCAACCAGGTTCCCTGGAAGCCGTGTTGGATGGGGTGGATGTCGTGTTTCACCTGGCCAGCTACGGGCCGGCGCCCAATGATCCCCGGCCGGAAGATCATCCCCTGCACCGGACGGTGACCGTGGAAGGCACCCGGAATCTCCTGGCTGCTGCACAGTCGTCTGGCGTGGAGCATTTGTTGTTCACCAGTTCCACCCGGGTCATCGACGGCAGCGCCAGCCTCTATGCCCGAAGCAAGCGGGAAGCCGAATCCCTGGTTCTGGCGGCGGGGCCTTACCTGGAAACCCTGGTACTGCGTCTTGCCCCGGTGTACGGTTTTGCCAGACAGGGCAGCGTTGCGCAGATGATTGCCGCCATCGATGCCGGCCGCTTTCCCTCTTTGCCGGATTTTGGGGAAAGGCGCTCCCTGGTGCATGTGGACGACGTGATCCAGGCCCTGCTGCTGTTGGCGATGGCAGAGGGGACGGCGGGAAACACCTTCACGGTGACGGACCTGCAATCCTATTCCAGCCGGCAGATGTACGAGATGATTTGCGCCGCTCTGGGCAGAAAGCCCGGTCGCCGGGCCATGCCGGCCTGGCTGCTGGGTGTCGCGGCGGGAGCTGGTGACCTGTTACAGAAGGTGTTGGGGCGCCCCATGCCAATGAACCGGGAGCGCCTGGAGAAGCTGAGTGCTTCGGCCTGGTTCGATGGCGAGCCTCTGGCCCGGGAAACTGGCTACCGGCCACAAATGGACCTGGAAAAGGCCTTGCCGCAGATCATCAGGGAATACAGAACGGACAGCTGAGCCTGTCAGGCCGCAGGTCGGGCTTCAGCCCGACAACGACACCCCGTCAGGGCATAAAAGGATTGAGAGAACCCATGGGCCGGGCGATTTCCCGCACGTGTACGCGCATTATCGCAACTCCCTGGGTCATGTGCTCGAACCGCTTGTCCACGTGAGACATGCCGGCGGCCATCCTGGCCATGTCCGCGTCCATCACAGCGATGTCTGCTTCCATCTGGTGCATGCTGGAGGAGATGGACGGCATCATGCCGGCCATTTCTCCGGTGTTGTGCACGATGTTGTCCATGCGTCGCATATAGTGTTCGAACTCCTTGACATTGTCGGTAATGCGCATCATGCGCTTGGAAACCTTCTGCATGTTGCCATGCATGGAGTCCATGTTGTCAACGATACCGTTCAGGTCTTCGTAGAGTACCGCCACGTAGTACACGTTGATGCCCGCCAGGATCATCAGCAGCACCGAAATGATGATAACGATGATTTTGTTGATGTAGAAATGGTGCTGGCGCTCGTCCAGGTGCAGCTGGGTCTCCCAGCTCAGGCGTCCCACCATGTCGATGAACATGCGTTTTTCCTTCTGTGCCATGGCGGATTACCTAGGGTAGCGGGAACATCTTGTTGATGCTTCTGGCGGGCTTGGCCATGTGCTGCATATCAGCCGCCATCAGCTGTACCTGGTCATCCATGCGGCTGATGGAGGCCGACATGCCATCGACGGAATGGCGCACGCTGGTAACCTGCTTGCCCATGTTGCTGATGGTCTGGCGCATCTGCTCCATGTCTCCGGTGATGGTGGTAATTTCCTGTTTCATGGTGGTGGTCTGCTCGTCCATGAGTTGCAGCAGGGCCACCCGCCGGGCCATGGAGTCAATGTACTCGCTCATCTGATCCATGCGCACGGTAACCGCCGAGAAATTGGTGTTCATGTCCACCACCACGTCCGAGATACGGTTGATCTGGGAGGACAGGGTGAGCAGCAGTACCAGGATGGAAATGGCGATGAGGGCCAGCACGGCCATGCCAATGCGGATGGCATGCTTGAGGTCGTCCGCCAGTTTGGCGGAAATCTCGATCTGGCTGAGCATCATGGCCTCGAAAGATCGGGCGGCGCGCAGAAGCTGCTGATCGGAAATGTGTTCGGGCTTGTCTTGTTTCTTGGAATTCATGGCAACAGGTTTGATCAAACAGTAGATTACTATATCAATATATCGTCTCTGTGTTGCAGAATGTATCTTTGGAGTTTGAGGTATGGAAAAACAGTTTTGGCTGGATCGCTGGGCCGAGCAGCGCATCGGCTTTCATCTGGCTGATATCAACCCCCATCTTCGCCGTTACTGGTCCAGCCTTGGGGTGCCGCCTGGCGGCAGGGTGCTGGTTCCCCTGTGTGGCAAGTCCCTGGACATGCTGTGGCTGAGAGACCTGGGTTATGAGGTGCTCGGCGTGGAATTCAGCGCTATCGCCATACGGGATTTCGCCAGGGAGAATGCCCTGGCGCTGGAGACGTTCGTGGATGGGGATTTCGTTTGTGCGCGCACCGAGAGAGTCACTCTGTTGCAGGGTGATTTCTTTCATCTCGATTCACGGTGGACAGATGAAGTTGTTGCCGTGTATGACCGCGCCGCCCTGGTGGCCCTGCCCGGGGAAATGCGCCGACGCTATGTGGCCAAGCTTGCGCAGCTCCTTGTACCGGGAACTGAAATGCTGCTGGTGAGCATGAATTACCCACAGGATGAGATGAGTGGGCCACCTTTCAGTGTTTCAGAGGATGAGATAGCCCTGTTGTACGAAGACGCGTTCGACCTGGAGTTGCTGGAAACAGTGGATGTGCTGGCAGCCAACCCCCGGTTGGCGGAGAAGGGTATCAGTCGCATGACGGAGCAGATCTGGCGAATATGGCGTCGCTAGTCCGAACATTTCACCCGGCTGCTGAAATAATATTCTGGCTCATGGTATTTCATGAAGAATTTTGAAAAATTAGCAAAGTACAAAATGTTACCGGGCATCGCTGAACGCGCCCTCGCACCGGTTTCGCCGTCCATCTGCAGTTTTGGTGGTCGGGGTCAGAGTCAAATGGGGAAGATGTTGGGAAGATCCCATGGCATGGAACAGTTTGATCCCGTTTCATGTAACAGTTTGGGTGGAATTTGACTCCGACCCCTTTGCAAATCCGCAGCTGAACACCGGTCCCGGCACGATCATCACGTTCCCGGGTGAAATATTCGGGCTGGTGGGAGGGCGCGGGTTTTTCATCTGGCAGGGAACAGTGCTATCATTAGCAAGTTATGAAATACTGGTGGTGCGACAGGAATTCCGCCGCAACACTGATTCAACCTGCTTACTGACTCGAGGAATACTATCGTGGCAAAGAAATTTTCTGTTTCCCTTCTTTCCCTGTTGGCTGCCGCCGCCATTTCCACCACGGCCGTTGCCGAAGATGATGTGCTGTCACGTATCAAGCCCGTGGGTCAGGTGAATGTCAGCGGCACTGCTGCCGCGCCCGCGGCTTCGGCTCCCGCCGCTCCGGCGGCCACGCCTGCAGCGGCTTCTGCTGCGCCGGCGGCCGCACCTGCCGCTGCCGCCGATCCCGGCGCTGCCGCCTACCAGGCCAAGGGTTGCGGTGGCTGTCACGGCGCCGATGGCAAGACCACGCCCATGGGTACCTATCCCAAGCTCGCTGGTCAGAGCGCAGTCTATCTCCTGGCGCAGATGAAGGACATCAAGAGCGGCACCCGTGCCAATGGTCAGACGGCCATGATGAAGCCCATCATCGCTGGCGTCAGCGACGACGAGATGAAGGCCATTGCCGAGTGGCTGTCCAAGCAGTAACTTAATATGAACATTTCACCCGGTCGCTGAACACGTCCTCACACCGGTTTCGCTTCCATTCGCGGTGTTGGTGGTTGGGGGTCGGAGTCAAACGGGGAGAATGCCGGGAAGATCCGATGGCATGGAACAGTTTGATCCCGTTCCCTGTATCAGTTGGGTGGAATTTGACTCCGACCCCTTCAGTCCGACACCCTCATGGTGGGTTGTCGGGCTGAAGTCTGCCCTACAGCCCGGCATCATTCCAGCAGCGCCTTGAGACCGGCCAGGTGGGCTTTCCCCCTGGCCTTCCTGTTTTCTTCCGGTTCGTCCCTGTCACGGCCTTCCCAGGCCAGATCTTCACGGGGCAGCTCTTCCAGAAAACGGCTGGGCTGGCAGTCCACCACCTCGCCGCCCTTGCGGCGTCTGCGTGCGCAGCTGATGTGCAGCACGCGCCGGGCGCGGGTGATGCCCACGTAGGCCAGGCGGCGTTCTTCCTCGATGTTGTCTTCCTCTATGCTGCTGTGGTGGGGCAGCAGGCCTTCTTCCATGCCCACCAGAAAGACATAGGGAAATTCCAGGCCCTTGGCGGCGTGCAGGGTCATGAGGCTGACCCGGTCCTCGCTGGTTTCCTCGTCCTGGCGCTCCAGGATGTCCATGAGGCTCAGATGGCTGACCATGTCTGCCAGGCTTTGGCCTCGCATTTCGTCCTGCTGCAGCCGGGAAAGCCACTCCAGCAGCTCGTCCACGTTCTCCATGCGTCTTGCCGCCGCCTTGTCGCTGGGGGAAGTCTGGTACAGCCAGGCTTCGTAGTCCATGTCGCCGATGAGTTCGCGCACGGTCTTTACGGCGTCCTCCTCGTGGGCCAAACGGGACAGGTGACGTATCCAGCGCTGGAAATCCCGCAAGCGGGCCAGAGCGGCCGGCTTGAGCCGCCGGGCCAGTCCCAGCTCATCGATGGCCTCGAACAGGGGAAGCGTCCTTTCCGCCGCATGGGCGGAGAGCTGCTCCAGGGTGCCGGGGCCGATCTGTCGCCTGGGGGTGTTGACCACGCGCAGGAAGGCGGCGTCATCATGGGGGTTGGCCAGCAGCCGCAGGTAGGCCATGAGATCCTTGATTTCCGTGCGTGAGAAAAAAGAGCTGCCGCCACTGATGAAATAGGGGACGTTGTGCAGGCGCAGCAGTTTCTCGAAGATGCGCGACTGGTGGTTGCCCCGGTAGAGGATGGCATAGTCGCCATAGCGGCGGCCGTGCATGACCTTCTGGTGAATGATCTCGGAAACCACCCGCTCGGCTTCGTTTTCCTCGTCCCGGCACTGGAACACGCGGATTTCCTCGCCGGGGCCCAGCTCGCTCCACAGGTGTTTTTCGAAAACGTGGGGATTGTTGGCGATGAGCTGGTTGGCAGCTTTCAGGATGCGGCCCGTGGAGCGGTAGTTCTGTTCCAGTTTCACCACCTTGAGGGTGGGGAAGTCTTCCCTGAGGCGGGCCAGGTTCTCCGGTCGGGCGCCGCGCCAGGCGTAGATGGACTGGTCGTCATCCCCCACCACCGTGAGGGCGCCGCGCACACCCACCAGCAGGCGCACCAGCTCGTACTGGGCGCTGTTGGTGTCCTGGTATTCGTCCACCAGCAGATAATGGATGCGATGCCGCCAGCGTTCCAGGATATCCGCCTGCTGCCGCAGCAGATTCACCGGAATCTGGATGAGGTCGTCGAAGTCCACGGCATTGTAGGCCCCCAGGGCGCGCTGGTAGGCGGCATAGATCTGGCCATGGCGCAGGGCCAGTTCGTCCTCTGCCCGGGACATGGCTTCCTCGGGGCTGAGCAGGTCGTTCTTCCACTGGGAGATCTGCCAGTGGGCCATGCTGACAGCCTGGTTGTCCGCTTCGTCCTTGAGAAGGATTTCCCTGAGCAGCTGTTCGCTGTCCTGGGTGTCGAGAATGCTGAAACCCGGACGCAGTCCGGCGGCCCGGCATTCTTTCTTGAGGATGTTCAGCCCCAGGGTGTGGAAGGTGGAGATGTTCAGGCCCCTGCTGTTGCCCCCGACCAGCAGTTCAGCCACCCGGGCCTTCATTTCCCGGGCGGCCTTGTTGGTGAAGGTGACAGCGGTGATGTGCCTGGGGGCCATGCCCAGGGTGTTGACCAGGTAGGCGATCTTGCGGGTGATGACCCGGGTCTTGCCTGAGCCGGCGCCGGCCAGCACCAGCAGGGGGCTGTCCAGCCAGGCCACGGCTTCGCGCTGTCTTGGATTGAGATCGTGCATGGCCTATAGTGACTGTCCTGACTTCTGCCCAAAGGAGGGTGTCGCAAAAGGCGGCAGCCTCCGCGATGCAGGGATGCATCGTCATTATCGATGGCTGTAAGCCATTGATAATGGAGGAATCGGAAAATCGCACTTGTACGACATCCTCCAAAGAGCAGAGATTTTAACCTGTAGAGAATACACATGAACGATTTTTCCTCCATTCGTCCCCGCACCCCGGCCGTGGACGCGGAACTCAACCGTGAATCCTGGCGGGTGTTCCAGATCATGGCTGAGTTCGTCGAGGGCTTCGAGAAACTCAGCCGCATCCGTCCGGCGGTGAGCATCTTTGGTTCCGCCCGCACCCCGGAGGAACATCCCTGGTACCAGAAGGCGGAAGAAGTGGCCCGGCTGTTGTCGGAAGCCGGGTTCTCGGTCATCAGCGGTGGCGGCCCCGGTATCATGGAGGCCGCCAACAAAGGCGCACACGCCGGACCTTCGCCCAGCGTTGGCCTGAACATCGTTCTACCTCATGAACAGCATGGCAACCCTTACCAGGATGTCTCTCTCACCTACCGTCATTTCTTTGCCCGCAAGGTCATGTTCATCAAGTACGCCACGGCCTATGTGGTATTACCCGGAGGCTTCGGCACTTTGGACGAGCTGGCAGAATGCCTGACCTTGGTGCAAACGGGCAAGGGGCGGCGCATTCCCATCATCCTGGTGGACAGCGCCTTCTGGGGAGGGCTGCTGGACTGGTTCCGCAATACCCTGTGCGAGGCGGGCACCATCAGCCCCGAGGACATGGACCTGATTCAGGTCTGCGATGAGCCGGAGGCCATCGTGCAGGGTATCTTCGATCATTATGGCGGACGCGGATTCGAGCCTTCCGCGGCTGAAAGGGAAATCCTTCTGGAGTTATAATGGCCCTCCATTCATCCTCCAGGGAACTCTCCATGAAAAATCTGATTTTGTCCTGCCTGCTGTTGTTCTCGGCCGTTTCCCTGGCGGAAGAACCCGCCCAGCAGCTTCCCCCTGGTGCCGACGGGGGAGAGAACCTGGAGCCCGAGGTGACCATACGCCAGGAAGAGGGCAAGACGGTTCACGAGTATCGCGTCAATGGCCGCCTGTACATGGTGAAAATCGTGCCCAGGATAGGTCCGCCATATTACCTTATGGATACCAACGGTGATGGCGAGATGGATACGCGGGAAGATGACCCCAATGGCGTGGTGCTTCCCCAGTGGATACTCTTTCGCTGGTAACTGAGTCTTGATCCGTAAGCTGGAAGCCATAGCCGATTTCACCGGGCGTCTGGTTGCCTGGTTTACTCTGCTCATGGTGCTGATCACCTTTGCGGTGGTGGTGTTGCGCTATGCCTTCAACACCGGCTGGATCGCCATGCAGGAATCCATCACCTACCTGCATGCCCTGGTGTTCATGCTGGGCGCCGCTTACACCCTGGAGCAGGGTGGCCATGTGCGCGTTGACATCTTCTATCAGAAATTCAGTGAGAAAGGGCGTGCCTGGGTGAATCTGCTGGGCACAGCGCTGCTGCTCTATCCCTTGATGATTTTTATTGCCTGGATCAGCTGGGATTATGTGAGCGAATCCTGGAAGGTGATGGAAGGCTCCCGCGAGGCCGGGGGACTGCCGGGAGTGTTCCTGCTCAAGACCCTGCTGCTGCTCATGCCTGTGGCCGTAATGCTCCAGGGGCTGGCCCTGATGCTGCGCAGCCTGGCCGTGATACGAGGAAAGCAGGATGGCTGAGTGGATGCCCTTCATCCTGTTTGGCGTGGTGGCCCTGGTGCTCATGCTGGGCTATCCCGTGGCCTTCACCCTGGGCGGCGTGTCCCTGATCTTTGCCTGGCTGGGTGAATGGCTGGAGCTGTTCGACGATGCTTTCCTGCAGGCCTTGCCCAACCGTCTCTATGGCGTGATGACCAATGAGACCCTCATCGCCGTCCCTCTGTTCGTGTTCATGGGGGTGATGCTGGAACGCTCCAAGGTGGCGGAAAGCCTGCTGGATACCATGGCCGACCTGTTCGGCGGCCTGCGCGGCGGGCTGGGGATTTCCGTGACCCTGGTGGGCATGCTGCTGGCGGCCAGCACCGGCATCGTGGGTGCCACGGTGGTGACCATGGGCCTGCTGTCCCTGCCCACCATGCTCAAGCGCCGCTACGACCCGGCGGTGGCGGCGGGCACCATTTGCGCCTCCGGCACCCTGGGGCAGATCATACCGCCCTCCATCGTGCTGGTGCTGCTCGGTGACGTGCTGTCTTCCGCCTACCAGCAGGCACAGCTGGACATGGGGAAATGGAACCTGGAAACCGTGTCCGTGGGGGATTTGTTCGTGGGGGCGGTGATTCCCGGCCTGGGTCTGGTGTTCATGTATCTGCTGTATCTTTTCGGGGTGGCCCTGTTTCAGCCGGAGCGTGTGCCGGAGGCGCCGGCGCGGGAGGAAGGTCAGGCTTCTCTGTGGTGGCGGGTGCTTACGGTGCTCCTGCCGCCCATGCTGCTCATCGTGGCGGTACTGGGTTCCATTCTTGTGGGAGTGGCCACCCCCACGGAGGCGGCCTCCGTGGGCGCCGTGGGCGCCATGCTCCTGGCGGCTCAGCGGCGGCAGCTGAACCTGGAATCCCTGCGCGAGGTCATGCGGTCCACGGTACAGGTTACCAGCATGGTATTCATGATTTTCATCGGCGCGGCGGTATTCTCCCTGGTGTTTCGCGGCTTTGGCGGTGACGACAGGGTAAGTGAACTGCTCACCAACCTCCCCGGCGGGGTGGTGGGGGCTGTAGCTGTGGTGATGCTGCTCATGTTCCTGCTGGGCTTCATCCTGGATTTCATCGAGATAACCTTCGTGGTGGTACCCATTGTCGGCCCCATCCTGCTGGCCATGGGATTGGATCCCGTTTGGCTGGGCATCATGATTGCCATCAACCTGCAGACATCCTTTCTCACCCCGCCCTTCGGCTTCGCTCTGTTTTACCTGCGGGGCGTGGCGCCTCCCGAGGTCACCACGGGCGCCATCTACAGAGGTGTGATACCATTTATCGTAATACAGCTCATCATGCTCGGCCTTTTGGCGTGGTGGCCCGAGTTGGCAACCTGGCTGCCGGGCGTGGTGTATGCAGAATAACAGCGGGACCGTGGAGGAGCGGCCCGCAATAATACCGGAACGGCAGACCGGGTCCTGAAGCCCCGGCTCATGGCGTCCGGTAGGCATGATAGTTTCGCCAGGGGACGGTTCCCAATGGACTGCCTGGCCGCTCGTCTGCCTTATATCTCGAAATCAATAACTATATCTGAAAATGGGGGGATTGCCGTGGCACAACGTATCAGCCTGGGTCTGGCCATAGTCATATTCATTGCGGGCGTCATCTTCACCGGCCTGTTCAACATGGGGTTGGCTTACACCAATCAAATGGAGTTCTGCACGTCTTGCCATTCCATGAAAGTCAACCTGGAAGAATACAAGGAGACGGTGCATTACAAGAGTGCGTCGGGGGTGCGCGCGGTTTGCGCGGACTGTCATGTTCCCAAGGCTTTCGGTCCCAAGATGGTGGCCAAGGTGCTGGCCTACAAGGATGTGCTGCATGAGATTCTGGGCACACTGGATACCAAGGAAAAATATGAAGCGCATCGCTGGGATATGGCGAATCGAGTCTGGGCCAAGATGAAGGCCACGGACTCGCGGGAGTGCCGTTCCTGTCACAAATGGGATGCCATGGACCTGGCCGAGCAGGACCGCAGCGCCCGCAAGCGCCATGGCCGGGCCCGGGATGAAGGCAAGACCTGTATCGATTGCCATAAGGGCATAGCCCATGAAGAGCCGGATGAGCCGGAAGAAGACGATGAGGAAGCAGCCCAGGCGGGCTGACGGCAATGGTCATGAACTATGGAGCGAGGCTGCAAATGAATATCCGAATACTGTTTGGAAGCTTGTTGCTGCTGATGTCTTGTTCTCTGTTTGCGGGTGATCCCGAGCTGGACAGGGAACTCCGCCTGGCGGCCATCGTGGATGATGTGGAGGCCATCGAAAAGCTGCTGGCCAAGGGGGCGGACGTAAACAGCGCCAACAAGTACGGGAAGACGGCCCTGATGATGGCGGCGGAAAATGGCAACCTGGCGGCGACTTCGGCCCTGTTGTCTCATGGCGCCGATGTGAACCGCAAGACGGTGGCGGACTGCACGGCATTGACCCTGGCGGCGGAGAACGATGAACCCGAGGTAACGGCGCTGCTCATCGAGCGTGGTGCGGACCTGAACGCCCGCACCCGGTCCGGGGCCACGGCCCTGCTGCTGGCGGCTCGGTACGGCATCGATGATATGGTGGAACAGCTCCTGTTTCGCGGCGCCAATCCCAATGACAGGGACAAGGAAGGCCGCACGCCCCTGATGTTGGCGGCCGCTCATGGGCATGACAAGACGGTAGAGCTTCTGCTCAAGCATGGTGCCAAGGTGAACCTGGCGGACAAGAAGGGGAAGACCGCCCTCATGTATGCCGTCGAGTCCGGCAACAACATGAACCTGGTCAGGGCCTTGGTGGAGGCTGGAGAGAACGTCAATGCCCGTTCCAAAGACGGTGCTACGCCCTTGATCTGGGCGGCGGGCAGCGGGAATGCCCAGGCCGTGGGTTATCTGCTGCAGCAGGGCGCGGACATCAACGCCCAGGATAATGACGGCACCACGGCCCTGCTGGAAGCGGTGGATGTTCGAGAGCCGGAGGTGGTCAAGGAATTGATCAGCCGGGGGGCGGATGTTTCCATCAGGAACAAGGAAGGCAAGACCGTGAAGGATATTGCCCGGGGATTCCGTGACCAGCGATGCATCCAGATACTGGAAGGGGCGAAGCCCTGAACTGCTGGATTGCAACCGTGTTATCAAGACTAAAGCGCCCGGGAACGGGCGCTTTTTTGGTAGGTTTCCGGGTGAACAGGGAGATCAGCGGATCTTCATGGGCCGCCAGCTGCGGTCGAATCCGTCGAAGTCGTGGTTACGCCAGCCCGGAGGGGCCACGTTTTTCGGCTTCAGGCTGGCCACATAGGAGAGTACAGCCACCTGTTCCGGCGGCGTGAAATTCTTGATTTGCTTGATCATCTTTTCATCGCCATTGCGCCGTCTGCCGTTGCGAATCCAGTTGAACTGGCGCATCAGATAGCTGTAGTGCTGCCCCTGGATGCGGGGCACGTGTTCTTCCGGGTCGCCTTCTCCCTCCTTGCCATGACAGTCGGCGCACATCTTGTCATAAATGCGCTTGCCTTCTTCCAGGTGCAGGGAAAAGCCCTGCTCATTATTCGGCGTCATGGGCATGCTTGCCACATAGGCGGCCACGTCTGCAATTTCCTGGGGACCGCCCAGGGCCCGGCGCGAGGAAAAGGCGCGCATGATGGGATTATCCCGGTTGCCCGCCCGGAAATCGGCAAGCTGTTTTATGATCACGTTTTTTAGTTGGCCGGCGATCTGGGGGTAGCCGCTGCCGGGAACCCCCCATCCTTCGGGGCCGTGACAGGTGATGCAGCTAGCCTTGTACAGTTTTTTGCCGTTCTCCACATTTGGGGTGAGCCTTATTGCTTCCTCGAATTCATCGGGATCGGTATTCACGGCCAGGGAGGGAATGGAAACTCCTATGGCAATGGTTCCCGCTAACAGGCTGGAAATGATTTTTCCCTTGTGGGAGGAGACGAATAGGTCGAGTATGCCTTTGCTCATGGCTTGTATCCTGCTGGTTCCGCTTTGTTGTTTCTAAAGGAATCCTCTGGAGAGACCGGTCAAGAAATCACGTTCCGTGCCCGGAATGAATGCAGAGTTTCCAATATTATGGTTGTGGACAGGGAACTCCTGCCCCTTGGAACAGCCGTGTCAGGCGGACGGGGCCTGCTGCGCGGAATGGAGTTTCGTGTTCCGGGCAACAGGACAGCCATTTCCCACCCTTCTCTTGGCTGCCGTGTTTCTGCTGCAAGGATATACGATACTGCCTTAATACCCCATTACAAAGACTACTTCATGTGTTTGAAGTTGTCATTGATGCAGGTCATGAGGGCCCAGCTCCTTCAAGGTGTCGCCTCCCGTGATGCGCAGGGGGTGGAAAATCATAATTTCATTATCCGTTAATATACTAACATATTGTTTTTGAAGAATATTTTTGTTGAACACCTGAATCAGGGGTGTTATTCTTCAACCGTTGCCTTCATCAAGAGCAAAGATGTACCAAAGGAGGCGAATTTGGAGGGGGGTGTTGCCAACGGACGGCAACATCAAAATTCGATAAACGCGGGAAATCTTTGAACTGTCCATATAGACGATCCTGAAACTGTGTACCGTGGCTGGCTTGGGCCAGCGTTTGATTCATGTGTGTTTGGTGTTTTACCAGGGAATTGCCGGTTTCAGTCAGGATTCTGTCGTTGATGGCAGCATCTCAGGGGTCTCCCGATAACAGGGGGTTATCATGAAAAAAGCCTTGTCTGCAGCCATCATTGCTGCAATGGCGGTTGGCGCATGTACCACTCAGGAAGAAGTTGCCGAGAAGGCGCCTGCAAAAGCTGCCGAATCACATGCAAAAGCCGTATCCGTAGGTCCCAAGATGTATGGTGGTCCGGAAGTCGCGGCGGATACCAGCAAGCCCAAGAACGATTACAACATCACTATCAACTATGAGCTGGGCATGCACTGCACCGGCTTCGACTTCACCTACTGCTGCGTGCTGCCGCCGTACAACTCCGTGCAATCCCAAGTCATCAAGACGGCGACCGGAAAGAAGAAATATCCCGAACTGCTGGAAGCTGATGAGGAAGATCCCACGGTGGTCGTGGACGGCAAGAAGCGATTCAAGCTGTCCTACGGTTTTGTCGATAACACTTATTCCGAAGGCAACAAGCTCAAGTACTGGGACGTGCCCTATGATGTGAACGGGAACGGCAAGTACGAAAAAGACGAAAGTGTCGCCAATGCCTACTTTACCCATCTTTATGTATACAAGGACCTGAAGGGCACCAATCCCAAAGGCACCAGTGCCGACAAAGAGAAGCTCTTTGTTGGTTTGCAGATTCCCGTACCTCGGGACAACGGCCCCGCCGGCGCGGCGGCCCCCAGCCCCATGAGCGGCGGACACCTGCATTACACGGGTGAGAAGGGAACCATTGTCTATACCAAGTCTCCGGTGCTGGACAACGTGCCCATCGTGCTCACCAATCCGGGGATCTGGGATGCTCTGGGTCTGCCCCTGACACCCTTCAACGATCGTACCGCGGCCAAGGACCTGCTCACCCTGGTGGAGAGTGATATCCAGCCCTTCCAGGAAAACTGGGTGAGTCTGGTGGATGCCGATACCGGCAAGCCGGTGCTGGACAGTCATAGTGGCAAGCCCATCACTTTCGTGGGTACAAACCCCATCGATATTCCCAACTGCTCCAACTGCCACGCCAACGAAACGGCCAATGGCAAGAAGTACAACTTGTACAAACAGGAGCGGGCCTTCTGGAAAGGCCTGGGTGCGTCCGACTGGATTGCAGATCTGAAAGCCACCTCCGTTTCCATCCTGGAGATGCACGACGATCACAATGGCACGGACTTCATGAAGAACTACGACCCGAACAGCCGGGCAACCATGAACCGCCTGGGTCGTGATCCCGTCCTCTGTCAGAAGTGCCACGCGGACAACGTCATCGGTGTTCTGGCGTCCGGCACTCATAAGGGTAAGGATGGGAAGGAAAAGCTGATTCCGGCACTTACGGAAGCCATTCACACGGTTCACCAGACCAAAGTTCCCCTGCCTGATTCCCAGGGCCGCTCCGGTTCCTGCCAGGGATGTCATCCGGCTCATCGTTATGACCGCAGCATGGACAACTATCCCATTACGCCGGATGGCAAGAACGCCTATGCGGATGCAGATAACCGCGATGCTTCCGGTGGCTGCTACGTGGGCCGTGACGTGCATTCCAATCCCAATAAGGACAAAGACGGCGTGGAGTCCGATGAGCACCTGAACGCCATCGGCGAATGGCTGCAGGCCAACGTGTCCCAGATCGGCAATGGCAAGGGCGGCAAGGGCCTGTGGTGCACCAACTGCCACAACCAGCTGTCCCGGGAGCTGTACCAGCGTGACAACCTGAAGAATGCCTTCGCCCAGACCGGTGATACCATCCGCAACAAGTCTTTGGATGAAATTGCCAAGGCCATTGGGGTGAGCAAGCAGGAACTCATCGACAAGTACCTGGACCCCAAGGTGGTGCTGGATGCCAAGGGGCATGACACTCCGGGCAAATCCGGTATCCTCCTGACATGGGCCAAGAAGCGCACCGTGCCCGACATCGCTGTGATTGCGCTGAAGGGCAATGGCCCCATGGTGAGCAAGGATGAGGATGGTGACATCAATGTGGTGCCCCTGTCTGCCAATCCCGCCGTGGATATTGCCAGCCTGAAGCTGCCTGCAGGCGCAACCGGAGCGGCTGCCGTACCCTACGAGGCTGCAACCCATGGTCGTGACTACTGGTTGTCACCTGGTGCGCCTCACTGCGCAGACTGCCACGCGGCACCTTTTGTTGAAGGGCAGGGGGGTGTAGCCTTCCCCATCAACCAGCCTGGCAAGTACAGCCTGATGCGCTATTCCAAGGGTCATGCAGGCTTGGCCTGCCAGGCCTGTCACCAGTCCATTCACGGCTTGTATCCCGTGGCGCCCATTGCCGATACCACGACCTACAAGCAGGCGCCCCAGTACAACCCGGATGGCTCTCACGGCCCCTTCCGTTGCGCCGCCTGTCATGAGGTAAATGAAAACGGTGTGCCTTTCATCGCCGATGATGAAGAGCATGTGTGGAAAGGGCGTCCGATTCTCGAGGATTATGATTCTGCCGTATCCTGGATGCACGCCAGTGCACCGGATCTGGGAGGCAAGATCCCCGATGAGTAAGCCGCTCTGATGGCAATAGCAAAAACAGGGAGCCTGGCTCCCTGTTTTTGTTCAGGAATCCCGGTTTTCTGCCGGATGAGTGAATCAACGAGGTTGCTGTATCCATGAAGTTTAAGAATCGTACTTTCTTTCTTTTGTTGCTGGCGGTGTTGGTTACGCCAGGTATTGCGGCTGGCAAGGCCTCGGAGGTGCTGGTCACCATAGGGCCGGCCAAGGTGACTGCCGCCGATCTTGAAACCGCCGTGCGTTCATCGCCTTTTGCCACCCAGTTCAACACTATGGATGAGCCTGAACAAGCGGCACTGCGCGGCAATCTGCTCAAGCGCTTGGTGGCATTACGATTGTTGCGCCTGGAAGCCGGAGCCAGGGGACTGGACCAGCGACCGGAGTTTATTCAGGAACTGCAGGACTACCGCACTTCCCGGCTGTATCGTTACTACATACAAAAGTTGCGGGAGCAATTGGTTATCCCCGAGGACAAGGAGCAGGAATTGAAAGCGGCCTATGCCGGGCAGCCCGATGCCCTGGCGGCGGCACGAGCATCGGTGCTGGCGGAAGATTTCCGCCAGTTGCGCCTGTTGAGCCTGCGGATGTTGCGAGAAAAAAGGCATGTGGAGTTTCATCTCGATCGTGTCTCCGATGACATCAAACCAGATACGGTTCTCATGGAAGGTGATGGATTACGCCTTACCTATGGCGATATCGTGCACCAGGGAGACTTCCCAAAAACGCCGGATGCCGGGTGGATAGAAGAGCAGGTGTACCAGCAAACCGAACTGTTGCTATTCGCACGGGAGGCAGCTGACGAAGGCGTTAACGTGGATGCCGAGGTCGCTGCCTACGCCGATGAACTTCTGCCTGCGATGATGATGGAAGCTCTGGAGAAGGAATGGATTCCCGATGAAAAGGCCCTGAAGGCCCATTTCGATGCCAACCCGGAATTGGCGCGTGTGCCGGAACGCTGGCATGTGGGCCAGCTGGTGGTTTCTTCCTATGCCCAGGCGGCGGCCATGAAGCGGCGAATCGAACAGGGGGAGAGTCTGTTCGTGCTGGCAGGCCGGTACAGCATCGATCCCTGGGGCCGTTCCCACAATGGTGACATGGGGTGGTTCAAGGAAGGTGAGGGTGTGCCCGCTATCGAACAGCGTCTCAAGTCAATGGCTGACGGTGAGGTGAGTGACATAATCCGTACAGGAAAAGGTTATCACCTGGTCACGGTCATCGAAAGGCGGCCGGGCAAGACGCGCAACTTTGCATCCATGAAAGACAAGGTGCGCCAGAGCATCGTGGATGAAAGACTTGCTGCCTACCTGGAAACACTCCAGGAAAAATATCCCGTGGAGTGGAAAGTGCTGGCAAATGGTGACGGCGGAAAGGGCGCGGCTGGTGGTTAAGGGTCGCGTTTCCTGGTTGGGCCTTGTCCTGACCCTGATGCTTACGGGCTGTGATGCCGGCGTTGAGGCTTCGGGAAAGAAGAGCAGGGTGCAGGAGCCGGCACCGGCAAAGACGGCTACCACAGCCCTGCCGGAAAGGACCAACAACGCCTGGGAAATGGCTCCTTTCCACCTGGAGGATCTCAACGGCGTGAAACATAGCCTGGAAGACTGGAGGGGCAAGGTCATTATGATGAACTTCTGGGCCAGCTGGTGCAGCCCCTGCCAGTACGAGATACCGGAATTCGTCCACTACCAGAAGACTTATGCAGACAGGAACCTGCAACTGGTGGGCATTGGGGTGGATGAGAAACGCAAGCTGGCCAACGTGGCCCGCAGCCTGGGAATCAACTACCCCGTGCTGGTCCTGAACCCCATGGATTCCCGTCAGCTGATGCGTAAGTGGGGCAATGAGACCGGCATTATTCCTTATACCGTGGTCATCGCCAGGGACGGGCGTATCAAGTACATCCACCGGGGCCAGATGGACCAAGAGGCGTTTGATACCTACGTGCTGCCGCTGCTGGACTGATCTGTTCCGGGGCGGAGTCAAATGGGAAGGGGATGGCTTCGATGGTTGAGGAGTTCTCCGTGCGTGTTCCATGTAACGATTTTTGGCGGATTTGACTCCGCCCCCAGGGGTTCAAGCGCGGGGGAACGAGCATTTCTCGCCGTTTCCCTGTAAGATTCTCTCCTTTGAGTGTTGCAACGGCTCAGGTTCATGCTGGAAGTCGATAATCTGCAGTGTACCCGTGGTGACAGGCACCTGTTTTCAGGTGTCGGCTTCACCCTGTCCGAGGGAGAGCTGCTGCATCTGTACGGCCATAACGGTAGCGGCAAGACTACGCTGATGCGTACGATCTGCGGCTTGGTGGCGCCTACGGAGGGAGAGGTGCGCTGGAAGGGGGAGCCCATCCGCAGGCAGCGGGATGAGTTTTCCGCCGAGCTGCTCTATCTGGGTCACAAGAATGGCCTGAAGGATGATCTCACCGGTATCGAGAACCTGCTGGTGGCCTGCCGCATGGCCGGTCTGGCGTTGCGGGAGGAACAGGCCTGGGAGGTGCTGGAGCGCATGGGGCTGCGCGGCCACGAGGATTTGCCTGCCCGGGTACTGTCCCAGGGACAGCAGAAGCGGGTGGCCCTGGCGCGGTTGCTGCTCAGCAAGGCGCCTCTGTGGATTCTAGATGAGCCTTTCGTGGGGCTGGACGTGGCGGCGGTGGCATTGCTGGAGAAGGTGATTGCAGATCACGTAGCTACTGGCGGCCTGGTGGTTCTGACCACCCACCAGGAGGTCGCCTTGACCTCCGGCAAGGTAAAGAAACTGCGCCTGGGCTGGAAGGAGGACGGCCGTGTTTAACGCCTTCCGCACCATCGTTCATCGGGACTTGCTGCTGGCCATGCGGCGACGCTCCGACGTGCTGACCACCCTGTTCTTCTTTGTCATCGTGGTCAGCCTCTTTCCCTTGGGCATAGGGCCGGAACTGGACACTCTGCGCCTCATCGCGCCTGGGGTATTTTGGGTAGCGGCCCTGCTGGCGTCCATGCTGGCCCTGGAAAAGCTGTTCTTCGTTGATTACCAGGACGGTGCTCTGGAACAGATGTTGCTGGCGCCCCAGCCCCTTTTCGTTCTGGTGTTGGGCAAGGTGTTTGCCCACTGGCTGGTGACGGGCCTGCCCCTGGTGTTGTTGTCACCACTGCTGGGCCTGCAGTATGACCTGCCAGGGGAAACCATCGCCGTGATGATGTTTACCCTACTCATCGGTACGCCGGCTCTCGGCCTTATCGGCTCCATCGGGGCTGCCCTGACCTTGGGCATCCGTGGTGGCGGGGTGCTGGTTTCCCTGCTGGTGCTGCCATTGTATATTCCCGTACTGATTTTTGGCGCGGGTGCCGTGGAGGCGGAATCGTCCGGCCTGGGGGGCGCGGGCCATCTGTCCATGCTGGGTGCCATCCTGCTTCTATCGATACTGGCGGCTCCCTTGGCAACCGCGGCAGCCTTGAGGATATCGGCGGAGTGATTCCTGCTAAGGTTGTATATGAACAGGAACAATTTGATGAATCCTGACAGAATGTTGAAAGAGTCCTTCCATGGACTTTTTCAACCACGGAAGCGGAAAACGCAGTTTTTCACTTCCTTTGTTTTCAATGACTTACAGCCATCGAAAATGGTGGCACATCCGTGTGCCACACACAGGCTGCCAAAAAACGGTTTTTTTCAACAGCCTGTTAATGAGTATTTAAGCTGCGGCAGGAATTTTGCCGCTATTCTGTGGTCACATGTTGAAGTGCCTGGAATCGCGGGCGGTTTCGTATGAGCGGACGAATGGTCAATATCTTCAAGTTCTCCTCGCCAGCCACTTTCTACCCCCTGGCGGGAAAGATTGCCCGGATATCCACCTGGATTGCGGTACTGCTGCTGGCCATCGGCCTGTACATGAGCTTCTTTGTGGCGCCCACGGACTACAAGCAGGGTGAGGGCTACCGCATCATTTTCATTCACGTGCCGGCCGCCTGGATGTCCATGTTCATCTACGTGGTCATGGCTTTCTGGGCCGGAGTGGGCCTGGTGTTCAATACCCGCCTGTCCTCCATGATGGCCCAGGCCCTGGCGCCCACGGGGGCCATCATGACCTTCATCGCCCTGTGGACCGGCGCCTTCTGGGGCAAACCCATGTGGGGCGCCTGGTGGGTCTGGGATGCCCGTCTGACCTCGGAACTGATTCTGTTCTTCCTCTACATAGGCTTCATCGCCCTTCAGGGAGCCATTGATGACAATCGTCGGGCCGACCGGGCCGGTGCTGTGCTGCTGCTGGTGGGGGTAGTGAACATCCCCATCATCTATTTCTCGGTCAAGTGGTGGAATACCCTGCATCAGGGGGCTTCCGTGAGCATCAAGAATGGTTCCAGCATGAGCACCATCATGCTGCAGACCATGCTCATCATGACCTTCGCTTTCTGGGCCTACAGTATTGCCGTGGCCCTGTACCGGGTGCGGTCCATTATCCTGGAGCGCGAAAAAGATGCGCGCTGGGTATCTGAATTACCGGAGATACGCCGATGAAGTCTCTGTCGGAATTTTTCAATATGGGCGGATACGCCCTCTATGTGTGGGGTTCATTCGGGGTGACGGCCTTGCTGATGATTATCGAACCCATTTTGGTGCGCCAGCGCCGGAAGACAGCATTACAGCGGATATCCCGTCTCATTCGCATCAAATCGGAGCAAAACTCATGAAAGCCAGACACAAGCGATTCGGCTTCCTGGTCGTGGGCCTGGTGGTGCTCGCGGCAGCGGCCTACCTGGTGTTCAATGCCTTGGGCAATAATCTTTCTTATTTCTTCTCGCCCACCGAGGTGGCGGAGAACAAGGCGCCGGCCAATCACGTGTTCCGTCTTGGAGGTCTGGTGCAGCCCGGTTCCCTGGAACGGGGCGAGAAACTCACAGTGCACTTTGAGGTCACCGACAATCACCATTCCGTGAAGGTGGCCTACACGGGTATCCTGCCGGACTTGTTCAAGGAAGGGCAGGGCGTTATCGCCCAGGGGCGCATGGGACCCGATGGCGTTTTCGTGGCCGATGAAGTCCTGGCCAAGCACGATGAAAACTACATGCCGCCGGAAGTGGCGGAGGCCCTTGAAAAGGGTCATCAGAAGGGAATCGAGGCCATGGCCA
>JALVEW010000014.1 GCA_027030425.1 Sedimenticola sp.
CTACGACCAGTGGGGTTACGGCCTGTCCTCGGTGCGCTTCATCTGCGGCACCCAGAACATCCACAAGACGCTGGAGCAGAAGGTCATGGAGTTTCTGGGCATGGAGGACACCATACTCTACGCCGCCTGCTTCGACGCCAATGCCGGCCTGTTCGAAACCCTGCTGGGGCCGGAGGACGCGGTGATCTCGGATGAACTGAACCACGCCTCCATCATCGACGGTGTGCGCCTGTGCAAGGCAGCCCGCTACCGCTACCGCAACAACGACATGGACGATTTGCGGGACAAGCTGGAGGAAGCGCGTAGCAACGGCGCCCGACGCATGCTCATCACCACGGATGGCGTGTTCTCCATGGACGGCAGCATCGCCCGCCTGGACGAGATCTGCGACCTGGCGGATGAATACGGTGCCATGGTGCACCACGACGACTGCCACGCCACGGGCTTCATGGGGGAGAAAGGCCGGGGCATCCACGAATACCGGGGCGTCATGGACCGGGTGGACATCATCACCAGCACCTTCGGCAAGGCCCTGGGCGGGGCTTCCGGCGGCTTTACCTCGGGCCGCAAGGAAATCATCGACCTGCTGCGCCAGCGTTCCCGGCCCTACCTGTTCTCCAACACCCTGGCGCCGGCCATCTGCGCCGCCTCCCTCAAGGCCCTGGAACTGCTGAGCGAATCCACGGAACTGCGCGACCGCCTGGCGGACAATACCGCCTATTTCCGCCAGGGCATGAAGGATGCCGGTTTCGACATTCCCGAAGGCGAGCATCCCATCGTCCCGGTGATGCTGGGAGACGCCCGCCTGGCCCAGGAAATGTCACGCAGGCTGCTGGAGCGCGGCATCTACGCCATTGGCTTTTTCTACCCCGTGGTGCCCAAGGGCAAGGCGCGTATCCGCACCCAGATCTCCGCCGCCCATACCCGGGACGACCTGGACAAGGCCATCGCTGCCTTTGCCGATACCTACCGGGAGCTGAGCTGAGCCCTCTATGCTGCACTTTCAGAACCTGAGCCTGCGCCGGGGCGGCAAGCTGCTGTTCGCGGACGCCAGCTTCCAGATTCACCCCGGCCAGAAAGTGGGCATCACCGGCGCCAACGGCACGGGTAAATCCAGCCTGTTCGCCCTGATACGGGGCCAGCTGCAGGCGGATGCCGGGGATCTGAAACTGCCCCGGGAATGGGTCATCGCCTGGGTGGCCCAGGAGACGCCCCAGGACAGCCGCCCGGCCATGGAGTACGTCCTGGACGGCGACACCGAACTGCGCCAGGTGGAGCAGCAGATCCGCGAAGCCGAGGAGAAAGAAGACGGCCAGGCTCTGGCTCAGCTGCACAGCCTGTTCGAGAGCATCGGCGGCTACCAGGCCCGCAGCCGGGCTGGGCAGCTACTGCACGGACTGGGCTTTCGGCCCGGTGATGAAGACCGGCCGGTATCGGATTTCTCCGGCGGCTGGCGTATGCGCCTGAACCTGGCCCGAGCCCTCATCTGCCGCTCGGATCTGCTACTCCTGGACGAACCCACCAACCACCTAGACCTGGACGCGGTGATCTGGCTGGAGAACTGGCTGCGCCGGTATCCCGGCACCCTGCTGCTCATCTCTCACGACCGGGAATTCCTGGATGCGGTCACTGATCACATCGCCCACATCGAGCAAGGCCGGCTGACCCTGTACAGTGGCAACTACAGCGCCTTCGAGAAAGTGCGCGCTGAGCGTCTGGCCAATCAGCAAGCCGAACACGAGAAACAGCAGCGGGAGATCGCCCACATCCGCTCCTACATCGATCGTTTCCGCGCCAAGGCCACCAAGGCGCGCCAGGCGCAAAGCCGCCTCAAGGCCCTGGAGCGCATGGAACGCATTGCCCCCGCCCATGTGGACTCGCCTTTCCACTTCCGGTTCCGTGAGCCGGAAAAGAACCCCAATCCCCTGCTGCGCCTGGAGGATGGCGCCGCAGGCTATGACGGCCGGTCCGTGGTTTCCGGCATCTGCATGAGCATCTCGCCCGGTGACCGCATCGGCCTGCTCGGCCCCAATGGCGCGGGCAAATCCACCTTCATCAAGCTGCTGTCCGGCGGACTGCCTCTCATGGAAGGACGCATGGAAACCGCCCAGGATCTGAAAATCGGCTATTTTGCCCAGCACCAGGTAGAGCAGCTGCACCCGGAGCACTCCCCCCTGGAACACCTGATCCAGATTGCTCCCCAGGCCCGGGAGCAGGAGCTGCGGGACTACTTGGGCGGCTTCGGCTTTCCCGGCGACAAGGCCCTGGAAAAGACCGCGCCTTTCTCCGGCGGCGAGAAATCCCGCCTGGCCCTGGCCCTGCTCATCTATCAGCGCCCCAACCTGCTGCTCCTGGACGAGCCCACCAACCACCTGGACCTGGAAATGCGCCAGGCCCTGGCCACCGCCCTGCAGGACTTCAGCGGCGCCATGCTCATCGTCTCCCACGACCGGCATCTGCTGCGGGTGAGCACGGACCAGCTGCTGCTGGTGGATGGCGGCAGGGTCGCCGAATTCGATGGCAGCCTGGATGACTACCCCGCCTGGCTGGCGGCACGGCACAAGACCGAAACCCCGGCACCCACCGGCTCAGGCAGCAAAAGCGTCAGCCGCAAGGAAGCCAAACGCCAGGCCGCCGCCCGCCGCCAGGCTTTGCAACCCCTGAAAAACAAGGTGGCGGCAGCGGAAAAAAAGCTGGATGAACTACACCGGCAGCAAAAGGCCCTGGAAGAACAGCTGGCGGACAACAGCCTGTATGAAGCTGCTCAAAAGGACAGGCTCAGGCAACTGCTGACGGAAAAGGCCGAAGTGGATGCCCGGTGCGAAGCCCAAGAAATGGCCTGGCTGGAGGCCATGGAAGCTTTGGAGAATCTGTCCCTTACATGAAATGCCAATGGCGCGGCGGCATCCTCCGCCTTGGTCTCACCAAGATGTCAAATTCTGCGCAGACGCCAACCAGCGATACCCAGCAACAAAGACAGAACGCCAAGCAACACCCCATTCAAGGCTGGCACCGCCCGCGCTTCAGCCACCGCATCAGGCTGAAAAACCAAATTATCGAACAACACGGCCGTATCGCCGCTGGCATCAACCTCATCCCCCACGAACACTTCCAAAGTATGGTTGCCGGCAGCAATGGGCAAGATGGATGATAAGCCGCTCACACGGTTATAGGTGGCGCCGCCAGGCCCCGTCCAGCTACCAGTAAAAAAGTTGCTCATGGCGGGAAAAGCCCCATTGTCCGCACCAACGGAACCAGCAAAGAACCTTGCTCCATCCACCCGGATCTCCACGATATCAGGGTTTGCGGTGTCTCCGCTATAAATAACGAATCCCCACTGCAAGCTGCCTGATGTAGCGGTATTGAACGTAATGGTCATGGTGGCGACGTCGCGCTCGTTGCCATTGGCGCCTGAACGATCCATCCCGGAGTCACCCCCACCATTGCTTCCCGGCCCGGTGGTCAGATAGGCAAACTTCCCACGAACAAGACAAGTGGGACTTCCCGAACAATCCGCGGGGGGAGAGCCAATGAAAGTACTTACATCTTCGACCGTGACATTGCCTGTCACCTGACTGACCGGGGCACCCGGCACACTGCTCAGAGGATCGGATTCAAAATCCGCGATGGTATAAGCCATGGCAAGCGGGGCAAACGACAGAGCCAAGAACACATTCACTATTCCGAGAAAAAACTTCATCTCTCATCTCCTACATACAAGGTTATCGACTCCACCAGCTACCCCATCTGCAACAGGGCAGCTTGCGCGCAGCCTGCTCGAAACCAATCATACGAAGAAAGCACGTGGATTTCCAATTCGCGCGGTCGCGAACCACCCCTAACCCCATCCATCGCATCGCCTGACCATGGGGCACTTACTTCTGACAGCAGCGGCGCTCCAACAACTTGCGTATGCCCTCCAGCCCCATCTCTCTGAGCAAAGTCATGTTTCGTTCGGGAATGGCCTCGGGATCAGGCCAGGTTTCCAGGGCGGCGGCCAGACCATCCTGGCGAATCAGGTGGAACATGGGATAAGGCGAACGGTTGGTGTAGTTGGCCGGGTCATCCGCTTCCAGGCCCTCGAAACAATAGTCGGGATGAAAGCTGGCCAGTTGCAGCATGTCATCCAGGCCCGCTTCTTCCAGGGCGGCCTGGGCGTCTTCCAGGACATCCAGGTAGTCGCCGAAATCCTCCAGCCCCCGAGGCACGATGAACAGGCAGGTTTCCACTTCGTCGGGCGGCTGCTGGACGAAATCCGCCACTTCTTCGATGAGGGCCTGATAAGCGCCATCCGCATCCTGCGCGGAACAGACCTGGTAACGAATGGTGTCTGCCTCGAAAGGCACTCGGGCGAAGGGACAAAGGTTCAGGCCGATGACCACTTCCTTCACCCAACAGCGGGTCCGGGCCACGGGGTTGCTCATTCCAGCACCTCCACGGTCATGCCGGTTCGCAGACGACCGGGGGCGTCATGGATGAGGTTCTGACCAAAATAGACATTGTTGCCTTTCTTGCGGTAGCTCATGAGGGTCTTCAAGGGTTCATTGCCTTCGCGCTCCCCGGTTTCCGGGTTCACCGTGGGAATCACGCAGCGGGAGCAGGGCTTGACCACACGGAAGCTCAGGTCGCCGATGCGGATGCGTTTCCAGCCGTCTTCGGCATAGGGCTCACAGCCATCCACTACCAGATTGGGCCTGAAGCGTTCCATGGGAAGGTTCAGGCCCATGCGCCGATTGAGATCGTCCAGGGAAGCCTGGGAGATGAGCAGGAAGGGAAAGCCGTCGGCAAAGCCCACCTGTTCACCGGGATTGGCGTAATCCCGGTCCACCTGGCGAATCCGATCCTCCGGCAGGTACACCAAACGGACGGAAACAGCCAGAAAATCACTCAGCCAACGATCCGCTTCAGGATTCATGACCCGGGCCAGACAGTGATCCCGCCACACTTGCACTTCCAGGTCTTCCTCCGATTCCGGGCTCAGCTCCAGGTCTTCCCGGCCCGGCGCCCGCAGCCGCAGCCCCTGTTCCGTCACCAATGGCCGCACCAGGGCCATGCGCGGATGCTCCCGCTGGGTGAGAAAGCGCCCTTCTTGGTTCACCAGCATCCAGTGCCGGTCATGCAGGGGGCCCCGGGCGCCGATTTCCATGACATCCAAGGCCTCGCCCCGCAAGGATTTGACAGGATAACGGTACAATCCTGATAGACGCATGCTCAAAAGCCGATTCCTATGCCGATATTGCTGTAACCACCGCTGCCGAAGCCAAAGCCGAAACTCACGCTGGGCTTGCTGTGGGAATACCGGGGGGTGTCCCAGCGCTTGATCTGATCCGCCTGCAGGGCGGGATAACGATATTTGGCCTCCCCCACCTTACCATCCTTGTAACCCAGCAGGGGGCCGGTAACCGTCACCAGCTGCCCACTGGGAAATTCCATAGGCTCCAGGAAACCGGGATAATCCGCCAGGAACCGCCCCAGCGGAGTCGCGCCGGCATCCGGCTGGCCACTGGCATCTAGGGGATAAGCCATCACTTCCACCAAGGTATGCTCTTCCAGGTTCTTCAGGGAAAGCACGCTGCCTCCCCAGGTGAAACCCTGGCCCTTGACGCTCTGGTCACCGCTTTGGGACAGGCTCATGGGCGTCACTTCGGGAATACGCGTGCCCCCCATGGAATTGCAGCCGGCAAGCAGCGCAAGGGG
>JALVEW010000015.1 GCA_027030425.1 Sedimenticola sp.
GCACGTCGCCCCAGTAGAACGTATGCAAAGTGAAATAGGAAGGCGTCAGGCCCAGTTCGACATATTTGGGCAGATGTTCCGGGCGCTGGAACTGGGAATGAACGATCACCGTGCGCCGGTCGTCTTTGGCGCTGATGCCCGCGTGCTCGATGGTCTTGATCATCATGTCGATGGCGCCATCGCCATTGGCATGAACATGCAGGGGAATCTTGGCTTCGAATATCTTCTTGGTGATGGCGTCCAGCTGTTCCTGGGTGAGGGATGACTCTCCTTTCCAGTTGTTCTGGCCAGCGGGACCACCGCCGTGATACGGGTGGGAAACCAGCGCGGTCTTGCCCTGTGGCGAGCCATCGATGGTGATCTTGCAAGCCTGGAGTTTCAGGTGGTTGTGGTACTCACCAAACCTGTACCTGGGGTTGTCGAACCACTTGTCCATCTCGGTGAAGCCCGGCAATGCCAGAATATCCAGGAAAAGCCGTTCCTGTTCTGCGGCTTTCATCAGGAAATCCAGGTCCTCGGCATGGGAAAAGCCTTCGATAGCCTGGGTATATCCATTGCTGGCGTACATCATTTGCGCGGGTTTGGTCAGATCCAGCATCTCAGATTCGCTGGGTTGGGGAAGCTTGGCGAATACAGGAATATAGGCAACCTCCATGAGCAGCCCTGCAGGTTCGTTGCTGCCGGGCATGCGTGCAATCACCCCGCCGGCGGGGGTCTGGGTGTTTTCATCGATGCCCGCCCACTGGAGGGCCTGGGAGTTGAGCACGGCTCCGTGCATGGAGATGTGGATCAGCATCACCTTCCGCTTGGGAAAAGCCGCGTCCAGATCTTTCTTGGTGATGTGGCGTTTTTCCTCAATCAGGTCCTGGTCATAGCCCCAGCCAATGATCCAGCCATCCTCGGGGACATGTTTTTCTTCCTGATAGCTTTTCAGCTTTTCGATGATCTGGGGAATGCTGGTGGCGGTGCCCATGGGGGGCGCTGCCACGTTGACCTGGTTGACCATTCTCAGGGCTGACATGAAATGGCTGTGAGGATCGAGGAAGCCAGGCAGCATGGTGTTGCCCTTGAGGTCGATAAGTCGGGCATTGCTGCCATATTTCCCAATGGCGGCGTCTTTCCTGCCGACGAATACGATTTTCTCTCCCTGGGTCACCACCGCTTCTGCATAGTTTGGCTGGCTGCCGTCCATGGTCAGGATGTCTCCTCCATAGTAAATGACAGAGGCGGGCTGCCGTGGTACTGCATCGACCTTGTAGAGTTCTCCCGTGCCGGGCAGATAGATTTCTTTGGTGGCCGAATGGACGGCCAGGGGCATCAGCAACAGCACCAGCAGTATTGCTTTCCATTGGGGGGCATAGTTGAGGCGCGTCATGTTCACATCTCCATTGTTTTGGGTTATTGAATCCTTCAGAGCCCACATCCGGCATAGGGTTCGTTGGGGTATTAGGTCCTAGAGGATACACCAGATAGGGTTTGGTGGATGGATCGCAATCGCTCAGCGCCGCCCCCCCTGTTCACCAAAAAACAGTGCAGATATGCTGAACCATTGCACAAGGAGCAGGATGGCAGGGTCGTCAGCAATACCCGCTAAGAGATTCCGCCGTGGACAAATATTGATTTTCTGCTAGGCCAAGAATCTTGCTGCCCATGCCGGGCTGGGCTCATTCATTGGTATTCTTCTTGATGCCCTCATCCCGAAGCATCGCGCTGGCCTTTCGCAGAGCCTCGATTCGTTTACTGACGATGTTTTCCGTTGGAATCCGGGCGGTGACCTCCTGTTTGTCAAGCATCTCACATACCGGCTTTCGACAGCCGACGATGAACACCTGGCGTTTCTGGGCAAGAGCGTCGTGAACGATATCGAACAATGCCCTGGTGGCGGTAAAATCGATCTGGGGTACGTCAGTCAGTTCCAGAATCAATACATCGTAGTCATCGAAACGGGACAGGTTGCGTACCATGCCCTTGGCGGCGCCAAAACTCATGGGGCCACCCAAATGGAATATCAGGATGCGTCCCTTGGAGGCTTTCATTATGGCGGCTTCTTCTTCGCTGAGGGGAGTGTCCTCATCGATGTCCCGAATGGCGTGAATGCTCTGCAGCTGTAACTCCACCATGCGCCGCATGAAAACCAGGCCCGCCATGGCCATGCCCACGGCTACCGCCATGATGAGATCCACGAATACTGTCATGAACAGCACGACGCTCATCATCACCACACCGGCTCGAGGTGCATTGTGAATTCGCTTGAGATAGTCCCAGTCAATGATGTCTGTGCCTACCTTAATGAGGATGCCGGCCAGCACGGCCTGGGGAATCTGGCTGGCCAGGCTGCCGGCGCCCAAAGCCATGAGCAACAGCACCAGGGCATGAAATGCGCCGGAGATAGGCGTCTGCCCACCGGCCTTGACGTTGACGACGGTGCGCATGGTGGCTCCTGCCCCGGGCAGTCCGCCAAAAAAGCCGGCAATGGTATTGCCCAGCCCCTGTCCAATGAGTTCCCTGTCCGACTTGTGGTAGCTGCGTGTGATGTTGTCGGCCACCAGGGATGTGAGCAGAGAGTCGATGGAGCCCAGGGCAGCCAGGGTAAGTGCGGACTTGATCATTTCCGGCAGCAGGCTTATATCCCAGACAGGTGTTCTCATTTCCGGGATGCCGGTTGGAATGCTGCCGAGGATGGGGGTATCGCCTGGTGTCATGAACAGCTTGTAGGCCAGGGTACCCACAATCAGTGCTGCCAGTGGGGAAGGAACGAATCGGTTCAGCCGGGCGGGCATCAGGTACACGATAAGCAAGGTGATGGCTCCAAGGGCCAGTGGCTGCGGAGCCAGATCCTGCCAGGCGGAAGGCACGGCCTGAATCGACGCCAAGGGGCCGGGTTGGGCGGAATAGCCCAACAGTGGGGGTAGCTGGAGCAGGATGATTATGATTCCGATACCACTCATGAAGCCGGAAACAACGGGATGGGGAACCAACTCGATGAATTTGCCGATGCGCAGGACACCAAAAAGCATCTGAAACAGTCCGCCCATGATGACTATGGTAAAGGCCACGGCCATGCCATGAGCGGGGTCTTGGGGAAACATGCCCGTGTACTGGGAGATGATTGCAGCCATGACTACGGTCATGGGCCCGGTAGGACCGGAAACCTGAGCCGGGGTGCCACCGAATACCGCGGCAAAGAAGCCAACCAGAATGGCGCCATACAGTCCTGCAATGGGGCCCGCGCCGGAAGATACGCCCATGGCCAAGGCCAGGGGCAGGGCCACGACCGCGGCGGTCAATCCACCATAGATATCGCCACGCAGGTTCTTGAAGTGGAGGCCGTTGACCAAGGGCATGGAGACTGAAATGCGGTGAAAGGAATAATTATATCACTGCTGACAATGAAGGCGGGGTAGTGAACTCCTAGAGGTCGGAGTCAAATCTCCTGAGCCGCTGTGTTTATGCAATATCACACTGATTTGACTTTGACCTTTTACACTACGGCAATCAGTGGTTGGCCTTAACGGCCAGACGCCGGATATCGGCATTGTCCGGCAAAGGCTTTGCCTGCAGCAGCCAGTCCGCCATGCGCTGCGCGTACCAGGGAATGGTCAGGCTGCCGTGGGCGCCGAAGCCGTTGAACATGTGCAGCCGGGGAAGTTCCGGGTGGGTGCCGATGAAGGGCTGACGGTCGGCGGTTGCCGGGCGCACGCCGGCTTCATTCTTCTCCAGGGCCAGGGCGTCCGGATGCCGCAACAGCGCTTCCATGCCGGCCAGCAGTTTCTGTTTCCCTTCTTCCGTGGCCCGGTTGTCCTGGCGGTCGTGATAGTGGGTGGCGCCCAGGCGGTAACGTTCCTCATCCACGGGCAGCAGCCAGGTGGCGCCGTTGACGATGCGATCCGGCAGGGGGGCGTCGCCACAGCGCTTCAGGGTCAGGATCTCGCCCTGGTCGGGGGCGAAGGGCAGCCATCGGAACCAGGGGTTGTGCATGGAGCGGTAGCCGTCGCAGAAAATCACCTGGTCGGCGGTAATCTCTTTCCATGACAGCTGTCCTGCCTGAAGTTCCAGGTCTTCATAACTCAGCTTTTCATTGCGCAGCATGTTTCTTTCCCGCAGCCAGTCCGCCATGAAGGCCAGCAGTCTGGGCAGCCGCACCCAGCCTGTCCGGTATTGCTCGAAGCCGCCCCAGGGGGCATGCACGGGTTGGGGGAAGTCATCCGCGTCCAGGCGTTGCCCGAGCAGGTCATGGGTGTCCCCTCTGTCCTTTTGGCGCTCATAGAAGCGAATCTGTTCGGCGGAACGGAACAGGCGCACCATGTCCAGCCGTTTCAGGAAGGGCTGTCCGGCCAGCCCGGCCAGTTCGCCATAGGTCTGTTCCAGGGTTTGCAGCCATTGGTGCACATGAGGGGAATGGTTGAAGCGCATGCCGGCCAGGGGATTGATGAGCCCGGCGGCAACCATGGAGGAGGCCGTGGCGTGGCCGTCGTCCACCACCAGAATCCGCTGCCGCCGCTGGGCCAGACGCCAGGCCAGCAGGCTGCCCGCCAGCCCCTGGCCGATGATGAGGTAATCGTAATGGTGTGCTGAAGACATTATACTGCGAGGTCAATCAATAATAATTCAGTCGCCAACATGAGCTACCTTACCCGCCCCCTGGATCAGAAGGGCATGCCCGCGGGCATTCCCTATATCATCGGCAACGAGGCCGCGGAGCGTTTCAGCTTCTACGGCATGCGCACCATACTGGTGGTGTTCATGACCCAGTATCTCATGGGCGCCGGGGGTGAGCTGGCGCCCATGAGCGACGAGGATGCCAAGGGCTGGTATCACCTGTTCGTGTCCGCCGTGTATTTTACGCCTTTGCTGGGCGCGATTCTCGCCGATGTCTGGTGGGGCAAGTACAAGACCATTCTGCTCCTGTCCCTGGTGTACTGTGGCGGACACCTGGCCCTGGCCCTGGACGACACCCGTCTGGGGCTGGCCCTGGGCCTGGGGCTCATCGCTCTGGGCGCCGGAGGGATCAAGCCCTGCGTGTCCGCCCATGTGGGCGACCAGTTCGGCAACAGCAACCGGGGGCTTATCAGCCGCACCTTCGGCTGGTTCTACATGGCCATCAACGTAGGGGCCTTTGCCTCCACCCTGCTCACACCCTGGCTGCTGAAACATCATGGCCCTCACTGGGCCTTTGGTGTTCCCGGGATGCTCATGGCCCTGGCCACCTTCATGTTCTGGGCCGGGCGCAACAAGTTCGTCCACGTGCCGCCTTCGGGCAAGGGCTTTCTTCGGGAGGCTTTCTCGGCCGAGAGCCTGCGCATCTTCGGGCGCCTGGCGCTCATTTACATATTCATCGCCGTGTTCTGGGCGCTGTACGATCAGACGGGATCATCCTGGGTGCTGCAAGCCCAAAAAATGGATCGGCATCTGCTGGGCTTCGAGCTGCTGCCATCCCAGATTCAGGCGGTGAACCCCCTGCTCATCATCATTCTCATTCCCCTGTTCAGCTATGTCATCTATCCGGCTCTGGGCAAGCTCATGAGGCTTACGCCCATGCGAAAGGTGGCCATGGGCTTCGGGCTGGCGGCGGCGGCTTTCGCCATCTCCTCCCTGGCCCAGGAGCGCATCGATGCCGGTGGCACGCCTGGTGTTTCCTGGCAGCTGCTGGCTTACCTGGTGCTTACATGCGGTGAGGTCATGGTGTCCATCACCGCATTGGAGTATTCCTATACCCAGGCCCCCCGGGCCATGAAGTCCTTCATCATGGCCCTGTTCATGCTGTCCGTCTCCCTGGGGAACATCTTCACCAGCGTGGTGAATTTCTTCATTCAGAACGAAGATGGCACCGTGATGCTGGAAGGCGCGGAATACTACTGGTTCTTCACGATTCTCATGGCGGTGACTGCGGTGATCTTTGCCGCCGTTACGCCCTTTATCAAGGACAGGACCATTCTGCAGGGTTGATAGGGGCCGGCGGGGTTCCGGGTCAGGGATGTCGGTGGCATGGATGCCACCGTCAAGCTCCCAGGGATGGGTTTTACAGCGTTCCCTGACCCGGAACCCCGCCAGCCCCAAGCCGCCGTGTCATGAATCGAATGGTATTGGAATCGATATCATCCTTGGATTCCGGAGGCTGCAAAGCAGGGTGTCATTCCCGCGTGGAGATGGATTCCAGGGAGCTGACTATGGCCTCCCGGGAAGCGTCCGCCAAGCCCCGGCGATCCAGCCCCGGGGAAGGGATGACGCCGGAGAAGCACACATGCACTTCGCTTCTGCGCCGGGCCAGGATGCCGAACAGGATGCGGAGGAAACTTTGTCCCTTGGTATAGGGCACCAGGGTATCCCGCTGGCCGCCGGCGCGGTAACACAGGGCCACCGGGATGACGGGGGCGCCGGCGTCGATGGCGGCGCCGAACAGGCGGGGAAAGAAACGCCGCACTTGGCTGCCGTCCGAGGTGGTGCCTTCGGGGAAGATGGCCATGCGCCGGCCTTCGCGCAGCCGCGTGGCGATGGCGTCTGAAATACGTCTTGCTTCGTGGTTGCCGCGGCGGATGAACAGGGTGCCGGAGGCCACGGCGAACCAGCCGATGATGGGCCAGTAGCGGATGCTGTTCTTGGACAGAAAGGCCGCGCCGGTAAGGGAATTGAGTACGGGAATGTCCAGCCAGGAGACATGGTTGGCCACCACCAGCCCGCTGTCTTCCGGGATCTTTCCATGAACGACAGTTTCCACACCCAGAATTTCCAGCAGCCGGCCGGACCAGCGCGCCACGGGCCCCGGGTCGGGAAAGGATACGCCGTCGGGCGCCTTGCGCTTGTGTATGGTCAGGCTCAGCCAGATGCCGTACAGGGTGTGCAGCAACAACAGCAGGAAGCGCCGGAAGATGCGAACCATCATCATGCCTGTCTTTGCCTCGTGTATTCATACATGACGATGGATGCGGCAATGCTCACATTGAGGCTTTCCACCCGGCCGAATTGGGGAATGTGAAGGAGGCGGATGTCCGGATAATCGTCGGGATCAAAGCTCAGCCCGGTTTCCTCGTGGCCGAAGATGAAGGCGCTTTTGTCCGGCAGGGGTTCTTGGGGCAGGGCCCGGCTGCCGCCGGGGGACAGGGCGTAGAGGCTGTAGCCCCGGGCCCGAAGATCCTCACGACTCTGCGGGAAATCATCGAAGAAACGCGCCGGCACCTGGCGAAAAGCGCCCTTGGCGGGGGAAGGGTCAAAGGGGCCAATGTCGATGAGTTGTACCTCGTGGGCGCCAAAGGCCTCGGCACTGCGGAAGATTTTTGGCACATTGTATCCCGCCTTGAGGTGGTCCAGCACGATGATGAACTCGTGTGCTCCGGGCCTGGCCAGCAGGTTGCGGCGCCGGTTCTTCTCGTAGGCGCGCAGCATCTGCTCGCGCCGCCGCTCACGCAGTTTGCGCGCCGACAGTTTTTCGGTCATTGGGTCGCTCTAAACTGTTAGAATAAGGGATTACCCCTATTGTTCATCCAGAAGCGCATTCTACCCCATGTCCAGCAGCAGCGAGCAGCCAACCCCATCCTTGCTAGAACAGGTCGATCTGCCGGAAGACCTGCGCCTGCTGGAGGCGGAGCAGCTGCAGCCCCTGGCGGACGAGTTGCGCGAGTTCCTGGTAAAGAGCGTGTCCCGCACCGGCGGCCACCTGGCGGCGGGCCTGGGCGTGGTGGAACTTACCGTGGCCCTGCATTACGTGTTTGACACACCTCGGGACAAGGTCATTTGGGACGTGGGGCACCAGGCCTATCCCCACAAGATTCTCACCGGACGACGGGAGCGCATGAATAGCCTGCGCCAGAAGGGCGGCGTGTCAGGCTTTCTCAAGCGCAGCGAATCCGAGTACGACGCTTTCGGCGCCGGGCATTCCAGCACCTCCATCAGTGCCGCCCTGGGCATGGCCGTGGCCGCCAAGCTGGAAGGCATACAAAGGGAGCATATCGCCGTCATTGGTGACGGCGCCCTTTCCGCGGGCATGGCTTTCGAGGCCCTGAACCATGCCGGCGCCCTGGATATGGATCTGCTGGTGGTGCTCAACGACAATGACATGTCCATCTCCAACCCCGTAGGGGCGGTGAGTAACTACCTGGCACGGGTGCTGTCCAGCCGTTTCTACAATCGCATGCGCGAGGGCGGCAAGAACGTCTTGGGCGTGATGCCCGGTATGCGTGACCTCATGGATCGCTGGGAGGAGCACATGAAAGGCATGCTCATTCCCGGCACCCTGTTCGAGGAGCTGGGCTTCAACTACATTGGCCCTATCGACGGGCATGATCTGCCCCTGATGGTGCAGACCCTGCGCAACATGAAGCGCATGCGCGGTCCGCGCTTTCTGCACGTGGTCACCCAGAAGGGCAAGGGCTTTGCCCCGGCGGAAGGCGACCCCTGCGTTTTTCATGGCGTGGGGCCTTTCGACCCGGACACGGGCCGGCAGAATGGCTCTGGTGGCAGTGGCAAGACCTACACCCAGGTATTTTCCGACTGGATTTGCCGGCAGGCCGCCGAAGACGAGCGCCTGCTGGCCATTACCCCCGCCATGTGCGAGGGGTCGGGCTTAGTGCGGTTTGCCAATGATTTTCCCAAACGGTATTTTGACGTGGGCATTGCCGAGCAGCATGCCGTGACTCTGGCGGCGGGCATGGCCTGTGATGGCCTCAAGCCCGTGGTGGCCATCTATTCCACCTTCCTGCAACGCGCTTATGACCAGCTGATCCATGACGTTGCCCTGCAAAACCTGGATGTCACCTTCGCCGTGGACCGGGCGGGCCTGGTGGGGGCCGACGGGGCCACCCATGCTGGAGCCTATGATCTGAGCTATGCCCGCTGCATTCCCAACTTATGCGTACTGGCGCCCGCGGATGAAAACGAGTGTCACCACATGCTTCAGGCCGCCTGGGAACACCCTGGGCCTGCCCTGGTGCGTTATCCCCGGGGCAAGGGGCCGGGAGTGGAAGTGGTGGTCGATGCGGCGCCTTTGCCCTGGGGCAAGGCGGAAATCCGCAGGGAAGGCCGTCGCGTGGCGCTACTGTGTTTCGGCAGCATGGTCAATACGGGCATGGAGGTGGCGCGGGAACTGGACGCCACGGTCATCAACATGCGTTTCATCAAGCCCCTGGACACGGCAATGGTGGAAGACATGGCGGCCCGTCATGAGCTGCTGGTGACCCTGGAGGAGAACGCCCTCATGGGCGGCGCCGGTTCCGCCGTGGCCGAGGCCCTCAACGCCCGTGCTGTCCAGGTTCCCCTGGTGCAGTTCGGCCTGCCCGACGAGTACCTGGAGCAGGCTACCCAGGCCGAGCAGCTGGAGATGGCGGGACTGACTGCCGGGCAGATTCTTGCATCGCTGCGTCAGCGGCTTGCCCGGTTTCAACAGCCGTAGGCCGGACTTCAGTCCGACAACGCTCCGTTTGTGGGCGCTATTGTCGGGCTGAAGCCCGACCTACATTCCAACAATAATCAATGGGGAATGGGTTTCTCGAAGAAATCAAAGAACAGCCACATCAGCAGTGAAGAGGTCACCAGGGTCAGCAGCATGGCCGGCGTGCCTTTGCGGAACCACAGTCCCGGCGTGATGCGCCAGTCCGCGTTGCCGGTTTCCTTGGCAATGCGCTCGGAAAGGGTGACGATGAATACGTTGGCGGTGGAGCCCAGATGCGTGCCATTGCCGCCCATGCCCACGCCAACGGCCAGCGACCACCACAGGGGAGAAACATTGATGCCCTGTTGTTCCATGCCCATGATGATGGGGATCATGGCGGCGGTGAAGGGGATGTTGTCGATCATGGCGGAAAGAATAGCGGCGACCCACATGAGCAGGATGGCTGCGAGGAGCAGGTCGGATTCCACGAAGGGACGGATGAACTGTCCCAGGTATTCGAGAAAATGGCTGTGTTCCACGCCGCCCACCAGAACGAACAGGGACATGAAAAACATCAGGAGGCTCAGTTCCACATCCTCCAAGGTGTCATCCATGTCCACATTTTTCGAGATTAGCAGCAGGATGGACAGGCCCAGCACCGCGACCACCCATGGCTCCCAGTGCAAGTGGTGATGGAAGATGAAGAACACCACCATGACGGCCAGTACCAGCAGGGACATGCGCCAGGTGTGGGGATCGGCCAGTTTTTCCCTGTCTTCAAAGCTGGGCTTTTCGGTCTTGCCGCTGAGTTCCTTGTTGAACAGGAACTTAAGCGCCAGAAGGATGGCGATCCAGGCCACTAGCACCAGACCACCCATCTTGATGAGGAAAGTGTTGAAATCGATATGCGCCGCTGAGCCTATCATCAGGTTGGGCGGGTCGCCCACCAGGGTGGCCACGCCACCTGTATCGGACAAAAGGGCCGCGGCCAGCAAGTAGGGAACCGGCGATGTTTTCAATGCCTGGGCAATGAGTACGATGAGGGGGCCGAAAATGACCACGGTAGTCACGTTATCCAGCAACAGGGAAATGACAGTGACCGCGGTGCCGAGGAGGGCCATCAGCAGGAACTGGCGCCCCTTGCTGAAGTCGGCAATGCGATAGGCCAGCACCTGAAAACCGCCCGTGGGGATCATGATGGCGACGATGGTCATCATGGCGCCGAGGAGGAATACCACGTTCCAGTCGATGGCTTCCAGGGCCATTTCAGGATTGTAGAAACCCATTAGTTGTCCCGCCAGTACCATCATGGCGGCGCCGCCCATGGCGAACTTGGTGCGGTGGAAACCATGCACCCCCTCGGTGAATATTCCGATGAAAGTGATGGCCAGTATGAAGCCGGAGACGGCCATGCTGCTGTTCCAGGTCAGGGTTTCAGTTATTGCTTCCATATCTTCACCAAGTGTTTCCAGGTGTATTCCAGACGGTTTCCAGGCTGTCAATAAGTGCCGGCAGGCGCCTTAGGATGATAAACAGGCCTGCTGGAAAAGGCCCTCTTGCCCCTGGAAAAGGCAAGAAGGCCAGGGCCGTAAGGTTGGGAAAAATCAGCTGCGCTCATGCATCATCTTGTCGATGATGGGGCCCAGGATGATCTCCATGGCGAAGCCCATTTTGCCGCCGGGTACCACGATGGTGTTGCGGCGGGACATGAAGCTGTCGGGAATCATGTTCAGCAGATAGGGGAAGTCGGTGTCGAACTTCTCCGGGTCGGCGAAACGGATGACCACGAAGCTCTCGTCCGGCGTGGGGATGTCACGGGCGATGAAGGGGTTGGAGGTGTCCACCGTGGCCACGCGCTGGAAGTTGATGTCCGTGCGGGAGAACTGGGGGGTGATGTGGTTGATGTAGTCCGGCATGCGGCGCATGATGGTTTCCACCGTGGCTTCAGCGGAATAGCCGCGTTCCTTGGCGTCGCGGTGAATCTTCTGAATCCACTCCAGGTTGACCACGGGGACCACGCCAATGCCCAGGTCCACGTGCGCCGCCACGTCGTTTTCCTCGGTGACCACCATACCATGCAGACCTTCATAGAACAGCAGATCGGTGCCGCTGGGGATGTCTTCCCAAGGCGTGAATTCACCGGGGTTCTTGTCCGTGCCCAGGCGTGCGTTGTGCTCGTCTGCCTCCTCCTGGCTGTGGAGGTAGTAGCGTTTCTGGCCGCTGCCGGTTTCGCCGTAGGTCTTGAACAGTTCCTCCAGCTTGTCGAAACGGTTGGCCTCGGGGCCGAAGTGGCTCAGACCCTCCTCGGCCATCTTGACCTTCATCTCTGCCCGGTCGTAGCGATGGAAGCTGTCGCCTTCCACGATGGCGGCATTGATGCCCTCACGGGTGAAGATGTGCTCGAAAGCGCGCTTTACAGTGGTGGTACCGGCGCCGGATGAACCGGTTACGACAACGACAGGATGTTTCTTGGACATGTGATCCTCCGGATACTAGAAAGAGATTGAATACGGAATAGTTCAATGGTTAAAGGCGCTGTTGCCCCACAGTGCACTTAACCGTTGAACCACGGAAACTAAGAACTATACCACAACACCAGCCTGGAAACCGCCTCTGGTTGTGGGTTTGTGATGTAAGAAATTGAATAATAAGGGAGTTTCAGAAGTGCTTTTGGAGTGTCTCTACCATGATGGGGGCTCCCCACGGGAGGTTGTCGCAACAGCCGGCAGCTTCCACTGGAAGCACGAGTCAGTTGCCTCTTCGCCGCCGGCGGGGTAGGGGCGGGCTAAAACAGATGGCTGTTCAACCAGAGGTGAGCGGCGATACTGGAGCCATAGCCAAGAGCAATCACAGGTGCCCATTTCAGGTGTCCAAAAAAGGTATAGGTTCCCCTGGCCTGGCCCATGAGGGCCACGCCAGCAGCTGAACCTATTGAAAGCAGGGAGCCGCCTACGCCGGCAGTGAGGGTCACCAGCAGCCATTGACCGGCAGACATGTCCGGCTGCATGGTCAGCACGGCGAACATTACCGGAATGTTGTCCACGATGGCGGACATCACGCCAACGGCGATGTTGGCTGGTGTTGCGCCCCACTGGGTGTACATGACGTCCGAGGCGAGGCTGAGATATCCGATGAAGCCCAGTCCCCCTACGCACAGTACCACGCCATAGAAAAAGAACAGAGTATCCCACTCGGCTCTGGCGACGCTGGCGAAAATGTCGAATGCCACGGGGTCGCCGATATGCCCGGCCTGATCGGCGGCTTCGGCGGTTTCGTCCCTGGTGCGGGTCTTGCGCAGGTAATAACCGAAGAATTGCAGGTAGGCCAGTCCGGTGAGCATGCCGATCACCGGTGGAAGCCGCAGGTAATTGTGGAAGAACACAGCGGTGGCAATGGTGAGAAGAAACAGCAAAACGATGCGTTTCGCGCCTCTTTTGGTGGTACCGGCTTCCGAGATGGGGGCTGGGTGGTTATTGGGTACTGCCAATCCCATGATGAAAGCGGGCACCAGCCAGTTGACCAGGGAAGGAATGAACAGGGCAAAAAATGACCAGAAATCGATCATTCCCTGGGGCGTGGTGATCTCCTTCTGCCACACCATGAGGGTGGTGATATCCCCAAATGGGCTGAATGCTCCCCCGGCGTTGGCGGCTACCACAATATTGATACAGGCCAGAAGGATGAACTTGTTGTTGTCGCCGCCCACGGCGAGTATAACGGCGCACATGAGCAGGGCGGTGGTCAGGTTGTCCGCGATTGGAGAGATGAAAAAGGCCAGTAAACCGGTGATCCAGAACAAGGCGCGGAACCCCAGTCCCTTGCGTACCAGCCAGATGCGCAGTTTCTCGAATACCAGTCGTTCGTCCATGGCGTTGATGTAGGTCATGGCCACCAGCAGGAACAGCATGAGTTCGGCATACTCCAGCAGATTGTGGCGTACAGCGTGTTCCGCCTCTGTGGTAAAGCCATGGTTCTGATATACCCAGGCGATGATGGCCCAGATGATGCCCGCGGCCATCATCACGGGTTTGGATTTGCGCAAGTGGGTGAATTCTTCCGCTATGACGAACAGGTAGGCGACGCAGAAAATCAGCAGGGAAGCGTATCCCGCCCAGTGATGGGTCAGGTCCAGGGAATGTGCGCCCTCTGCCCGGGCCAGGGCAGGCAATATGAACAGAAGCAGGCTGGGCAGAATGATCTTGGTCATCTGGGTTACTCCCTGGTGTCGAAAACATTTTCCGGTAGTGACGGTGCCCCGTCCTGGTAACGCGCGTGGCACCCTGATTATCAAGCGAAATCCGGAAACCAGTCAAAATGCGATGCTGAATAAATGCGGGCGGTGATTTGCCGCCTTTCGCTGTTCCGGTGCAAACGGTGCTTCCCCCTGGAAGAACAGTCCGCTCAGGGCATTCATCGGCGGCTAGGGAGCAAAGTTAACCCGAACATTTCACCCGGTCGCTGAAATATCAACCTAATTTATTGTATTTCATTAATAATTTTGGATTATCAGCAAAGTGCAAAATGTTGCCAGGCATTGCTGAACACGCCCTCGCACCGGTCTTGCCGTCCATCCGCGGTGGGGGTCGGAGTCAATTGGGAAGGATGTTGGGAAGAACCGATGGCATAGCACAACTTGATCCCGTTCCTTGTAACCGTTGGGGGGAAGATGACTCCGACCCCTTTAGCGTAATATTTCAGTACCGTACCAGTACCCTGTATTCCAGGGTGACAGAGTTTTCCGCGGGAATCTCGATAGCCCATTCCACCAGGTTGGCCGCCAGCTTCTGGTGTTTGTGGGATTCCCGCAGCATTTTCCAGTCACCGGGAATGGGCTCCTGCACCTTCACAGTCACGGGTTTGCTTTTGGCGTTCTTCAACTCCAGCCGGAAGGTGGCCTCTGCCGCGTAACTGTAGGGGTGGCCGTGGTTGACCTTCTTGTAGTTGACCTGCTTTTTGCTGGCAGTGACATCGAAGGCCTCGCCCAGCTTGAGACGTACCTGTTCGTTCTTAGGCGTGTGGTCGATGCGGTCCTCGCCCACGAACTGGGCGTTGCCCTTGCTGTCTTCCTTGTACACGCGCACGACACCCTTGGGCAGGGGCATGCCCAGGCCTTTTTCTTCGCGGTTCTCGAAGCTGACGTAGGCGGTTGCTTTGAGTTTCTGCCCCAGGCTGTCATAACGGCTGCGGTAGTAATAGTTCTGCCCCTCGAAAACCAGCTCCTTGCGGGCAGGAACGCCGCTGGCGTTGAGCAGGGCTACCTGCTTGGTCTGGTTGTCGGCGATGGTGGTGGGACGGTTCAGGGTATAGAGGTGGTACTCGAACAGGGATTCCTCCGCCATGGGAGCTGGCGCCTCGGCAGCCATCTCCATCATGGGGGCCTTCTTCAGGTAGCGCATGTTTTCCCGTACCTGGTGCACGTCGCCGGCCACCAGCTGCAGGCGGGCGTCGGGGTAGCTGGTGCCGCTGCGGTTGGTGAGTGTGACCCAGCCTGCCAGGTCCAGGGCGCTGTCATTCCTGTCCAGGTTGACCACATAGTCCGCCTTCCAGGAGAGCCCGCCGGACAAGTAGGAAAGCTCTAATTCCTGAGAGCCGGCGGCCTTGGTGGACAGCCGGGTGACCAGGGTGGGCCGGTCTCGCAGGTTGTCGGGTATGCCGGGGAAGATCCAACGTCCCTCGGGATTGGTTTCGATGCGCCCGCCGATTTCCGCCACCACGCCTTCATTGGTGCTGAGTACTTTTGCGGCTTCCCGTGTTTCCTTGCCTGTGGCGGGATTCATGCGGATGATCTCGACGGTCTTGCCCGTGTACTTCTCCAGCATCTTCTGCGGGGTCAGCAGGTCAAAGTTGAAGTTCTGCTCCAGCACGTTCAAGTCCCCGGGGGAACTGATGTTGCGCAGCAGGGCGGTTTCCGGGCGCATGTTAGCGCTGACCCCGCGTATGGCCAGGTCCAGGGTGCCGCCCGGAAGCTCCAGCCTGCGCCTGTCCCGGATCAGGGCCAGGTTTTCATTGTAGATGGTCACCGCCAGGGCGGTCTGGTCGTTGATATTCGAGATCATTTCGTCAGCCTGCAGGTTGCTGCCAACAAGGGCCGTGGCCAGGAGGGGAAAGAAAACAGCGTTCTTTGACATTGAGTGGCTCCGTTGGGAAACATATGTCGATATTACCCTAACAGGATGATGAAAAACTCCTTCCATGGAATTTTTCAACCACGGGCGCGGAAAGCATGGTTTCCGCTTCCAAGTCGTGAAAGCCAGGGATGGGCTTTTACGACATCCTCCCGGAGAGAAGGAGATGTCCTTGAATCAGGGCAGGGTCTTGCCGGGGTTGAGTATGCCCAGGGGGTCGAAGGCTTCCTTGAGCTGCCGCATCAGGGACAGGGTGGGGTCGTCGATTTCCCGGCTGACGAATTCGCGCTTCACCAGGCCGATGCCATGCTCGCCGGAAAGCGTGCCGCCCAGTCCCAGCACCAGGTCGAAGACCTGGTCCAGGCAGGCTTCCGCAGCCTTCATCTGGGCCGGATCATCCGGATCGATGAGCAGGTTGACATGGATGTTGCCGTTGCCCGCGTGGCCAAAGTTGACGATGGTGATGCCGTGTTTCTCCTCCAGTTCGCCCAGGCCGCCGATGAGCGCCGGGATGCGGGACACGGGCACCACCACGTCCTCGTTGATTTTCTTCGGTGCCACGTTGCGCAGGGCGGGGGACAGGGCTTTGCGGGTGCGCCACAGGGCCTGCACCTGTTCCCGGGTGGTGGCGGTTTCCACCCCCAGGCAACCGGGAATTTCCGCCGTGGCGGCAACCTGGGCCGCGGCATCGTCGATGGCGGCGGTGCTTTCCTCCAGCTCTATCATCAGCAGGGCGCCGGCGCCGGCGGCGATGCCCGGATCGGAATAGTTTTTCACCATGGCCAGGGCTTGGGCGTCCATGAATTCCAGGGCGGAGGGCGTGACAGGCTGGGCCATGATGGCGGAGACCGCGGCGGCGGCGCTGTTCACGTCTGTGTACACGGCCTGCAGGGTGCGCCGGGCCTGGGGCAGGGGCGACAGCTTCAGGGTGGCCTCGGTGATCACCGCCAGGGTGCCTTCCGAGCCGATGATGAGCCGGGTCAGGTCGTAACCCACCACGCCCTTGGTGGTGCGTACCCCCGTGCGCAGCAGCCGGCCGCTGCCGCTCACGGCATGCAGGCCCAGGGTGTTCTCCCGGCAGGTGCCGTATTTCACGGCCCGGGGCCCCGCGGCGTTGCAGGCCAGGTTGCCGCCGACGGTGCAGACGGCGGCGCTGGTGGGGTCCGGGGGCCAGAAGAAGCCGTGCTTCGCCGCGGCCTGCTGCAGGGCCTGGTTGGTGACGCCGGGCTGCACCCGGGCCAGTCGGTTGTCCGGGTCGATCTCCAGGATGCGGTTCATGCGCTCCAGGGACAGGGCCAGGCCGCCGGTCGGCGGGATGGAGGCGCCGGCGGTGCCGGTGCCCTTGCCCCGGCAGGCCAGGGGCAGCTGCCAGCGGTTGCAGTGCTCCAGCAGCGCCCGCACCTGCTCTTCGCGGCGGGCGAAGACCACGGCGGCGGGCAGGGACTGGCGCTGGCTGTTGTCGTAGCTGTAGGCCAGGGTATCGGCCGGGTGGGTGAGCAGGTCTTCGCCGGGGAAGAGTTCCCGCAATGCCTTCAGCTGCGCGGAAGAAAGGGAAGGCGACGGCTCATTCAATCGGCGTCTCCCAGCAACTGGGTGTCGATGAGATCGCAGAGGCAATGGATGACCAGCAGGTGAACTTCCTGGATACGCGCCGTGGAATCGCTGTCCACGCGGATCTCCACGTCGGCTTCACGCAACATCTCTCCCAGCCTGCCGCCGCCGCGGCCGGTGAGGGCGACGATCTTCATCTGCTGCTCTTCCGCGGCTTCCACCGCCCGCACCACGTTGAGGGAATTGCCGCTGGTGCTGATGGCCAGCAGCACGTCGCCGGGATGCCCCAGGGCGCCGATCTGCTTGGCGAAGACTTCCGCGAAGGCATAGTCGTTGGAGATGGAGGTGAGGGTGGAGCTGTCCGTGGTCAGGGCCATGGCTGGCAGCCCCGGGCGTTCCCGCTCGAAGCGGTTGAGCATTTCCGAGGAGAAATGCTGGGCGTCTCCCGCCGAGCCGCCGTTGCCGCAGGCCAGCACTTTGCCGCCGCCGAGGAGGCTTTGCACGATCATCTCCGCCGCCTCACGGATTGGGGTGGCCAGCAAGGGCAGGCAGCGCTGCTTGGTGGCCATGCTTTCCTGGAAGAGTCTTTCGATGCGCTGGTCGAGGTTCAAGGCGTCTGTCCGGCTGATGGGCTACTGGAGCGCGTTGCGTATCCACTGGATCTGGTGCTCCGGGTCGATGCCGATTATATCGAATCGGCAGGCCGGCGTATGGTTCAATTGCTGCAGGTAGTGCTGGGCGGCGCGCAGCAGCTTCTGTTGCTTGGCCGGAGTCACGGATTCCACGGCGCTGCCGTAACCGGGGTGACTGCGGTAGCGCACCTCGATGAACACCAGCTCCGGGCCGTCTTCCATGATCAGGTCGATTTCCCCGGCCTTGCAGCGGTAGTTTCTTTCCCGCAGCTTCAGCCCCCGGCTTTCCAGCCAGCGGCAGGCCAGGGACTCGGCGGCTTCACCTTTGCGCAGGTGCCGGGCTTTCATTGGGGCCTTCCATGCCGTCATCCGGAATTTCTTTCGGCACCACCTGCACGTTCCTTTCCCTCGGCGTGACGCCCAGCACCCGGGGAGGGTTTTCCAGGGACACCCAGGTCATGCGCCGCAGCAGCTGGCGCTGTTCATTCAGATACAACAGGCCGGTGCGCCCCGGGAAAGGCTCAGCTTCCCTGCTTTCCAGGCTGCGCAGCAGGGGCAGTACCTTGTAAGCGTCCACACCCATGGGCACCAGGCGCAGGTACTTGCGCGTTCTGGGAGGCAGGCTGGCTTCCAGGGCTGTCCGCGACAGGGGGTCTCCGGGTTTGTCTTCCAGTATCCAGGGCATCTCCGGCAGCATCAGGCCCGCCAGGTCGAAACTTTCATCATGATCGAGGCGGCCCCTCCAGGCCCTGGAGGTGGTGAAAACCGGCAGATCTTCCGCATAGTGAAACTGGATCATGGGGCGGATCTGGCGCATCTGCCGGTTGTTGCCGATGGCAAAAACAAAGTCGATGCCCCGGGGCGGCAGTTCATAGTCCACTTCCTCCAGTCCTTCTTCCTTGGCCTTTTCCTGGGCTTCCTTGAGCTTTTCCAGCTGAGCCTTGCGTTCCTCGGCCATCACCAGTTCGGCAACGGGCGTGGAATAGTCGCCACTGGCGGGGTCGTAGTCGCGGGTGCGCATGCTGGTGCCGCCCAGGGCGCGCCAGGCTTTCATGAAGGCGCCCGCCATGCGCTTGCCCAATGGGGTCGCAGGATAGAGCAGAGCGGGCTGGGAGTATCCCTGCCAGGCGGCCCAGATGGCGACCTGACGGGCCTCGTCCTCGGGTGACAGGGAATACTGGTACAGGCCCTGGGGTGGAATGCTGTCGGTGTTGACCTGATTCAGGGCGAGCACGGGGAGCGGCAGGCTGCCTGCCCGGGCCAGCTGTTCCACCGCGGGCTTGGCCAAGGGGCCGATGACGATGCTGGCGCCCTCGTCGGCGGCCTGGTTGAGCAGGGGCCAGACCTGCTCGGGATTGCTGGAATCGTAGAAGCGGATGGGCGGCCGGTTTTCGTCGGGGTCGGCATACCAGGCGGCCAGCAGCCCGTCCCTGATGGTGGCGGCGGCCCTGGCGTAGGGGCCGCTCAGGGGCAGCAGCACGGCTATCTGGTTCACCTCCAGGGGCGCGCGCTGCTGCTGCAGCCGGAAATAGCTGGTCAGCAGCTGCGGCAGGGCGGGGTGATCCGGGAACAAATCCCGCCATTCGCGATAGGGGGCGATGATCTCTTCCGGCGTGCTGGGAAAATCCCGCAGCAGGGCGGCAAGCTCCATCCAGCCCCTGGTGGTGCTGTCAGCGTCGGGCATCTGTTCCTGCAGGTCCCGGGGACGGAAGCGGGTCAGGGTATCCAGTATGCCGAGCTGGGTCTGCAATTGCTGTTCGTCGTCCTGCTGCAGTCCGTCCAGGACCATGAGTTCCCTGGCATAGGGCAGTTTTTGCTGCAATTCCTTCAAGGCAGCGGCCCGCAGGCTGTGATAGCGGATGGCGGCGTCCCGGGAGGCGTTTTTCGGCAGGACCTGGAGGATTTCCAGCACGGTTTCCGGCTGATGCCTTTCCAGGGCCAGGCTGGCGCGTACCAGTTCCAGCCGGAAGCTTTCCCTGCTAGGCAGGGCAGCAGGCTGAATCTGCTTGAGCAGGGCTTCGGCCTTGTCAAGCTGCCCATCATGAATCAGACTGTCGGCTGCCAGCAGCTGGTAGAGGGCGCGGTTGTCCGCCGGGGCGCGATTCACGAGATCCAGGTAGAGTTCGGCGGCTTCCTGGTAGCGCTGTTCCTCGTAGAGCCTGGCTGCGTGAACCGCCTGGGGATCCGTGGGGACGGTTGGCTTGACCGGCGTGGTCTCACATCCTGTGAGTAGTGCCAACAGAAGGAATGGAAAGAGGATATACCGTGAATACTGTCTGCTGCGCATTGTCCATGTGCCACGAGTTGCAAGGCAGCAGAGTATCCGATGCCGGAGGGCGGAGTGTCAAATAACAGGGGTACACTTTATATAGTCGCTACGCCCATCGGCAACCTGGACGATATCAGCCTGCGTGCCATCCGTGTGCTGGGGGAAGTGGATCGTATTGCCGCGGAAGACACCAGGCGCAGCCGCCGTCTGTTGCAGCATCATGGCATAGACAGGCCCATGCTGGCCCTGCACGAGCACAACGAGCGTCGGGCGGTGAAGGGGGTGTTGCAGTTGCTGGAGCAGGGGCAGGATGTGGCTCTGATCTCCGATGCCGGCACGCCCCTGGTCAGTGATCCCGGTTTTCCCCTGGTGCGGGCCTGCCGTGAGGCAGGCATCAGGGTATCACCGCTGCCCGGCCCCAGCGCCGTCATTGCCGCCCTCAGTGTCTCGGGCCTGCCCGTGGACAGCTTCTGTTTTCACGGTTTCCTGCCGCGCAGCCCCGGTCCCCGGCGGGAGCGGCTGCAGGCCCTGGCGGCGGAGCCTTCCACCCAGGTGTTCTACGAATCTTCTCACCGCATCCTCCATGCTCTGCGCGACATGGTGGAGGTGCTGGGCGCCGGGCGGGAGGTCTGCGTGGCCAGGGAGCTGACCAAGCAGTATGAGGATGTCATGCAGGGCCCTCTGGCCGAGGTGCTGGCTATGGTGGAGGCGGACGACATGCGCCAGCGTGGAGAATTCGTGGTGATCCTGGCCGGCGTGCCGGAGCGTGACGGGAATCTTCCCTCGGCGGAAGCCATGCGGGTGCTGGATGTCCTTCTCGAGGAGCTGCCTTTGAAGCAGGCATCGGCCCTGGCGGCGCGCATCACGGGAGAGAAAAAGAACCTGCTGTACAAGCTGGCCCTGGAAAAACGCTGAGTTCCGGCCCCTCGCTGTGCCGCGCACGGGACGTGGAAAAACGGTGTTTCAAACAGAAATGCGAGAATCGTTGAAAACGGATTGCTTGACGGTCTCGATATTTGGCTGGAGGAGATCATTTGATGATGTCGATATTGATGCCCCGGGTTCTGTCATACTTATTAACCCGGCAACCAAATATATCGTCCTCAGCCGCCCTGTCCGCGCGGGTGGCAAGGCATCAACGCGCCGCTGTAGCCCCCCTACAGCAAGTGTTGATAACGCAGTCCACCCGCGCGGACAGGGCGGCCTTCCTTTTTGTTTTCAATTTGTTAGGTGCTTCAAACAGGGCGCCTCTCTGCGTTGCGGCTTTTGACAAGGGCTTGCCATTGCCTGCAAGCCGCGCCTTGATACGCGCCCTGTTTGAAGCACTGAGGGCGACATATTTGGTCGCCGGGTTAATAGTGTTTGTCATCTTCCCCGCATTCTCCGGCGAGGGGATGGCGGCCTCTCTGACAAACCTTCAAGCTGCTGTTGTGCACCCCCTTTCCCCGTCATTGCGCTGGCAGTCCACCAATCCCGGCGGAGGGGGAGCGTTCAATGCCATTGGCGCCGGTCCCACGGGCATCATCCTGGTGGGTAGCGACCTCAGCGGGGCTTACCGTTCCCTGGATGGCGGTCGGACCTGGGATGTCATCGGCGCTTCCCGAGGCCTGACCGTAACCCATGTCAGCGGGCTGGGGTTCGACCCCCTTGATCCGCAAATCCTTTACCTGGGCACGGAAAACGGTGTTTTCCGCAGTACCGATGCCGGGGCGTCGTTCGTTCCGGTATTGAGCCATGGTTACATCACGGATATCAAAATCGCATACAGCAATCCCAATGTGGGCTATATGGCTCATCACTCACAGTACGATGTTGCCGACGGAACAATCTACAAGACCACCGACCGTGGTAAGAGCTGGTGGAGAGTCAGCAACAGCACCCTGCCCAACGGCCTCCATATCCTCAAACTGGCCGTGGATTGGAGAGATGAAGAATCGCTCTACCTTTTGGCCGGGGAGGGGCGTTTCGCCTGCGGCCCGGCCATGCTCTATCAGAGTGCCGACGGGGGCAAGACCTGGAAGCGCATCGCCGCCAAACTGGGGCAGATTGCCGATATGGCTCTGGCTCCCAACGACCCCGACAGGCTTTATGTCACCACCTACGGTGATGTCTGGGATTCCGGCTACCGGTGCATAACCGACGATCCTGATGGAGGATATCTCTACGAGGGGCGTTTCAACGGCGCCTGGGAATGGATGCGATTGACCGGCGAGAACGATCTGGGGAGCCGCAACCTTCTGGTCTGGCCCGATGCCGATGATCAGCACGCCCTTCGCGTGATCGACATGGACTATCCCGAAATCTGGGAGACTGTTGACGGCGGCGCCAACTGGCGACAGCTCGGCAGCAAGGCAGATTGGAATCCTGGCTGGGCGAGTGTGGATTCCGCCTACGGCACCAGTTTCAACGGTGACGCCAAGACCCTGGGCATGGATCTCTCCGATCCCGATGCCCTGCTGTGGGTTGATTCCCAGTTTGTCTGGGTTACCCGTGACGACGGACGATCCTTTGAACCCTTGTACTCCGACGAACTTGCCCCCGGCCGTTGGCGGTCGCGGGGGGTGGACAATATCGTGCCCTTTGGACTGGCTCTCAATGCCGACTCGAGCCATGTCTATCTGGCCATGCCGGATTTGGGCTGCTTTCGTAGCGATGACGGGGGCAATACCTGGCAGAACTGCAATGATGCGCGCTACGTAGGGAGCTGGAATGGTGACGGCGGCAACAGCATGACAGTTGCCGCCGACCCGACACGGCCGAACGTGGTCTGGATCACCCAAGCTGAAGAGATAGACAGCCCCCACACCCTGCTGCGCAGCGATGATTACGGCATCAGCTGGAAGCCGGCCAATACCGGCTTGCCTGATGGTATTCCTTCCGGCTTGAGCGTTGATCCCCATAGCCCGGAGGGAGCGCGCACCTTGTTTATCACTGTTGATGGCGATGTGTACCGCAGCCGGGACGACGGACAGCATTGGGACTTGGTGTTGGATTGCAACGGCTGCCGCCACATCGCCGTGGATGCCCATGATGGGCGCCTGGTCTACGCCGGGGGGGAAGCGGGGTTTTGGCGTTCCACGGATGGCGGGGATTCGGGCACCTGGGAGCAAACCGGCTTGCCGGAAATGACAGGCGCTCTGGGAGATGAGTTCTGGGATGCCTATTGGGAAGGCGTGGCCGCCATCCAGCCCGATCCTTTCCATGCGGATTGGGTCTATGTGGCGGTTTTCGGCGAGGGGCGGGGCTTGTATCGCAGCAAGGACGCCGGTCGGAACTGGGAACATCTGCTGACCGATGACTACCTGCGCGACATGGCTGTCTCACCCATCGATCCCGACCTGCTCTTTGCCGCCTCCAGCAGCGCGCTTTACTCCGGTGGTTATGCCCCGGCGTCACGTGGCGTCGTCACCAGCTCTGATGGAGGCAGGACCTGGTCCTCGTTCAATGACGGGCTGTCCTGGCCTTTCGCCAGCCTGTTGGTAATGGAGTCCAGGCCTCCGTACATGCTCTGGCTTGGCTCCCCCGGGACGGGTTATTACCAGCGCATGCATGCCCGCAGAAAGGCGATAATACAGGAATAGGCATGGGAACCCGGCTTTTCGACCGCTTGTGTGATTGGATTGCCTGGTCCCGGATCTTGCTTGAAAGATACTTGCAATCTCCCCCTGTTGCCTATATTTTCCATGACGGGAAGACGGTCGGATAGTCGCTGTTGCTTGTCAACGGAGGAAAGTCCGGGCTCCACAGGGCAGGTCGCCAGGTAACGCCTGGGAGGCGCGAGCCTACGGAAAGTGCCACAGAAAATATACCGCCTGTCATGATCTTGACAGGTAAGGGTGAAAAGGTGCGGTAAGAGCGCACCGCGCTGCCGGTAACGGCAGTGGCAGGGTAAACCCCGACCGGAGCAAGACCAAATAGGGAAGCATTGCCGTTGCCCGCGGCCGCTTCCGGGTAGGTTGCTTGAGGCGTCCGGTGACGGGCGTCCCAGATGAATGACTATCACGGCAGTTTCGGCTGCTGACAGAACCCGGCTTACAGACCGTCTTCCCCCCTTTCTTTTGCCATTCGGCTCACATTTTTTCCATCCATTCGGCAAGACATCCTCATAAACTACTTTAACTTGCGTCTGCAGGTTGCTGTTTGTTGTTCCTTTTTTCTCATATTCGTTTTGTTTCGTAAGCCGTTGAGAACTAAGCATTTTTTCTCCGCATCTGCTTGACCCGGTGGGGTGTAGGGCCTATTATTCGAATCAATGTGGGGAATTGTGGGGAAAAAGGGGTAATTGTGTTTCTAGGGATCAACACCTTGAATCTGGATGCCAAGGGGCGTCTGGCCATTCCGGTCAAGTACCGGAAGGAGCTGGTCGGTCCCGAGGACGCCGGCGTGGTGGTGACGGTGAATCCTTATGAGCGCTGCCTGTGGCTCTATCCCCGGAGCGAATGGCAGGAGGTTGCCCGCAAGGTGATTTCCCTGCCGGACTTGAAAAAACAGAACAAGAGCCTGAAGCGGCTGTTGCTGGGGCATGCCTCGGAACTGGATCTGGACGGACAGGGACGCATTCTGCTCAGCGCCAGTCTCCGTGAATATGCGGGCATGGAGAAGCCCGTGGCCCTGGTGGGGCAGGGAAACAAGTTCGAGATCTGGGCAGAGGATGCCTGGTTCGCGACCCGTGACGATTGCCTGGAAACGGTGATGCCCGGTGACGAGGCCGAGCTGTCGGAAGAGCTGGCGAACCTGGCCCTGTAGATGAATGGCTTGCATCTGCACAAGCCAGTACTGTTCGAGGAAGCGATAGATGCGATGAACATCCGGCCCGACAGTTGTTGCATGGACGGCACCTTTGGCCGTGGCGGCCACAGCGGCGCCATACTGGAGCGCCTGGGAGAAGGCGGCTGCCTCATCGCCCTGGACAAGGACGAGGCTGCCATCGCCCACGGACGAAAACGGTTTGCCGGAGACGACAGGCTGCGCTTGGAGCATTGCAGTTTTGCCGATCTGAAGAAGGTTGCGGAAAAGCATGGCGTGGCGGGCCGCGTGGATGCCGTGCTGCTGGATCTGGGGGTGTCTTCTCCCCAGCTGGATGATGCGGAAAGAGGCTTTAGCTTCCAGCAGGAAGGCCCTCTGGACATGCGCATGGACAGAAGCAGCGGCCAGAGCGCGGCGCAATGGCTGGCTACGGCGGAAGAGCAGGAAATCGCCCGGGTGCTGTGGGAGTTTGGCGAGGAACGTTTTTCCCGGCGTATAGCCCGGGCCATTGTGGCGCATCGCCGGGAAGAACCCCTGCGTACCACCACGCAGCTGGCGCGGCTGATCCAGCGCGCCAGCCCTGTGAAGGACCGCCACAAGCATCCGGCCACGCGCAGTTTCCAGGCCATACGCATCCATGTGAACAGGGAGCTGGACGATTTGCGCGAAGGTCTGCGCCAGGCGGTGGACGTGCTGGCAACCGGCGGCAGGCTGGTGGTCATCAGTTTCCATTCCCTGGAAGACCGTATGGTGAAGCGCTTCATGCGCGAGCAGTCCCGGGGCGAGGTCATGCCGCGGGGGGTGCCGGTGCGGGATGCCAGTCTGAAGCCCGGTGTGCTCAAACTGGTGGGAAAGGCGGTTCGCCCCGGCAGGCGGGAACTGGAGGAGAACCCCAGGGCGCGCAGCGCCATTATGCGGGTGGCTGAAAAGCGCCCATGAAACGTTCGCGCAAGGTCATGCTGGTGCTGCTGACGCTGGCGGTACTGGTATCCGCCATAGCGGTGGTGCACAGCAAATACCGTTCCCGGGTGTTGTTCAGGGAATTGAAGAAACTGGATGCCCGGATCGACGAAGTGGATATCGAATGGGAGCAGCTGCTACTTGAGCATGGCGCCTGGGGAACGCCGGCGCATATCGAGGCAAGCGCCCGGAAACAGTTGAAAATGCGTATGCCCAGGGCAGACGAAATCGTGATCATCAAGGAGCAACATGGTGGCTAGGCGCGAAAAGCGGGCGAGGAGGCAGAAGCAGGCGGAAGCCCTGCCCAAGGCCTACGTGGGTCGTCGCCGGGTGGTGCTGACCATCTTCATGGTGGCCGTGTTCGGCCTGATATGGCGGGCTGTGGACCAGCAGATCTTCGAGCGGGATTTCCTCCAGTCCGAGGGGGATCACCGGTACCTGGACCGGGTGAAAGTGCCTGCCCATCGTGGCGCCATCACCGACCGCAACGGCGTGGTGCTGGCCATGAGTACGCCGGTGGATTCCATCGCTGCCAACCCTCGCCTGCTGCGTCCCGACGCCAATACCCTGCAACCCCTGGCCCGGGCCCTGGATATCGGACTGGATGACCTGCGCCGCAAGCTGGCGCGGTACAGCCACAAGCATTTCGTCTATCTGCGGCGGCGCATGCCGCCGGAAGAGGCGCAGCGGGTCATGGAAGTGGCAAGGAAACATCATATCAACGGCATTCAGGCCACCCGTGAATATCGGCGCTTCTACCCCGACGGGGAAACCTTTGCCCATGTCATCGGCTTCACGGATGTGGATGACATCGGCAGGGAAGGGCTGGAGCTGGCCTTCAATGAACAGCTGGCCGGCAAGCCCGGGCTCAAGCGCGTGCTGCGGGATGGCCGCCGTCAGGTGGTGGCGGACGTGGAGAGCCTGCGCATGCCCCAGCCGGGCAAGAATCTGGCTTTGAGCCTGGACCAGCGACTGCAGTACATTGCCTACCGGGAACTCAAGGCCGCCATCAGCCGGCACAACGCCCTGTCAGGATCCGTGGTCATGCTGGACGTGAAGACCGGGGAAGTACTGGCCATGGTCAACCAGCCGGGTTACAACCCCAATGCACCGCGCAAGCGCGTGGACGGACGCATGCGTAACCGGGCGGTCACCGACGTGTTCGAGCCGGGGTCCACCATGAAACCCCTCACTGTGGCCGTGGGGCTGGATCTGGGCATCATCCGGGAAGACTCCCGTATCGACACCAGTCCCGGATATTTCAAGGTCGGTCGCCACCAGGTGAAAGACCATAACAACCTTGGATTGGTGGATATCGAGACCATCATCAAGAAATCCAGTAACGTGGGGGCGGGCAAGATTGCCCTGTCCCTGCCGCGGGAAAAGTTCCATGATTATCTGGCCGCCCTGGGTTTCGGCAAGAGTACCGGCAGCGGTTTTCCCGGCGAGGCAAGGGGGCAGCTGCGCCCGGCGGCCAACTGGGCGCGCATTGATCAGGCCACCCTTTCCTTCGGATACGGCATCTCGGTTTCCGTACTGCAACTGGCCCAGGCCTACGCCGTGTTGGCCAACGATGGTGTGCAGCTTCCCGTCACCCTGTTGCGCCGTGACCAGGTGCCGGAAGGCCGGCGGGTGTTCAGCGTCAAGACAGCCCGCGCCGTGCGCCGCATGATGGAATCCGTGGTCTCCGAGGGCGGCACCGCCACCCGGGCGGCGGTGGCTGGTTACCGTGTGGCCGGAAAGACCGGCACGGTGAAGAAGGCAGGCAAGGGTGGATATTCCCAACGTAAATACCTTTCCCTGTTCGCCGGCATGGCGCCGGCCAGTGATCCGCGGCTGGTAGTGGTGGTGATGATCAACGAGCCCCGGGGCAAGCAGTACTATGGCGGGCTGGTGGCAGCGCCGGTGTTTTCCGCGGTGATGGATGATGCCCTGCGGCTGCTGAACGTGCGGCCGGACAATCTTGCCACGCGCAAGGCCGTGCGCCTGGCGGGCGGGGAGGTGAAGCCTTGATGGCCAGGGCGCAACAACCCGATTGTCGCTGGCTGGCGGGAGAACTGCTTTCCGATCTCTGTTTGCCGGAGGGGGGGTGGCAGAATATCCCTTTGTCGGATCTGACCCTGGACAGCCGCCAGGTTCGGCCGGGCAGTCTGTTCCTGGCGCTCGAAGGTAGCCGTGGCCACGGTCTCAGCTATCTGTCCCAGGCGTTGGATCAAGGTGCTGCCCTGGTTCTGGCGGAGGTTTCGGATCAGTGGCCCGCGGAGAATATCCGTAGCCTGGAGGCTCGGGTGCCTGTGCTGCCGGTGGACAAGCTGGGAGAGCGGGCCAGCCAGATTGCCGCCCGTTTCTTCGGTGATCCGGCGGCCCGGATGCGCATGATCGGCGTCACCGGGACCAACGGCAAGACCAGCGTGAGCCTGTATCTTGCCCAGGCCCTGCCGGAGCACTGGCGTTGCGCGGTGACCGGCACCACAGGCAACGGCTTTCCCGGTGAACTTCAGCCGGCCACCCATACTACGCCGGATGCGGTGGAGGCCCAGCGCATTCTTGCCGGCCTGCGGGAACAGGGGGCGGGAGCCGTGGCCATGGAGGTCTCTTCCCATGCCCTGGACCAGCATCGCTTGGCGGCAGTGCCTTTTCACACGGCGGTATTCACCAATCTCAGCCGCGATCACCTGGACTACCACGGTTCCATGCGGGCCTACGCGGCGGCCAAGCAGCGCCTGTTCGATGCCCCGGGGCTGGAGCTGGCGGTAATCAACACCGACGACGACGCGGGCGCGGCTCTGCTGGAAAAACTCAAGGGCCGGGTGCGCACTGTGGCCTGTCACAGCGGTGGACGCACCCTGGGCGCGGACGAGTTCATCCGCCTGGAAGCCCTGGAAACCCGCTCCCAGGGACTGCTGCTGCAGCTTTCCTCTTCCTGGGGGCTGGCCGAAATCCACAGCCGCCTGCTTGGTGACTTCAATGCCGTCAACCTGATGCTGGTGCTGGCCGTACTGCTCGCCTGGGAGGTCCCCATGGAAGACGCCTTGGCCCGGCTGGAACGCCTGGAAACCGTCCCCGGCCGCATGCAGACCTTTGGCGGTGAAGGCCAGCCCCTGGTGGTGGTGGATTACGCCCATACTCCGGATGCCCTGGGCAAGGCTCTGTCCTCCCTGCGCGCCCATTGCCGGGGGCGGCTGTTCTGCGTGTTCGGCTGCGGCGGCGACCGGGACCGGGGCAAGCGTCCGCAGATGGGGGCGCTGGCCGAGGCCATGGCCGATCGGGTGGTGGTCACTGATGATAATCCCCGCCACGAGGCTTCCGCCGCCATCATTGCCGACATCCTCGAAGGCATGGAGCAGCCCGGTGCAGTGCTGGTGCAGCCGGATCGCGCCCGGGCCGTCGCCCTGGCCATCGGGGAGGCGGCGCCTGGCGACATCGTGCTGGTGGCAGGCAAGGGGCACGAAACCTGGCAGCAGGTGGGTGAGCTGCGCCTGCCCTTCAGCGACCTGGAGCAAGTGCGCCTTTGCCTGGAGGGTTCGGTATGATCAGTTTCCGGCTCTCCGAGCTGGCAGTGGCCACCCATGGCGTGGTGCTGGGCAATGACGTGAGCATTGCTTCCGTGAGTACCGACAGCCGCCGCCTGAAGCAGGGTGACCTCTACGTGGCCCTGAAAGGCCCCCGCTTCGACGGGCATGATTATGTCGCGGATGCGAAAAGCCGCGGGGCGGCGGCCGCCATGGTGAGCCGTGACCTGGACATGGATCTGCCCCGCCTGCAGGTGGAGGATACCCGCATCGGTTTGGGCCGCATGGCAGCGGCCTGGCGCAGGCGTTCCAGGGCCAAAGTGGCGGCGGTGACCGGCAGCAACGGCAAGACCACGGTGAAGGAGATGCTGGCCGCCATCCTGGCCCGCCGGGGCAGTACCTTGGCTACCCTGGGCAACCTGAACAACGACATCGGCCTGCCCCTGACCCTGTGCCGCCTCCAGGATGAGGTGTTTGCCGTGGTGGAGCTGGGGGCCAATCATCCCGGTGAAATCGACTACCTGAGCCGTATTGCCCGTCCCGACGTGGCCATACTCAACAATGCCGGCCGTGCCCACCTGGAAGGCTTTGGCGACCTTGAAGGCGTGGCCCGGGCCAAGGCCGAGATTCTCAACGGCCTGGCCGATGACGGGGTGTTCGTATACAACGCCGACGACCCTTTTGCGCCCCTGTGGCGGGAGCTGGCCGGGAACCGCGCCAGCCTGGGCTTTGGTCTTTCAGAAGATGCCCAGATCCGCAGTCCGGACGCGGCCGCCCGGCTGGTCTGGGACGAGGAAGGCTTCCATAACGAGTTTTCTGTGCACACGCCGACTGGCGAATTGCAGATCCGTCTGCGGCTGGCGGGCGAACACAACCGCATGAACGCCCTGGCCGCCATAGCCGCGGCCCAAGTGCTGGGCGCGTCCCGGGAAGACATCGAGGCCGGGCTGGCTTCCCTGCCGCCCGTGCCGGGACGTCTGTACAGCCGCCGGGGACCTGGTGGCATGCGCGTCATCGATGACAGCTACAACGCCAACCCGGACTCCGTGCGCATGGCCATCGCCCTGTTGCGCCTGGCCCCTGGACGCCGGGTGCTGGTGCTGGGCGACCTGGGGGAGCTGGGGGCGGATGCGCCGGCCCTGCATGAAGAACTGGGCGCGCATGCCAGGGAGGCCGGCGTGGAATGCCTGTTTACCTGTGGGGAACTCAGCGCCCTTTGCAGCCGGGGGTTCGGTGAAGGGGCAGCGCATTTCTCCACCCGTGAGGAACTGCTGGATTTCCTGGCCGCGGAGCTGGATGAGGCGGACACGGTGCTGGTCAAGGGCTCCCGGGCGGCGGCCATGGAGAAAGTGGTGCAGGCTTTGTGCGGGGGGGATGTGACATGCTGATCTGGCTGGCAGATTACCTGGCCCGGTTCGACCCCGCCTTCAAGGTGTTTCACTACATCACCCTGCGGGCCATCCTTGGTGTGCTCACGGCCCTGGTCATTTCCTTCCTGGTGGGGCCGGTGATGATCCGCCGCCTGAGCCAGTACAAAATCGGCCAGACCGTGCGCGACGACGGCCCCGAAAGCCATTTTTCCAAGGCGGGCACCCCCACCATGGGCGGCGCCCTGATCCTGGTGGCGGTGTCCATCGCCGTGCTGTTGTGGGCGGATCTGGGCAACCGTTACATCTGGATCGTGCTGCTCACCACCCTGGCCTTTGGCATCGTGGGCCTTATCGACGACTACCGCAAGCTGGTGCTGCGGGATTCCCGGGGCCTGCCCGCACGCTGGAAATACCTGGGCCAATCCCTGTTCGGTTTCGGTGCGGCCGTCGCCCTTTATGTAACGGCCAGCCTGCCGGCGGAAACCCAGCTTATCGTGCCTTTCTTCAAGGATGTGGTGCTGGATCTGGGGCCGGCTTTCGTGCTGCTCAGCTATTTCGTCATCGTGGGCACCTCCAATGCGGTCAACCTCACCGACGGCCTGGACGGCCTGGCCATCCTGCCCACGGTGATGGTGGCCGGCGCCCTGGGGGTGTTTGCCTATGTGTCCGGTCATCTGTACCTGTCCAAATATCTGCTCATTCCCTACCTCCCCGGGGTGGGAGAGCTGGCCATCTTCTGCGGCGCCCTGGTGGGGGCGGGCCTGGGCTTTCTGTGGTTCAACGCCTATCCCGCCCAGGTATTCATGGGTGACGTGGGCGCCCTGGCCCTGGGCGCGGCCCTGGGGGTAGTGGCCGTGGCCGTGCGCCAGGAGCTGGTGCTGTTCATCATGGGCGGGGTGTTCGTGGTGGAAACCGTGTCGGTGATTCTCCAGGTGGGCTCCTACAAGCTCACCGGACGGCGCATCTTCCGCATGGCGCCCCTGCATCATCATTTCGAGCTGAAAGGCTGGCCGGAGCCGCGGGTCATCGTGCGCTTCTGGATCGTCACGGTCATCCTGGTGCTCATCGGCCTGGCGAGTCTGAAGATAAGATGATGGCGAACGCACTGCAAACGGATCAGCTGCCGAAACGGGCCCTGGTGGTGGGCCTGGGCAAGACCGGTCTGTCCTGCGCCCGTCATCTCAGTGCCCGGGGGCTGCAGGTGGCAGTCACCGACAGCCGCGAGCAACCTCCCTGCCTGGAAGCCCTGCGCCAGGAACTGCCGGATGTGGGCCTGTTTCTCGGCGGATTCGATGAGGCCCTGTTCGCCAACGCCGATTTGCTGGTTCTCAGTCCCGGCGTGCCCCTGACGACGCCTGCTGTGGCCCATGCCCGGGACAAGGGCGTACCCGTGCTGGGGGACGTGGAAATCTTCGCCAGGGAAGTGCAGGCCCCGGTGGCGGCCATTACGGGCTCCAATGGCAAGAGTACGGTGACCACGCTTCTGGGACGGATGGCCAGGGCAGCCGGCCGGCGCGCCGCCGTGGGCGGTAACCTGGGCGAGCCGGTGCTGGATTTGTTGGACCAGGACAATGAACTCTATGTGCTGGAGCTGTCCAGTTTCCAGCTTGAAACCACCCGCTCCCTGGCGCCAGAAGTGGCGGTGGTGCTGAACATTTCCGCGGATCACATGGACCGCTATGCGTCCCTGGATGCTTACGCCACCGTCAAGGCGGGCATTTATGCCGGCGCCCGCGTCGGCGTGTACAACCTGGATGATCCCCGGGTGGCTGCCATGCCCCGGGCCGCCAGTTCCCTGTTCTTCACCCTTGGCCGGCCCGCCGATGGCCGGACCTTCGGCCTGTGCGAGGCGGAGGGGAAGACCTGGCTGTGCCGGGGAGAGCAGCGCCTGCTTCGGGCGGACCAACTCCTCATGCCGGGTCGCCACAACCTGGCCAACGCCCTGGCGGCCCTGGCCATGGGCACGGCCCTGGATCTTCCCCTGGAAACCATGGTGGAGGTGCTGAAGACCTTCCCTGGCCTGGCGCACCGAACGGAGCATGTCTGCGTTCATGAAGGGGTTGCCTGGTACAACGATTCCAAGGGCACCAATCCCGGCGCCACCATTGCCGCCCTGGAAGGGCTGGATCGGGGAGACGACAGTCGCACGGTGCTCATTGCCGGGGGCGACTGCAAGAATGCCGACTTTTCCACCCTGGGGGAGGCCATCTGCCGGCTTGCCCGGGCGGTGGTGCTCATGGGGCGTGACCGGGAACAGATCCGTCGTTGCCTGGCCCCGCAGGTCGAGGTGGTTGAGGCCGTGGACATGAACGACGCTGTGGCCAAGGCCGTGGCCCTGGCCCGGCCCGGTGATCGGGTCTTGCTGTCACCGGCCTGTGCCAGTTTCGATATGTTCTCCGGCTTCGAGGAGCGCGGGGAAAGTTTCAAGACATCCGTGGCGAGGTATTGCTCATGAGTGCCGTGGCCAAGCCCATGCCCATGATATCCCGCCAGGGCAATGCCGTGGACTGGATGCTGTTGCTGGCGGTGCTGGCCCTGGTGGGCCTGGGTATTGTCATGGTCAGTTCCGCCTCTTTGCATCTGGCTGGCAGCGGCAACTCCTTCCACTACCTGAGTAAGCACCTTATTGCTCTGGCCCTGGGGCTGATCGCGGCTTTTGTTGCCCTGCAGGTACCCAGCCAGTGGTGGGAGAAGGGCAGTACCTGGCTGTATTTCTTCGGCCTGTTGCTGCTGGCCGTGGTCCTCATCCCCGGAGTGGGCAAGACAGTGAATGGCGCCACCCGCTGGGTGGCCCTGGGGCCTTTCAACCTGCAGACCTCCGAGTTCATGAAGCTGTTCATGATCTTCTACATGTCGGGATACCTGGTGCGCCGCCAGGTGGAAGTGGCTCACAGCGTCTGGGGCGTCATCAAGCCCCTGCTGCTGCTTTCCGTGGCGGTAATCATGCTCATGGCCCAGCCGGATTTCGGCACCACGGTGGTGCTCCTGGCCACGGCCCTGGGGCTGCTGTTCCTGGGGGGCGCGCCCCTGTGGCAGTTCGGCCTGCTGTTGCTGCTGGCCGTGGCCGGGGGGGCGGTGCTGGTGATCACCTCCCCCTACCGCATGGAACGGGTGACTTCCTTTCTCAATCCCTGGGCCGATCCCCTGGATTCCGGTTACCAGCTTTCCCAGGCCCTCATCGCCTTCGGCCGGGGGGAATGGACGGGAGTGGGCCTGGGCAACGGGATTCAGAAACAGTTCTACCTTCCCGAGGCCCACACGGATTTCATCATGGCGGTAATCGGCGAGGAATTCGGCCTGGTGGGCACACTGACCGTCATTGGCCTGTTCGCCATCCTGGTATGGCGGGCCTTCAGCATAGGGGCGGCGGCAGAGGCTCTGCAGCGGCGATTCGCGGCTTACGTGGCCTATGGCATCGGCCTGTGGCTGGGCATGCAAGCCTTCATCAACGTGGGTGTCAATGTGGGCCTGCTGCCCACCAAGGGCCTGACGCTGCCGTTCATCAGCTATGGCAGCAACAGCATGATCATCGCCTGTCTGGCGGTAGGCGTGCTGCTGCGCATTCACTGGGAGAACAGCACGGGGCAGGAAGGCCCGGGAGGTCTGCCATGGCGCGCCTGATGATCATGGCGGGAGGCACCGGCGGCCATGTCTTCCCCGCCCTGGCGGTGGCGCGGGAAATGCGTGAGCGCGGCTGGGATGTGGACTGGATGGGCACCCCGGACAGTTTCGAATCGCGCACGGTGCCGTCCCAGGGCTTTCCCCTGCACACCATTTCCGCCTATCGCCTGCGGGGCCAGGGCGCGGTGGGCCTGCTGCTGGCGCCTTTCCGCCTGCTGCGCGCCATGGGGCAGGCGGGGAAAGTGCTGCGCCGCTGCCGTCCCCAGGTGGTGCTGGGCATGGGCGGTTTCGTCACCGGCCCCGGCGGCCTCATGAGCCGGTTGCTGGGCATTCCCCTGGTGGTTCACGAACAGAACACCATTCCCGGTCTCACCAACCGCTGGCTGGCGAAGATTGCTGTGCGGGTGCTGGAGGCCTTTCCCGGCAGCTTTCACGCTTCCGCGGGCGCGCGGGAGACGGGTAATCCCGTGCGTGCGGACATCCTGGCCGTGGAGCCGCCGGAGAAACGCCTGGCCGGGCGGGTGGGGCCTGTGCGGGTGCTCATCGTCGGTGGCTCCCTGGGCGCCCTGGCCCTCAACCAGCAGCTGCCTCCCGCCCTGGCGCGCCAGAAAGTGGAAATGGAAATCCGCCACCAGGCCGGGCGGGGCAAGGCGGAGGCCACGGAATCCCTGTACCGGGAACTGGACCTGGAGGCCCGGGTGAGTGAATTCATAGAGGACATGGCCGAGGCCCTGGCCTGGGCGGACCTGGTGATCTGCCGTGCCGGGGCGCTGACGGTTTCCGAGCTGGCCGCCGTGGGCGTGGCGTCGGTGCTGGTGCCTTTTCCCCATGCCGTGGATGACCACCAGACCCGCAATGCCGAATACCTGGTGGCTGCCGGGGCGGCACTGCTTCAACCCCAGGCGGAAATCGAAACCCATGCCCTCGCGGAAAAACTGGGCGGCCTGCTGGGCAGCCGGGACAAGCTTCTGGAAATGGCCCGCGCCGCCCGCGCCCTGGGTCGCCCCGGGGCCACCCGCGCCGTGGCCGATGCCTGCGAGGAGGTGGCAAGCGCATGACGGATATACGTGACATGAGCAATGCCCCCCGGGTCCACGCGGCCGAGGCCATGGGACGCATGCGCCGCCTGCATTTCGTGGGCATAGGCGGTTCCGGTATGAATGGCATCGCCCAGGTAATGCTCAACCTGGGTTATGAGATCAGTGGCTCGGATCTGGCGGAGAACGCCGCCACCCGCCGCCTGCAGGAGCAGGGGGCGAAGATTCATATCGGCCATGCCGAAAGCCATGTGCAGGGCGTGGACGCGGTGATCATCTCCAGCGCCGTCACCGATGAGAATCCGGAAGTGCGGGCCGCCCGGGAGCGGCGTATACCCGTGGTGCCCCGGGCGGAGATGCTGGCGGAGATCATGCGCTTCCGCTACGGCATCGCCGTGGCCGGCACCCATGGCAAGACCACCACCACCAGCTTGGCGGCCAGTCTGCTCATCGAGGGCGGCCTGGATCCCACCTTCGTCATCGGTGGTCGCCTCAATGCCGCGGGCAGCTACGCGCGCCTGGGTACGGGCGAGATCCTGGTGGCGGAAGCCGACGAGAGCGATGCCTCCTTCCTATATTTGCAGCCCATGATGGCCGTGGTGACCAACGTGGACCGGGATCACATGGGCACCTATGGCGGCGATTTCGCCCGCTTGCAGGACGCCTTCGTGGAATTTCTGCACCACCTGCCTTTCTATGGGCTGGCTGTGCTGTGCATGGACGATGCCGAAGTGCGCGCTCTGCTGCCCCGGGTCACCCGCCAGGTGCTCACCTACGGCACCAGCGAGGACGCGGACCTGAGGGCCGTGAACCTTACCCACGATGGTCTGAGATCAGGTTTCACCGTGGTGCGGGCGGGACAGGAGCCTTTCGATGTGAGCCTGAACCTGCCCGGGCGGCACAACGTGATGAATGCCCTGGCAGCCATCGGCGTGGCCCTGGAAATGGGAGTCGGCGTGGAGGCCATACAGAAGGCCCTGGCGGGCTTCCAGGGTATAGGCCGCCGTTTCCAGGTACACGAACACTGTGATTTCGGCAGCGGGGAATTCATGCTGGTGGATGACTATGGTCATCATCCCCGGGAGGTGGCCGCCACCCTGCGGGCGGTGCGCGAGGGCTGGCCGGACCGGCGCCTGGTGCTGGTGTTCCAGCCTCACCGCTACAGCCGTACCCGGGACGCCTTCGATGATTTCGTGGAAGTTCTGTCGGGGGCCGACCTGCTGGTGCTCAACGAGGTTTATGCCGCCGGGGAAAAACCCCTGGCGGACGCTGATGGCCGCGCCCTGAGCCGGGCGGTGCGGGCCAGGGGACAAATCGATCCGGTATTCGTGAGCCAGCTCGCGGATCTGCCGGAAGTGCTGGAGGGGGTTGTCCAGGAGGGCGACATGGTGCTCATGATGGGTGCCGGAGATATTGGACAAGTGGCAGCGCAGCTGTCGGAGGTTTGGTGCAAATGAAACAGCGGGATGTCATCAGGTATCTGCACATGGGTTGTGGTGAATCGCTGGCCGCGCGTCAGTTTCCCCAGCCCGGGCCCGTAACCCTGGCTGCTTCGGGGCAGTCCGTGAACCGGAAGGCGGCATCCACGCCAAAGAGGAGGAAGGCTCATGAGGAGCAGCGTTGAAACAGCGGATCATTACACCATGTTGCTGATCGATGAACCCATGTCCCGGCACACCACCTGGCGGGTGGGCGGCCCGGCGCGCTATTACTTCCAGCCCGCGGACGAGGCCGACCTGTCGGATTTTCTCAAGTCCCTGCCCGCCGGGGAGCCCATTCTCTGGCTGGGGCTGGGCAGCAACCTGCTGGTGCGTGACGGAGGCTTCCGAGGCACGGTCATTGCCATGCGTGGCCGCCTGGACGACATCGAGACCCTGACGCCCAACCGCCTGAGGGTAGGCGCCGGCGCGCCCACGGCACTGGTGGCGCGCCATGCGGCCAGGGCGGGCCTGTGCGGCGCGGCCTTTCTCGCCGGCATTCCCGGCACCATGGGCGGCGCCCTGGCCATGAACGCTGGGGCCTTCGGCAGCGAAACCTGGGAGCGGGTCATCAATGTACAGACCATCGACCGTCAGGGCGTGATCCACAGGCGCACGCCCCTGGAATACAAGGTGGCCTACCGGGAGGTGAAGACGCCCAGGGAAGAATGGTTCATCGGTTGCGAGCTGCAGCTGGAGCCTGGTGATACGGATGCCGAGCGGAATGAAGTTCAGCGCCTGCTGAAGAAGCGCAATGAGAGTCAGCCCGTGGGCCAGCCCAGTGCCGGCTCCACCTTCCGCAACCCTCCGGGGGACCATGCGGCGCGGCTCATCGAGGCCTGCGGCCTCAAGGGTTTCCGTCTGGGTGGCGCCCAGGTGTCCGAGAAGCACGCCAACTTCATCATCAATACGGGCACGGCCCGGGCGGCGGACATCGAGGGTTTGATTCATCACATTCAGCAGATCGTGGAAGGCCAGACGGGCGTCCGCCTGCAGCCGGAGGTGCATATCGTGGGTGAGCCCGCATGACGCCCAAGGCCGCTGATTTTGGCAAGGTCGCCGTTCTCATGGGCGGCTGGTCCGCCGAGCGGGACGTCTCCCTGGACAGCGGCGCCGCCGTCCTTGCCGGCTTGCGGGAAAAGGGCGTGGATGCCCATGGCATCGACGTGGGCCGCGATATCTGTCGGGTGCTGGCCAAAGGGAGCTACGACAGGGCCTTCATCATCATGCACGGCCGTGGCGGTGAAGACGGCGTGATCCAGGGCATCCTGGAAACCCTGGAGATTCCCTATACCGGGAGCGGTGTGCTGGGTTCCGCCCTGGGCATGGACAAGGTGCGCTGCAAGCGCCTGTGGTCCGGCATGGGCCTGCCCACGCCGGAATACCTGCTCATCCGGGACGAGGACAGCCTGGACATGGCGGGCGCCCTGGGTTTTCCCCTGGTGGTGAAGCCAGTGCATGAAGGCTCCAGTATCGGCATCAGCAAGGCCGTGGATGCCGAGAGCCTGCGCCGGGGCTGGGTCATGGCCCGCCAGTTCGACGACGAGGTGTTGGCGGAGCGCTGGATAGAAGGCGGGGAATATACGGTGGCCATCCTGGGTGACGAGGCCTTGCCGGTGATTCGCCTGGAGACCCCCCATGAATTCTATGACTACGAGGCCAAGTACAAGGTGGACAGCACCGCCTATCACATCCCCTGCGGCCTGTCCGCTGACGCCGAGGCGGGCATGCAGGAAATCGCCCTGCGCGCCTTCCGGGCCGTGGGTGCCAGGGGCTGGGGCCGGGTGGATTTCATGGTGGACGATCAGGGGCAGCCCTGGCTCATGGAGGTGAACACGGTGCCGGGCATGACCAGCCACAGCCTGGTACCCATGGCGGCAAAGGCGACAGGCATGGATTTTCCGGAGCTGGTATGGCGCATCCTCAGCGACTCCCTGGAGGCAGGGGAATGAAAAAGCGCAGGCAGCAGAGCTGGTTCCAACGGCACTGGCGGCTGCTGGTGCTGGCGGGCTTTGTGTTGCTGGTCGGCGTGGGTTCCTGGGGGCTTGGGCGCTACCTCATGGACCCCCAAACACTGCCTATACGCAGCATCCAGGTGAAGGGCGAGTTTCGCAACCTGGACCGGGAGAACATCGAGCAGGTCCTGGCCAGAACCGTGGATGGTGGTTTCTTCAGCCTGGATCTTCGGCGCCTGCGGGATGCGGTGGTCGGGTCTCCCTGGGTGGCCGATGCCCGCGTCACCCGGGTGTGGCCGGACAGGCTGGTGGTGGATGTGACGGAAGAGAAGGCCATTGCCCACTGGGGAAAGGATGGTCTGCTGAATGACCGGGGCCAGGTGTTTCATCCGCGCAACAAATTGAAAAAGCGGCTGCCCCTGCGTTTCAGCGGCGATGAGAGCAAGGCGCCGGTGATGCTGGATTTCTTTGTCCGGGAGCAGCCACGTTTCAGGAAACGGGGCCTGTCCATCAGTGCCCTGTCCCTGGACAAGCGGGGCGAATGGCGACTGGAACTGGCGGATGGAACAGTCATCGTGGTGGGCAAGGAAGACGCGGACAGACGTCTTGTGCGCCTGCTGGGTGCCTACCCGGCACTGGAGCAGGAAGCACGCAGGCCGGAAAAGGTGGATCTGCGTTACGAACAGGGTTTCGCCGTGAGCTGGCGGCCAGAGGAAAAGAGCTGATGAGAAAGGCAGGCAGAAAGATTGTCGTGGGGCTGGACATAGGCACGTCCAAGGTCGTGGCAATTGTCGGGGAAGTTACCACCGACGGGGAAATCGAGATCATCGGTATCGGTACCCATCCCTCCCATGGCCTGAAGAAGGGCGTGGTGGTGAACATCGAATCCACGGTGCAGTCCATACAGCGCGCGGTGGAGGAAGCCGAACTCATGTCCGGCGTGGAAATCGAGTCCGTGTACGCGGGCATTGCCGGCAGCCATGTGTCCAGCCTCAACTCCCATGGCATTGTGGGCATCAACGACGGCGAGGTCACGCCGGGAGACGTGGAACGGGTCATAGACGCGGCGCGGGCCGTGCCCATTCCCGCGGATCAGCGCATCCTGCACATCCTTCCCCAGGAATTCATCATCGACAACCAGGAAGGCATACATGAGCCCGTGGGCATGTGTGGCGTACGCTTGGAGGCTCAGGTGCACATGGTCACCGGGGCGGTGAGCGCCGCCCAGAACATCATCAAGTGCGTGCGCCGCTGCGGCCTGGAAGTGCAGGATCTGATATTGGAGCAGATCGCTTCCAGCTACTCGGTGCTGGACGAGGAAGAAAAGGATCTTGGGGTATGCCTGGTGGACATTGGCGGCGGCACCACGGATATCGCCGTGTTCACCGGCGGCTCCATCCGTCATACGGCGGTGATTCCCATCGCCGGCGACCAGGTCACCAACGACATCGCCGTGGCTCTGCGCACTCCCACCCACCACGCCGAGGAGATCAAGCTGCGCTACGCCTGCGCCCTGAGCAAGCTGCCCTCGGCGGACGAGACCATCGAGGTGCCCAGCATAGGCGACCGGCCGCCCCGGCGCATGTCCCGCCAGACCCTGGCGGAAGTGGTGGAGCCCCGCTACGAGGAGTTGCTCACCCTGGTGCAGGACGAGCTGCGCCGTTCCGGTTTCGAGCATCTCATCGCTGGTGGCATCGTGCTCACTGGGGGCAGTTCCAAGATGGAAGGCTTGGTGGACCTGGCGGAAGAAGTCTTCCACATGCCGGTGCGCTTGGGCATCCCCCAGTACGTCACCGGCCTGGTGGACGTGGTGCGCAACCCCATACATGCCACCGGCGTGGGCCTGCTGCTCTTCGGGCAGCAGAACAGTTACATCAACGTGCCCCATGAGAACAAGGGCGCGTTGCGGGCAACTTGGGAGCGGATGAAAAGCTGGTTCCAGGGGAATTTCTGATTTATTGAACATATTTAGGCGGCTCCCCGGCAGGAGCATACAGGCAGACGACAGGAGTAAGACAAATGTTTGAACTAGTGGACGTAGACAGTCAGAACGCGGTAATCAAGGTTATCGGCATCGGCGGGGGCGGCGGCAATGCCGTGTCCCACATGCTCAACGCCAACATCGAGGGCGTGGATTTCATCTGCGCCAATACCGATGCCCAGGCGCTGAACAATTCAGAGGTGACCACCACCCTGCAGATCGGCTCCAGCCTGACCAAGGGTCTGGGCGCGGGGGCCAATCCCCAGATTGGCCACCAGGCCGCCATGGAGGACAAGGACCGCATCGCCGAGGCCATCAAGGGCTCGGACATGATCTTCATTACCGCCGGCATGGGCGGCGGCACCGGCACGGGGGCGGCCCCTGTGGTGGCGGAGGTGGCCAAGGAGCAGGGCATACTCACCGTGGCCGTGGTCACCAAGCCCTTCCCCTTCGAAGGGGACAAGCGCATGAAGGTGGCGGAAATGGGCATCGAGGAGCTGGGCAAGCACGTGGATTCCCTGATTACCATTCCCAACGAGAAGCTGCTCGCGGTGCTGGGCAAGAGCACCACCCTGCTGGACGCCTTCAAGGCGGCCAATGACGTGCTGCTCAACGCCGTGCAGGGCATCGCCGAGCTGATTACCCGTCCCGGCCTGATCAACGTGGATTTCGCCGACGTACGCACGGTAATGGCGGAAATGGGCATGGCCATGATGGGTTCAGGCTGCGCCAGCGGCGAGGAGCGGGCGCGCAAGGCCGCTGAAGCCGCGGTGAACTGCCCGCTGCTGGATGATTTCCACCTGGCGGGCGCCAAGGGCGTGCTGGTCAATATCACCGCCGGCCTGGATCTTGGCATCGGAGAATTCGACGAGGTGGGCACCACCGTGAAGGAGTTTGCTCGTGAGGACGCCACCGTGGTGGTGGGTACCGTCATCGATCCCGAGATGCACGATGAGCTGCGGGTCACCGTGGTGGCCACCGGCCTGGGCGAGGAAGAGGAAGTGCAGATCAGCCGCCCCGAGATGGAAGTGGTGGCGCCGCCCAAGACGGTCATTGCCCAGCCGGAGGAAAGTGCCGCTGGCGAGGAAGTCCCGGCCGAGTTGGGGAGTGCTTCGAAAGCCTATGAGGGCTACGAGGTACCAACGGCCATCCGCCGCCGGCAGGATCAGAACGCCAATACCGCCACCAGGGCAGCGGAAAAGCCGGATATGGACTACCTGGACATCCCTGCTTTCCTGCGCCGCCAAGCCGATTGACGGCGGGGCGGGGATTTGCAATCGGGATGGAAACAGGGTAGATTAGGGAAATCCCTGAGTCCTGTCGATGGGTTCCCTAGGGTATTCTGTATTCTGAACGGTATTTTGGCCGGGGCGGAGAACTAGCGCTGATGATAAGGCAAAGAACACTGAAAAATGTTATCCGGGCCACCGGAGTAGGCCTGCATACAGGTGAAAAGGTATTCCTGACCCTGCGTCCCGCGGCGGCGGACACCGGTATCGTGTTCCGACGGGTTGATCTGCCTGAACCCGTGGATATTCCGGCCACTGCCGAGAACGTGGGTAATACCCAGCTCTCCACCACCCTGGAAAAGGACGGGGTGGAAATCTCCACCGTAGAGCATCTCCTGTCTGCTTTTGCCGGGCTTGGCATCGACAACGCCTACGTGGATGTCAGCGCCCCCGAGGTGCCCATCATGGACGGCAGTGCCGGGCCATTCGTCTTCCTGATCCAGTCTGCCGGCGTGGAAGAACAGAATGCCCTGAAGAAGTTCATTCGCATCAAGGAATCTGTGGAAGTGCGCGATGGCGACAAGTTTGCCCGCTTCGAGCCTTTTGAGGGCTTCAAGGTCAGTTTCGGCATCGACTTCGACCACCCCGTGTTTACCGAGGAGACCCAGTTCTCCAGCATCGACTTTTCCTCCACCTCCTTCGTGAAGGAAGTGAGCCGTGCCCGTACTTTCGGTTTTCTCAGGGAAATCGAGATGTTGCGTGAAAAGAACCTGGCCCTGGGCGGCAGCATGGACAATGCCATCGTGGTGGACGACTACCGGGTGCTGAATGACGACGGCCTGCGTTACGAAGACGAGTTCGTCAAGCACAAGATCCTGGATGCCATTGGCGACCTCTACCTGCTGGGCCACAGCCTTATTGGCTCTTTCTATGGTTACAAGTCAGGTCATGCGCTCAACAACAAGCTGTTGAACAAGCTGGTGGCCACGCCGGAAGCCTGGGAAGAGGTGACTTTCGAGGAAGAAGACGGGCTGGTGCCCATTTCCTACATCGCGCCTGTGCACGCGTCCTGAACCGACTGTGGGTCGGGCTTCAGCCCGACAAGGGTGCCTGCTACAGGGTATGTCGGACTGAAGTCCGACCTGCGGTTTCAACGGGTTTCGTCCTCTCTTGAAGCCCTGCCCAGACGTTTGAAGGCGGTACGCAGGGCCGCGTCCTCCAGGCCGTCGGCCAGTTCGCGAATCAAGGCGGCGGTTTTCCCGGGCAGGGAACCCCGGCGGCCCGTGGCGGGTCTGACTTCCTGTTCGATGATGATGCGCACGTCGACCTTCTTCAGGTTGGGCGCCAGTGATTTCAGTCCCGCGATGATACGGGGCGCATGAAAGCGCAGGGCCGTACTCCAGGCCGGGGAGTCGGTATGTAGAATAAGACGGTCACTGTCGATGCGGGCGTGAAGGCAATGTTCGTTCAGGGGAGCAGGCAGGATTTTCCTGGTCTGTTCCAGCAGTGCCCGCTGCTGTTTCAGCATGCGGTTGAGATGGCCCAGTTGGGCGCCATCTTCCAGTACCCTGGCCACCTTGTGTGGTTTGTTGATCATGAGTTGATTATACGATGTCCAAGAGCGACGCAAACAACAATACTGCTGAAGCGCCTTTCCGCGTTGCCGGAAAGATGCTGGCCGTGGCCGCGCTGGTCGGTGTGGCGCTGTTTGCCGGATACCAGTACGGTCGCCTGGAGGCGGTACAGGTCGCCACGGACAGAAATCTTCAGGCGGCCATGGATGCCATGGCCGACGAAAAACGCGAACTGGCCACCCTGCGCGAGGACATGGAGGCGGAACTTGATGCCCTGGCCCTGCGCATCGGCAGCCTGCGTGCCAACCTGTTGCGCCTGAATGCCTTGGGTGAACGCCTGGTTGAGGTAGGCAAGCTGGATGAGCAGGAGTTCGACTTTTCCTCCGAGCCTCCCCGGGGTGGCGTGGACCGGGACGAGCAGGAACCCGTGCTGCTCCCGGAGTTGGAGAGCGAACTGGAGAGGTTGACGGCCGCTTTCCGTGATCGCGAGCACAAGCTGCTGCTGCTGGAAGAAATGCTTGCCCGGCGGGAGGTGCGCGACCAGGTCATTCCTTCCGGCCGCCCACTCAAGGCCGGGTATGTCAGTTCCTATTTCGGCAAGCGCACCGATCCTTTCACCGGCAAGAAGAAGTACCACAAGGGCATGGATTTCGTTGGCAAGCGGGGCAGCGAGGTACTGGCCGTGGCTGCCGGCGTGGTCACCGAGTCCGGTCGCATGAGCGGCTATGGCAATGTGGTGGAAATCCGCCATGCGGACGGCTATGTCACCCGTTATGCCCATAACCAGGAAAATCTGGTCAAGGTGGGCGACCGGGTGGAAAAGGGCGAGCCCATCGCCATGCTGGGTTCCACCGGCCGTTCCAGCGGTCCCCATGTGCATTTCGAAGTAAGGAAGAACGGCAAGATCGTTAACCCTGCGCGTTTCATCAAGGGTGGCTGAAACCGCCTTGCTGTCCCGTTGTTACAGTAAATTTCCCGCGTTTGCGGTATTATTCCCCTTTTTAATTCAGCCGAAAATCATGGGCGGGTTTTGCCGCCTGCCGTCGTATTCTTTTCTGGTCCTGGAAGGTCCCAAGCTTCATGTTCAATAAAATCGCAAAAAAGGTGTTTGGCAGCCGCAATGAACGGCTGGTCAAGCGCATGTTCAAGGAAGTTGACAAGATCAATGCCCTGGAGGATTCCGTAAAGGGGCTCTCCGACGACGAACTCCGGGCCAAGACCGACGAGTTTCGCCAGCGCGTTCAGGAAGGCGAGAGCCTGGACAAGATGCTGCCGGAGGTGTTTGCCGTGGTGCGCGAGGCCAGTAGCCGGGTGCTGGGCATGCGTCATTTCGACGTGCAGCTCATTGGCGGCATGGTGCTGCACCAGGGCAAGATCGCCGAGATGCGCACCGGTGAGGGCAAGACCCTGGTGGCAACCCTGGCCGTGTATCTGAACGCCCTGGAAGGCAAGGGCGTGCATGTGGTCACGGTGAACGACTACCTGGCCCGCCGGGACGCTTCGTGGATGGGCAAGCTGTACCACTTCCTGGGCATGAGCACCGGTGTCATCAACTCCTCCGGCGGTTCCGGGCCTGACAGCAGCTCCTACCGCTTCGAACCGGACGCCGATGGCAGCGCCAGCGGTCACCGTTTTCTGGTGAACGTGAGCCGCAAGGAAGCCTACGACTGCGACATCACCTATGGCACTAACAACGAATTTGGTTTCGACTACCTGCGCGACAACATGGCCTTCGAGGCCGGCCAGCGGGTGCAGCGCCGCCACTACGCGGTGGTGGACGAGGTGGACTCCATCCTAATCGACGAGGCGCGTACGCCCCTGATCATCTCCGGTCCCGCGGAAGACAGCTCGGAGCTGTATCAGAAGATCAACCAGATCATTCCCCGCCTCACCCGCCAGGAGCCCATCACCAACGAGGAGGGCAAGCCTGATTTTGGTCCGGGCGACTACTCCGTGGATGAAAAGGCCAAGCAGGTGTACCTCAGCGACGAGGGTCACGAGCACGTGGAGCAGATGCTCACGGAAATGGGCCTGCTGGACGAGAACGCGAGCCTTTATGACACCGCCAACATCATGCTCATGCATCATGTCATGGCGGCCTTGCGCGCTCACGTGATCTTTCAGCGCAATGTGGATTACATCGTGCGTGACGGCCAGGTCATCATCGTGGATGAGTTCACCGGCCGCACCATGCCGGGAAGGCGCTGGTCCGAGGGCCTGCATCAGGCCGTGGAGGCCAAGGAGGGCGTGGAAATCCAGCAGGAGAACCAGACCCTGGCTTCCATCACCTTCCAGAACTTCTTCCGCCTCTATGACAAGCTGGCGGGCATGACCGGCACCGCGGATACGGAAGCCTATGAATTCCAGCAGATCTACGGCCTGGAAGTGGTGGTCATTCCTACCAACAAGCCCATGCAGCGGGACGATCAGACCGATCTTGTGTATCTCACCGCGAAAGAGAAGTTTGACGCCATCGTCGAGGACATCCGCGACTGCGTGAAGCGTGGCCAGCCGGTGCTGGTGGGCACGGCCTCCATCGAGGTGTCCGAGCTGGTTTCCGGCCTGCTGCAGAAGGCTGGTATTGAGCACCAGGTACTCAATGCCAAGCAGCACGAGCGGGAAGCGCGCATCGTGGCCGAGGCCGGCCTGCCCGGAGCGGTGACCATTGCCACCAACATGGCCGGTCGGGGCACGGATATCGTCCTGGGCGGCAACCTGGATGTGGAGATGGAAGATCTGGGGCCGGACGCCAGTGACGCGGAGAAGGAAAAGCTGAAGCAGGCCTGGGAAGCCCGCCACCAGCAGGTGCTGGATGCCGGCGGCCTGCGTGTCATCGGTACCGAGCGCCACGAATCCCGGCGTATCGACAACCAGCTGCGTGGCCGTTCCGGTCGCCAGGGCGATCCCGGCTCCAGCCGCTTCTACCTGTCCCTGGAGGACAGTCTGATGCGCATATTCGCCTCCGAGCGGGTGGGCAAGCTCATGCAGAAGCTGGGCATGAAGGAAGGCGAGGCCATCGAGCACCCCTGGGTGAACAAGGCCATAGAGAACGCCCAGCGCAAGGTGGAAGGCCGTAACTTCGACATCCGCAAGCAGCTGCTGGAATACGACGACGTGGCCAACGATCAGCGCAAGGTGGTCTATGAGCAGCGCAATGAACTCATGGACAGCGAGGATGTTTCCGATACCATCGCCGCCCTGCGCGAGGAGGTGCTCAACGAGGTCATTGACGCCTACATCCCGCCCCAGAGCATAGAGGAACAGTGGGACATTCCCGGACTGGAGGAAGCGCTGAAGGAGCGCTTCGATCTGGATCTTCCCATCCAGCAGTGGCTGGACGAGGACGACAGCTTGCACGAGGAGCCCCTGCGCCAGCGCATTCTGGAAGAACTGGAAAAAATCTACCAGGAAAAAGTGGCCATGGCCGGCGAGGAGCAGATGCGCTATATCGAGAAGGCCGTCATGCTCCAGACCCTGGACACCCACTGGAAGGAACACCTGGCGGCCATGGATTACCTGCGCCAGGGCATTCATCTGCGCGGTTTTGCCGCCAAGAATCCCAAGCAGGAATACAAGCGCGAGGCTTTTGAGCTCTTTGCCGGCATGCTGGATGCCATCAAGCGCGAGGTGGTGGAAATTCTCAGCAAGATCCAGCTGGCGGACGCGCCCCCCCTGGAAATGGAACCCCAGGTGAACGAGTTCGAGTTCAAACACGATGCTTTCGAAGGTCTTCCCGAGGAGGCGTCCGCTCCGCCTCCCGAATCCGCCGAGGCTGCCCAGCAGCCGCAGCAGCCTTATGTGCGGCCTGACCGCAAGATCGGGCGCAACGAGCCTTGCCCCTGTGGCTCGGGTAAGAAATACAAGCATTGCCATGGCAAGCTTCAGTAAGGGCTGTTATGGCTGATATTGCTCCTGTTTCAGGCGTTCGCCTGGCCGCGGCCGCGGCTGGCATCCGCTACCGGGATCGTGACGACCTGGTGCTCATGGAGCTGGCCGAAGGCAGCACCGTTGCCGCCGTGTTCACCCAAAACGCCTTCTGCGCGGCGCCGGTAGTGGTGGCCC
>JALVEW010000016.1 GCA_027030425.1 Sedimenticola sp.
AAACTGGATGCAGGTGGATGGCGTGGCCAGCAGTTTGAGGTGGCCCAGCCTGCCTTCCCAGGACTGGTGGACATGCCCCCAGCAGATGCCCTTGACCCGGGAATCGTCCCGCACCCTGGAGAGCAGTTCCTCTCCGTTGTCCAGGCCGATGTTGTCCAGCCAGCGGCTGCCGATGGGAATCGGCTGATGGTGCAGAAAAATCAGCAGATACGGCGGTGTATCCTGAAGGGCGCGATCCAGGACGGCTAGTTCATGCCTTGACAAGTGGCCATGTTCCTTGCCTGGTACCTGGCTGTTGAGCAACACCAGGCGCCAGTCTCCCATGTCGATATGACCGCTGGTGGGAATGCCGTGCCTTTCCAGGGTGTTCCTCATGGTCAGGGCATGATCGTGATTGCCGGGAATGACGCCGCCAGGGCATCCCGTCTTTTCCAGAGCCCGTGCCAGGTGCTGGTAGCCGGCGCGGGATCCATCATGCACCAGGTCGCCGGTGACCATGATGAAATCCGGTGATCCGTGATGACAGGCATCCTCCAGCACCTGCTGCATGGAATCCAGGGTGTTCAGTCCCAGCAGTGTTCCTTCGGGATCAGCGTACAGATGACAGTCGCTGATTTGCAGCAGGTGCAGATCCGCACCCGGGTTGGCAGTGTCCATGGTATTTCTGTATGGGTTCAGGTATGCCCAACCCTATACGGAAAGAAATCCGACGGCATTCTGACATGGGAAAGACTGTGATCTGGTACTCAGAAGCCTTCCGTGGATGTGAACAGGCCCACACGAAGATCCCTGGCGACGTAGATCTCCCGGTCATCGACCTCCAGCTTGCCGTCGGCGATGCCGAGAATCAGCTTGCGGGCAATAACCCTTTTGATATCAATGGTATATTTCACGGTTCCGGCGTTGGGCAGCACCTGGCCGGTGAACTTCACTTCGCCCACGCCCAGGGCGCGGCCGTGACCGGGATTGCCCAGCCAGCCCAGGTAGAAACCCACCAGCTGCCACATGGCGTCAAGGCCCAGGCAGCCCGGCATCACCGGATCGCCGGGAAAATGACACTCGAAGAACCAGAGATCCGGATTGATGTCCAGCTCGGCGGTGATCAGCCCCTTGCCGTGTGCCCCGCCTTCATCGGCGATGTGGGTGATGCGGTCCATCATCAGCATATTGTCCACGGGCAGCTGGGCGTTGCCCGGCCCGAACAGCTCGCCGTGCCCACACTTGATGAGATCCTCTTTTTCGTATGCGTTTTTGCGTTCCATTATGTCTTATTGTTCCAGAAGTGATTTGATGTGGGACACGATGCTATCCAGAGGGATCATCTCGTTGTCACTGGCGCCGCGGAGCCGGAATTCCACTTCGCCCTTGTCCAGGCTGCGTTCTCCCACCACCACGCGCATGGGAATGCCCATGAGTTCGTGATCGGCGAACATGACGCCGGGGCGCTGATCCCGGTCGTCGAACAGGACCTCGATGCCGGCGTCCTGCAAATTCTGGTACAGCTTTTCCGCCGCGGCCCGGACCTTTTCCGATTTCTTCATCTGCATGGGCAGCAGGGACACCTGGAAGGGCGCGATGCTGGTAGGCCAGATGATGCCCTTGTCATCATGATGCTGCTCAATGGCAGCGCCCACCACCCGGGACACGCCGATGCCGTAGCAGCCCATGGTCATGGTCACGGCCTTGCCGTTCTCGTCCAGCACCGTGGCGTTCATGGCCTCGGAATACTTGGTGCCGAGCTGGAAGATGTGGCCCACCTCGATGCCCCGGGCGATGGTGAGTACCCCCTTGCCGTCGGGGCTGGGGTCGCCTTCCACCACGTTGCGGATGTCCGCCACTTCGGGCAGGGGGACATCCCGCTCCCAGTTGATGCCGAAATAATGCTTGCCGTCGATATTGGCGCCGGCGGAGAAATCCGCCAGCACCGCCACGGAGCGGTCGGCGATGGCGGGAATGGGCAGGTTCACCGGGCCCAGGGAGCCGGGGCCGGCGCCCACGGCCTCGCGGATTTCCTCTTCCGTGGCGAAGCACAGGGGAGAGGCTACCTGGGGCAGTTTCTCCGCCTTGATTTCGTTCAGCTCGTGGTCGCCGCGCACCAGCAGGGCAACCAGCCCTCCCTCGGCGGCCTGCACCACCAGGGTCTTTACTGTCTGCTCCACGGGCTGGCCGAACTGCTCCACCAGCTCGGCGATGGTTTTGGCATTCGGCGTGTCCACCAGCTCCATCTCCTTCGAAGGAGCAGGGCGTTCATCACGGTGGGGCAGGGCCTCGGCCAGCTCCACGTTGGCGGCATAGTCGCTTTCCGTGGAGAAGGCGATGGCGTCTTCTCCGGAATCTGCCAGCACATGGAATTCGTGAGAGCCGCTGCCGCCGATGGCGCCCGTATCTGCCGCCACGGGACGGAAGTCCAGGCCACAGCGCTCGAAAATCCGGCTGTAGGTGGCGTGCATCAGGTCATAAGTTTGCTGCAGGGATGCCTGGTCCAGGTGGAAGGAATAGGCATCCTTCATGAGAAACTCCCGGGCGCGCATGACGCCAAAGCGCGGGCGGATCTCGTCGCGGAACTTGGTCTGAATCTGGTAGAAGTTCACCGGCAGCTGGCGGTAGCTCTTGAGTTGGTTGCGGGCCAGATCGGTGATGATCTCCTCGTGGGTGGGGCCCAGGCAGAACTCCCGGTTGTGGCGGTCGTGGAAGCGCAGCAGTTCCGGACCGTACTGCTCCCAGCGGCCGGACTCCTGCCACAGCTCCGCGGGCTGCACCACGGGCATGGACAGCTCCAGGGCGCCGGAACGGTCCATCTCCTCGCGCACGATACGCTCCACCTTGCGCAATACCCGCAATCCCAGGGGCAGCCACACATACAGGCCCGATGCCAGCTTGCGGATCAGGCCCGCCCGAAGCATCAGGCGGTGGCTGGGGATCTCGGCGTCCGCCGGGGTTTCCTTCAGCGTCTGCAAGGGAAACTGGGAAGTGCGCATCTATGGGGTTCTCCAGAAAAAAGAGCAATTTTACCCCAAACCGGCCCTGTAGGCAGGAAAATGAAAAAATTGGTTGTATTGTGTTGACGGGGTCGCAGTCAAATATGGGCAGAGTTGGATGGATCCTTGTTTGGCGGATTGTCTGCTTCCATATTTCTGTAGCGGCTTGGGCAGGATTTGACTCCGACCCCCTCAAGTAACAGCCAATTCCCTCTCCAACGGGTATAATTCCGCCGATTTCAAGAAATATTGCAGGATACGAGCATGTCCAAGAACAAGGTAAACAAGGTGGTGCTGGCCTATTCCGGGGGGCTGGATACCTCCGTGATTCTGAAGTGGCTGGAAGACGAATACGGTTGTGAAGTGGTGACTTTCACCGCCGATATCGGCCAGGGCGAGGAAGTAGAGCCGGCCCGGGCCAAGGCCCGGGCCATGGGCATCAAGGAAATCTATATCGAGGATCTGCGCGAGGAATTCGCCCGGGACTATGTCTTCCCCATGTTCCGCGCCAATGCCGTCTATGAAGGGGAATATCTGCTGGGCACCTCCATCGCCCGGCCTCTCATCGCCAAGCGCCTGGTGGAGATCGCCAAAGAGACCGGCGCAGACGCCATTTCCCACGGCGCCACGGGCAAGGGCAATGACCAGGTGCGTTTCGAACTGGGCGCTTATGCTCTGATGCCAGATGTGAAGATCATTGCCCCCTGGCGGGAGTGGGATCTGCTCTCCCGGGAAAAGCTCATGAAGTATGCCGCCGAGCATGGCATCGACGTGGATTTCGCCAAGGCGGGCAAGAAATCACCATATTCCATGGACGCCAACCTCCTGCATATCTCCTACGAGGGCGACATCCTGGAAGATCCCTGGAATGAGCCCGAGGAAGACATGTGGCGCTGGACGGTTTCCCCGGAAAAGGCGCCGGATGAGCCGACCTATGTGGAACTGACCTATCAGAAAGGTGACATCGTGGCCATCGATGGCAAGGCCATGTCGGCTTCTGAAGTCATGGAGTATCTGAACAAGGTCGGCGGCGAGAACGGCGTGGGCCGGGACGATATCGTGGAGAACCGCTTCGTGGGCATGAAGTCCCGGGGCTGCTACGAAACCCCAGCGGGCACCATCATGCTCAAGGCGCACCGGGCCATGGAATCCCTTACCCTGGACCGCGAGGCCGCCCATCTCAAGGATGAGCTCATGCCCCGCTACGCGAAGATGATCTACAACGGCTTCTGGTGGTCTCCCGAGCGCCAGGCCTTGCAGGCCCTCATCGATCAGACCCAGGAAGTGGTCAACGGCGTGGTGCGGGTGAAGCTGTACAAGGGCAATGTCATCGTGGTGGGTCGCAAGTCGGATACCAACAGCCTGTTCGATGAGGCCATCGCCACTTTCGACGACGATGAAGGCGCTTACGATCAGAAGGATGCTGAAGGCTTCATCAAGCTCAATGCCCTGCGCCTGCGGGTGGCGGCGCGCAAGAGGCATTGAACCTGGCCAAGGGGCCGGAGTTGCCGCGGCGATTCCGACTCCGGTTTTTCAGCTGTTGAAAAAGCGCTGGCTCATGCGCACGATCTGGGGCCAGTCCTGGACGGTGATGGACTGGCCATGGGCCAGGTTGTTGCGCAGGGATTCCATGGCGCGTATGGCCTGGTCGGCCTGGCTCTTGGACTTGAAGCCGAAGTCCCTGAGAAACTGCTGATCCTGCGCCAGCAGGTAGCTCTTGTCGGACAGCTGCAGGCAGTCCACCAGTTCGATGTGCTGCGCGCCCCGCCGCTGCCGTTCCTCCAGCAGCGCTCGTGCCTTGGCCAGGCGGGCCGGACTGCACTTGTCCACCCAGCTTTCATCCGGCCAGTGTTTGCGTATGAGTTCGGTGAAGCGGATCTCCAGCATGGTGATGATGCCGAACAGCCACATGCGCACGATGGGCTTTTCCATGTCGGTTCGTGTGATGACGCCGGAGACGGCATTGAGCAGGGAGACGAAACAATGGTCGTGACGGCTGAGTACCAGGATCACTTCTGAAAGATTGGCGTCGCCGTACACCTGCTGGTCGGGGCTGAATCCCCGGCTGTGGTCCAGGCAGGTTTCCCCCGTCAGGTCTTCCCTGCGCATGTAGCCAATCACCTCGCCTCTGTCTCTGACCCCGGCCACCCGAATGCCGGCTTCCTCCATGAGCGCGCGCACGCCGGTGGCTGGCCGGTCACCGTCGAAGGAGGGCAGAGGTTCGGCAATATCCTTGGCGGTAAAGGCCTCAGAGAACAGGCGCTGCACCCGGCGGCGGGAAAAGCCCAGGGTAGACAGGGCCTGTTCCTGGCGGTCCAGCCGGGGAGATGGATGCAAAGAGGAAATTCCCAGCTTGTCCAGGCATTTGCGCAGGGTCTTGCGCGCCCGGCGCATGAGTTCCGCATCGCCTTTGCCCAGCACCTCCAGCAGGGCGGCCATCTCCCCCAGATAGACCCGGGCAAAGTTTTCATCGTGCTTGCAAATATCCCGGGCGTTGTCGATGAGGTCCGCCAGCTTGATGGTCTGGGCGGCGGCGGAGGCCGTGGAAAGATGATCCCTGTCCAGGGCCTTGCGCGTGGCGCGGTTGCCGTCACTGGGTTTGCTGATGTCCGTAAGCTCATAAACCAGCCTGGCCACCTTTGCCCCGAAGGCTTCCTCGATATCGTGATGCGTGGCCGGGGTGTCCTCCACGGTGTCGTGCAGCCAGGCGGCGGCGATCATTTCTTCGCTGCCGCCCACTTCCTTCACCAGATTGGCCACGGATTTCAGGTGCACTTCATAGGGCTGCCGGCTGTACTTGCGCCGGTGGTCAATGCGCTGATGGGCGCTGGTGGCGAAAGTTTTGGCCCGCTTGACGAGGTCTGACATGGGATGATTCTGGGGGTGATATACTTTTCTGAATAATAACTTGGAGGAGTATGCAGATGAGAATCTTTTTGTGGGCATTTCTGGCCCTGTCGTTTTTCAGTCATTCCCTGATGGCGGAAAAGGCACCCCCCCTGAAGGCGGAGTACAAGGCCACGCAGGTGGCGGATGGCGTGTATGTGATTCATGGTCCCAAGGGAGTGCCCTCTCCGCAAAACCAGGGCTTCATGAACAACCCTGCCTTCATGCTCACGGATGAAGGCGTGGTGGTGGTTGATCCCGGTAGTAGTGTGCAGGTGGGTGAAATGGTCCTGGCCCAGATCCGCAAGATCACGGACAAGCCCGTGGTGGCGGTGTTCGATACCCATGTCCACGGGGATCACTGGCTGGGCAATCAGGCCATTTTCGAGGCCTTTCCCAAGGTGAAGATCTACGCCCATCCCAAGATGATGGAAAGGGTGGAGCAGGGTGCCGGCGCCCAGTGGCTGGAAGTGATGATGGATATGACCAAGGGTGCTACGGACGGCACTCGGGTGGTTTCAGCCAACAGCCCCGTGGACGAGGGCAGCGTGATTTCCATTGGCGGCCTGGATATTCATGTGCTCCATGACGGCAAATCCCACACGGACACCGACATCATGCTGCACCTGCCCGCCAGGGGAGTGATCTTTCTCGGTGACAACGCGGGCTATGGGCGCATGCTGCGCCTCAATGACGGCAGCTTCACGGGCAATATCAGGAACCTGAATCGCGCCCTGGCCACGGGGGCAAAGGTGTTCGTGCCCGGTCATGGGCCCACCGCCGGCCCGGAAGCGGCCACCGAGTACCGGGATTACCTCCAGGCCGTGTATGACGGCGTGAAGGGCTATTTCGAGGATGACTTGAGCGATTTCGAGATCAAGCCCAAGCTGTTGCCGAAACTGGCCCGCTGGAAGGACTGGACGGATTTCGACAGCCTGGTGGGCAGCCACATCAGCCTGGCCTATCTGGAAGTGGAAGCCGCCGAGTTCTGATGAAGCCGAGGGTGGGAGTGAGCGCCTGTCTGCTGGGGCGGCCGGTGCGTTATGACGGGGCTTCCCGTCCCCATGCCTGGATTCGCGATGTGCTGCGGCATCGTGCCGAACTCCTGCCCATCTGCCCTGAGACGGAAGCCGGGCTGGGGGTGCCCCGGCCGCCGGTGCAGCTGGTTCGCCAGGGGAAGGGCAGGGTTGTCATGCGCGGTGTGGAGGATCATGGCCTGGACGTGACCGCCCGGCTGGGCCGCTGGCTCGAACAGCAGCAGGATCGCCTCGCGGGTCTGGATGCCCTGATTTTCAAGTCCCGTTCTCCCAGCTGCGGCCTGGGCAGCACGCCGCTTTACGGCCCCGAAGGCGAAGAACTGGGGGAAGATTATGACGGGGTATTTGCCGCCTGGGTGCGGAGCCGTTTCCCCGGCCTGCTGCTGTATGACGATGTAATGCTGGAAGATGTTCACCAGCAGGAAGCCTTTCTTGCCCTGCTGAGGAAAAAATCCGGGATGAAATGAAACAATTGTCATTTCCCGCGGGTCTATAATGAGTGCGGACGCTGATTGGCGTCCGCACCAATATGAAACAAACAGAATTCCTGTCAGGAGGAGTGAGATGAGAACAGTAGAAAAAGCAAGAGGCATGGCACTGGCGGCGGCAGCGGCAGCGATGCTGGCCGGGGCGCCCATGGGCGCCATGGCGGACGACGCCAAGGGCAAATGCATGGGCGCCAATTCCTGCAAGGGCAAGGGCGCCTGCGCCACGGCCACCAATGCCTGTGCGGGCATGAACGCCTGCAAGGGTCAGGGTTTCCTGAAGATGACCAAGGCGGAGTGTGACAAGGCCGGCGGCACCTTCGAGCCCATCAAGAAGTAAGCTCTGAATCATTGACTTGGAGTAAAACCGGGCCTGCAGCCGCATGCCCGGTTTTTTCTTTGGGGATTCTGAAGACCCGCTTGGCATTTCCATGGGGAGCAGTGACATGAACAGACCCTTTCTCGGCTTCGGCCTGGGGCTGCGCAAGGAGCATTATGACGCCATACTCACGGATGATCCCGCCGTGGACTGGTTCGAGATTCTTTCCGAAAACTACATGGTCGATGGCGGCAAGCCCCTGTACTACCTGGACAGAATCAGGCGGGACTATCCCCTGGTCATGCACGGCGTTTCCCTGTCCATTGGCAGCACCGATCCCCTGAACATGGATTACCTGCGTGACCTCAAGGTCCTGGCGGACCGGGTGCAGCCGGAATGGATGTCGGACCACCTGTGCTGGACCGGGGTCGGCGGGCACAATTACCACGATCTGCTGCCCATGCCTTATACCCGGGAGATCGTCCGCCATGTGGCGGAGCGGGTGTCCCGGGTGCAGGATTATCTGGGAAGGCGGATTCTTCTGGAAAACCTGTCCAGTTACGTGAGCTTCGACAGCTCGGAAATGAGCGAATGGGAGTTCGTCACTGAGGTGGCCGAGGCCGCCGATTGTCTGTTGCTCCTGGATGTGAACAATGTCTATGTCAGCAGCGTCAACCACGGTTTCGACCCCATGGACTACATTCGGGGCGTGCCGGCCGGCCGGGTGTGGCAGCTGCACCTGGCCGGGCATACCACCAACGCTTCAGGGAAAATCATGATCGACACCCATGACATGCCCATCCGTGATGAGGTTCGGGAACTCTATGCCAATACCTGCGAGCTGCTGGGGCCGGTGTCCACCATGATCGAGCGGGATGACAACATTCCTCCCCTGGGGGAACTGCTGGAGGAACTGCAATCCCTGCGGGATATCGGTGAAAACTGCTGGGGGATGCCGGGATGAAGAGCCTGGAGGCGCTGCAGCATGCCTTTGGCGGCTACCTGACAGGGGCCAGCGAAGTGATTCCCCCGGGTGTCGCCGGCGATGACCGGGCCGACGCCAGGGAGCGCATGGAACTCTATGCCGGGGCCTACCGCGCCCGCCTGGTGGAAAGCCTGGGCGTGGATTTTCCCGGCCTCTGGGGCATGATCGGCGATGACCAGTTCTACCAGCTCTGTCTGGAATACATCCGCCGGCATCCTTCCACCTGGCCCTCCATTCGCTGGTTCGGCAGCCACATGGAAGATTTTCTGCGCAACACCCGGCCCTATGCCGATTTCCCCCAGGTGGCGGAAATGGCGGCATTCGAATGGGCCCAGGGCTTGGTGTTCGATGCGGCGGACAGCCCGGCCCTGACCCTGGACGAGCTGGCTGCCCTGCCGCCGGAGCGCTGGCCCGATATGCGCCTGGCTTTCATCCCGGCCATGCGGCGGCTGAACCTGGAGTGGAACATTCCCCTGCTGTGGTCCGCCCTGGACCGTAATGAGGATGTGCCCGAACCCGAGCCTCAGGAATATCCCCGGGGCTGGCTTCTGTGGCGCAGGGAGCTGACGCCTTCATGGCGGCGGCTGGACGTGGACGAGGCCTGGGCCCTGGACAGAGCCGGGGAGGGCATGTGCTTTGCCGATCTGTGCGAAGGCCTGCTGGAGTGGATAGACGAGGAACATGCTCCCCGGCGCGCCGCGGGTTTTCTCAAGACCTGGGTGCATGATGGCCTGGTGGCCAAGATCTACTGAGTCAGTTTCCTTTTTTGCCGCCGCGCCAGCCAGACCGCCAGCCCCTGGCTGTTGAGTCTGATGTCGTCTTGCAGCAGGCGGCGGGCAAGCGCTTCGTCCACGCCCGGGTTGTGCTCTGCCAGGCGTGCCAGCATTTTTTCCATAAGCGCCCCCGCCAGGCGTTCTTCCCGCCCTTCCGGGGTTCCCAGGCGTTCTTCTTCCAGGGCGATGTCCTGGTGATCCCTGATGGACTGGCGCAGCTGTTCCTGCCATTCCAGGGGAGTTTCCAGGGGGCCGAAATGGGTAAGGCAGGCGCGCCGGGGCGTCAGGGCCATCATCCGTTCCAGGGACTGCATCCACAGATCCGGGTCGAAGGCTACGGGGGTGGTGGTGGCCATGAGCCAGGGACGCCCTTCATGATCCAGGGCGGGGTAACGCAGGCCAAAGGCATCTCCGGTATACAGGTTGCCCTTGGGTTCGTGAAAGAAGCAGCCATGATGGTTGGCATGTCCAGGGGTCTCGATGAACAGCAGCTCATGCCGGCCCAGAGGAACCCGGTCCCCCTCTTCCAGGGCCCTGCAGCGGTCGGCGGGGGCGGGAACCAGAGTGCCGAAGGCGCGGGAGAAAACGGCTTCTCCATAGACGGCCCGGGCGCCCTGCTCAAGTTTTTCCGGGTCGATGAGATGGGGAAGGCCACGGTGGTGGGTGGCCAGGGTGGCGTTGTCACAGGCGGCCAGCAAGGCGCCGGCGCCGCCGGCATGATCCAGGTGCACATGGGTGGGCAGTATCCAGCGCACCTGGGAGGCGCAGAAACCCAGATCTCGCAGGGTCTGCAACAGGGCGGGAATGTTGTTGCTGGTGCCGGTATCGATGAGCGCCAGTTCTCCCGCGTCATGAAGGAGATAACAGGCGGTGTGTCCCTCGCGGTTGAGGCCGGTGTCCAGCCGCCAGCAGTCGGTTCCCGTGGTCTGGTAGTCCAGTCTGCTCACGCTCATTGTTGCTCCCCCTTCAGGAATGGCTTAGAGTTTGAACATCGTCCTGAATCCGTGGGTTCAGGATCTTGCCAAGCATAAACCAAAACGGGGGGCGAAATGAAAATACGCAGGATGAACAGGCTGGCGGCGGCAATCGTCCTGGCCTTGAGCGCCGGGAGTCTTCAGGCCCTGGAGTTTTCCCAAACCTATTTTTTTGGCGACAGTCTCACGGACAGCGGCGCCTTCAAGGGAAATCCGGATGCCCGTGGAGATGCCAAGTTCACCACCAGCCCCGCCCGGGTCTGGGCAGAGCATCTGGCTGACTTCTTCAACACTGGGGCGATGGCCAACAACCCTGACAATCCAAACAACACGGACCCCGACGGCACGAACTATGCTCAGGGTGGCGCCCAGGTCAACACCCCTTATGGCGTGGGACAGACTCCATCCCCCCAGGGCGCTGCGCCTGTTTCCGAGCAGGTGAACTATTACCTGGGTGAACGGAATCGGGCTGATAGCAACGCCCTCTACAGCATCTGGGGTGGCGCTAACGATGTATTTTTCAACATGGGCCTGGTGGGTGTGGGCCTGCCGCCAGGAGAAGCGGCCCTTAGCATGGCCGGCAGCGCTCAGGATCTGCTTGGCCAGGTGGAGCGGCTTGCCAATGCAGGTGCCCGTTACATACTGGTGCCCAACCTGCCGGATATCGGCGCTACCCCCGCCATGTTGCTGGATGCGGTAGCCCGGGCGGGCGCGGGTAACCCCGCCGCGGGCGATGCTCTTCTGGCCGCCGCTACCGTACTGGCCATGGGAGGTGCTGACGCGGCCACGGTACAGGCCAATGCCCTGGCGGCGGCGGAAGCCGCGCTGGGCATGCCCGCTGGCAGCCTGACGCCTTACTTCATGCAGAATGTGGCTCTGGCCAGCAGCCTGTCCAACGTGTTCAATACTACGCTTCTTGCGGGCGCCAATGCCAGCCAGGCGAATATCATCAGTCTGGATATTCATTCCCTGTTCAACGAGGCCATGGCGGATCCGGGTTCCCTCGGATTGCTCAACGTCACAGGCACTGCCTGCACCACGCCCCTGTCCCTGCAGTGTACCTCCGATACTCTGGTTGATCTTCGGGCGCCGGGACTGTTCTTCTTTGCCGATCCCGTGCATCCTACCGCCATCGCCCACCAGATCATCGCGGACTATGCCATATCCGTGGTGACGGCGCCGGCTCTGGTGGCCAATCTTCCTGAAGTGGTTCTGGGACAGATGCGCACCGGTCAACAGCAGATCCAGTCACAGCTGGCCATGGGTTTTGGCGAGGGCTGGTCTTTCTTCGTCAATGGAGGCATGGGAAGCCAGGACCTGCAGGCCGGCCAGGCCTGGGATGCGAGCGCGGATGATGCCAGCCTGATGATTGGCGCTGCCTGGCGCATGGACCGGAACTGGGTTTTCGGCGGCGTTCTTGAAGGGGCCTATAGTGACGTGGATTTCTCCCGCGGCCTGGGCAGCTTCGAGGCCAGTAGCGCCTTGTTGTCCGCTTTTGCCGATTACCGCCGTGATGCATGGTTTGCCAATGCAATACTCAGCCTGAGCCTGAATTCCGACCTGGATGATATCGAACGCGTCATTGCTCTGGGCAATGCCACCCGCCTCGAACAGGGTAGCTCCAACGGGGATGCCTGGGCAGCCCGGCTGATGGCGGGCGTGGCCCTGGTCAGCAGGGACGGCCTCCAGGCCGGTCCTTTTGTCAGTGTCAATTACCAGTCCGTCGATGTGGATGGCTACCGGGAGCAGGGTCTCCGCTCCACCTCCATGAACTTCGGTTCGCAGGACCGCGACTCCCTGTTGCTGGAAGGTGGCCTGTTCGCAGATTACCGTCTTGGGGTCGGCAGCCTGCGCGGGGCCCTGTCGTATGAGGCTGAACTGGAAGACGATGGTCGTAGCGTCATGGCGGGCCTGAACAGCCTGCCGGGCAGCCATTTTCAGCTCTATGATATCGAGGCGTCGGATTACTACTGGAAACTTGATCTGGGGTACAGCCTGAGCATGAGCAAGGGCGTGACTCTGGGAATAGACTACGCTTTGAGAAAGGGCGAGGACGACAACGATCAGCAGTTCCTCAATCTTGGTGTTCAGGTCGATTTCTGATGCGCTGGCCCGTGGAAGCCGGTGGTTTCCGCGGGCTATTTTTCTTCGTTCTTGCCGCCGATACCCAGTTTGTTCAGACGGTAGCGAAAGGAACGGAAGCTGATACCCAGCCGGTTTGCGGCTGATGTCTTGTTGCCGCCCGCCTCGTCAAGGGCCTTGAGCAGGATGTCCTTCTCCACCCTGGCCAGGTAATCCTCCAGGCTTTCTCCCGGCAGCCGTTCTTGCCTCCCAGTGTCGCTTTCCGGACTGTCTGGCAGATCCAGCATTCCCAGGTCATCCAGGGTGATGACCCCGTTCTCGCAGAGGGCAAAAGCCCGCTCCAGGATGTTTTCCAGCTCGCGCACGTTACCAGGAAAGTGGTGTGCCCTGAGAGTGTTCAGGGCGTCTTCCTGTAACCTGGGTACAGGCTGCTGATAGTTGCCGGCGATGTTTTCCAGCAGGTGCTGGGTCAGTTCGGGTATGTCCTCCGGCCGCTGTCGCAGGGAGGGCATGTGCAGCTCGATGACATTCAGGCGGTAATACAGATCCTGGCGGAATTCTCCTTCCTTCACTCTCCGCGCAAGGTTCTGGTGGGTGGCGCTGATGATGCGTACATCGATACGAATCTCTTCCGTGGCTCCCACCGGGCGGACCATCTTTTCCTGGATGACACGCAGTAGCTTGACCTGCATGGACAGGGGCAGGTCCGCCACTTCGTCCAGGAACAGAGTACCGCCATTGGCTTCGACGAACAGGCCGGTCTTGTCGGTAACGGCACCGGTGAAGGCGCCCTTCTTGTAGCCGAACAACTCGCTTTCCATGAGTTCATGAGGGATGGCGCCGCAGTTCACCGCCACGAAGGGGCCGTCGTTTCTGGGACCCATCTGGTGAATAAGGCGGGCGGCAAGTTCCTTGCCCGTACCTGATTCCCCGGTTATATGTACCGGTGCCTGGCTGCGCGCCAGCTTGCTGATGAGTTCGCGGACTTTTTCCATGGCGTGGGACCGGCCGCGCAAGGGGCATTCCGAAGCGTCCTGCTCCATGCTGCAGGCCGGTTTGCCATCCGGTTCGTGGAGCTTCAGTGCCTTGCTGACGAGATTGCGCAGTACCGGGAGGTCCACGGGCTTCGAAACGAAATCGAATGCACCGGCTTTCAGCGCTTCGATGGCGGTTTCCATGTTGCCGTGGGCGGTGATCATGGCTACGGGGGTGCCGGGATACTTCTCATGAATCTCCCGTACCAGGTCGATACCGTCACCGTCGGGGAGGCGCATGTCGGCAAGACAAAGCTGAAAATCCCGGTTCGCCAGGGCTGCCCGGGCGTCGGCAAGATTGGCGGCGCTTATGGTGTCGACATTCATGCGCAGCAGTGTCAGCTCCAGGAGTTCCCGGATGTCCGGTTCGTCATCGACGATCAGGGCTGTGGGGTTACCCATGTTTTGCAGTCCTTGTCATTGTCGTGGAAACTTGAGCTTGAAGCAGTTGCCTCCCGCAGATACCGGAATATAGCTGATACGGATGTTGTTTGCATCGCATAGTTCCTTGACCACGTACAGGCCCAGCCCAGTTCCTTCGTTGCTGGTGGTGAAAAAGGGGTCGAACAACTTGTCTATGATGTCCGTCGGTATGTTTTTGCCGTTGTCTATGACCTCGATGTAGCCGTCGCCGGTGTTGTTGTCGACTCCCCCGGTGATGGTGATGAGAAGTCTGTCACCTTTCTCCGGCTGGTGTTTCACGGCATTGTCCACCAGGGCGTTGATGACCTGGGAAAGCTGCTGAGGATCGAATACCAGGCTGGTGTCCTGGGGGGAAAGATAATGGACGATCTGGTTTTCCCCCAGGCCGTGATTCTGTATCAGTTCCCTGGTCAGCTTGGACATCCACAGTTCCAGGCGAATCTTTTCCGGCTTCACGGACCGCTGGCGGGAAAGGGAAAGTATGTTTTCTATGACTTCGTTGAGCCGTGCCGTGTTCTTGTCGATGATCTCGGCCATGCGCCGGTCGGTTCCCTTAAGTTCTTCTGATTCCTGCAGCAGCTGGCTGGCATGGCCGATGGCCCCCAGGGGATTGCGGATTTCATGGGCGATGCTGGCCACCAGGGTGCCCAGGGATGCCAGCTTGAGCTGCTGGGCGGCTTCCGCTGCGCGGGAAGCGTCGTCCAGGAAAACCAGGGTTCCCGAGTCCTCGTTTTCACCCAGGCGCTGAAACTTCACCATCAGGTCATTGCCCTCGGTCTGCGTGTGCAGATACCGTTGTCGGGAGGAAGGCAGTTTTTTCCAGTCCTGCAGCGCCTTGTCCAGTTCAGGATTAATCAATTTCACGGCATAGCCAATGGTGCTGATGGGCCGGTCCAGGAACTGCCAGGCGGCGTCGTTCAGCATTTTGATCCTGTCCCTGGCGTCCAGTATGACCACCCCGGTCTGCATGTGGTGAATGACCTGTTCGTTCAGTTCCGTAAGATCAGCGATGTCCTTGCCCTGCTGTTTGACCAGCCTTTCACTGAGCAGGGTACGGGTGGACAGCTCCCGGGACAGGTAGGCCAGGATGAAGTAGGAAACGCCCAGCATGGCCAGCAGGGAAAAATGACTGACGGGGGTATTGTTGATTGCCGAGGCCACCCAGGATTCGATGAAAATGGCTGCAGTGGCGATGGCTGCCGAGAACATGGCTGTTCGTGAAGGCATGCCCTGGGCGCCGAAGGCAATGGAAATGCCCAGCAGGATTCCCAGGCCGGACTGGGGGCCGCCGGATGTGTACAGCAGGATGGCGATGACGACGCTGTCCACGATCATGGCGAAGGAGTACTCCAACTCCATGGCTTCGAGATCGAAGAAACTCAGGCCCAGGGAGGCAATGGTAAGGATGAGGTAAACCAGCACCGTGATGATGTGCAGCTTGGGGGCGGCGGTGCCGAGAAAGGAAGGGCCTATTCCCGTGGCGGCAAATACCACCAGGCCGACGGCCAGCATCACCCTGTAGGTGAAGTAAAGATGCATGAGCCGCTTGTGGCGGCTGTAGACTTCCGGCATGACGATGAGACGGTCGGCCAGTCGGTCCGCGCGCATCAGTGGTTGCCCTTTTCAGCGTGCTCCCTGCAGCAATAAGGCTTTCCATGGCGCCTGATGGCTTCATCTTCGGGGATGTGCAGGCCGCAAAGGGCGCAGGGCAGCATGTTCCTGATGCGTGGTTTCCTATCTGCAACCCGGCTGCGGTTCAGGGTCTTGAGTATCCACCAGATGAGCAGAATGGCAACGATCAGGAAAATGAACTTCATGGGGAGATGAATCTCAGGCCAAGTATAATTGCTGGATATCGGCGTTCGTTGTGATACTTTACCATCCTTTGAGAGAACGGGAGAGATTCTGATTCATGCCTGCTGTCATTGCCCTTGGGCAAGCCAACTTCAAGGTCGGAGACATTGGGGGCAATACCCGCATGATGGAAGCGCTCGCGGCCCGGGCCAGAGACGATCAGGGCGCAGGCGCCATTGTCTTTCCCGAGCTGAGTATCTGCGGCTATCCCCCGGAAGACCTGTTGTTGCGTCCCGAATTCCTGGACGATGTGGAGCAGGCCCTGGACGGCCTTTGCGCCCGCGTCCGGGGCATCGATGTGGTGCTGGGCTATCCCAGAAGAATGGGTGGGCATCTTTACAATGCCGCCGGCGTGATACGTGACGGGCGTATCGTTGCCGAGTATTTCAAGGCGGAACTGCCCAACTACAGCGTATTCGACGAGAAACGCTATTTCACCCCGGGGGATCAGCCCTGCGTGGTGGAGGTTGCCGGGATTCCCGTGGGCCTGACCATCTGCGAGGATATCTGGTATTCCGGGCCGGCAGCCCGGGCGGCGGCTGCTGGCGCCCGGCTGATTCTGAACCTGAATGCTTCACCCTACCAGGCGGGAAAAGGCAGGGAACGGGAGCAGGTGGTGGCCCAACGCGCGCGGGAAACGGGTTTGCCCGTGGTTTATGTGAACCTGGTCGGAGGCCAGGACGAGCTGGTATTCGACGGAGGCTCCTTTTGCGTGGATGCCGGCGGCGGCATGCGCCAGCGCAGCGCCTTTTTCGCCGAAGCCCTGGACATGGTACCCCTGGGTGACGACATGAGGCCGGCGCGGGCCGAGGTGGCGGAATGCCCGGGCGAGGAGGAAATGATCTACCGGGCTCTGGTGCTGGGGGTGCGCGACTACGTGGGCAAGGCGGGATTCCGGGGGGTGGTGCTGGGCCTGTCCGGCGGCATCGATTCGGCCCTGACCCTGGCCATTGCCGTGGATGCCCTGGGGGCGGAGCAGGTGGAAGTGGTGCTCATGCCGTCACGCTACACGGCGGACATGAGCAACGAGGACGCCCTGGAGCAGGCCAGGCGCATGGGGGTGAAACACAGCATCATTCCCATTGAACCGGCTTTCCAGGCCTTTCTGGAGATGTTGAAGGAGGAATTCGCCGGCCAGCCCATGGACGTCACCGAGGAGAACATCCAGGCCCGCTGCCGGGGCATCATCCTCATGGCCATCAGCAACAAGAGCGGGCGCATGCTGCTCACCACGGGCAACAAAAGCGAAATGTCCGTGGGCTATGCCACTCTTTACGGTGACATGGCCGGTGGATTCGCGCCCCTCAAGGACGTGTTCAAGACCATGGTGTACCGCCTGGTCCGCTGGCGCAACAGGGATGGCGAGGTGATTCCGGAGCGGGTCATCACCCGGCCGCCATCGGCGGAACTGCGTCCGGATCAGCAGGACACGGACAGCCTGCCGCCCTATGACATCCTGGACGAAATCCTGCGACGCTACGTGGAAGAAGACCAGGGCGCCCGGGAGATCATCGAAGCAGGCTTTGACGAGGACACCGTGCGGCGTATCACCCGCCTGGTGGACATCAATGAATACAAGCGCCGCCAGGCGCCGCCGGGGGTCAAGGTAACCCGGCGTGCGTATGGGCGCGACAGGCGTTATCCTATTGTCAATGGTTACATCACTATCAGGGGGAAATCATGAAAAAAATCGAAGTCATACTCAAGCCCTTCAAGCTGGACGATGTGCGCGAAGCCCTTTCCGAAATCGGCATCACCGGCATGACCGTCACCGAGGTCAAGGGTTTCGGCCGCCAGAAAGGCCATACGGAACTCTATCGGGGGGCGGAGTACGTGGTGGACTTCCTGCCCAAGGTGAAACTGGAGCTGGTGGTCAAGGAGGAGCAGCTGGATCAGTGCGTGGAGACCATCATCGGCGCCGCGCGAACGGGCAAGATCGGCGACGGCAAGATTTTTGTTTCCGCCGTGGAGCGGGTCATTCGCATTCGTACCGGCGAGGAAGACGCCGACGCCATTTGATTGCCCCCTCCCTGCTTGCGGCCCCCCCCCCCCCCCCCCCCCCCCCCCGGGGGGGGGGAA
>JALVEW010000017.1 GCA_027030425.1 Sedimenticola sp.
CTGGACTGCGCATGCCAGGTGGAAATCCAGCAGCGCTTCGACACCTGCCCGCGCTGTGGCGGATGTCAGCTGCAGGTCACCGGGGGGGAGGAGATGCGCGTGCGGGAGCTGGAGGTGGAGTAGTCATGGTTGCGACGATCTTCTGGCAGCGCTGATCGTTTTGCAGGGCGATTCGCAGTTCCTTCTCCACCAGGGAGCCAAGCCTGCCGGCCTGCGCCTTCAGCCAGGCCGCCAAGCGGTCGCTGGCGTGCTTCTCGCAGTACAGGGGCGCCAGGCTGGAGGCGAAACTGTACAGGAAGGCATCGTGTCTTTGCCGTGACAGGCGCGGCAGGGCCTGGTAGAAATCGTCAGCAATGGCCTGGCGCAGCCTGACCTGGCCCAGGGGAAAGAGGTTCCACATGAGCTGGCGCTGTTCCGCGAAACTGGCCTGGCTGTCTTCGGTGATGAGCTGGCGGAACAGTTCCTGCTTGTGTGCCCTGCCGGGCATGGCCGCGTTGCAGGCCAGGGCCTGCTTGGCGCCCCGGTCGGAAGGGTCTCGCTGTCTTTCCTTGTCGATGAGGGGCCGGACGGTCGCGCCGCGTTCCCTGGCCAGGCCGAAAAGCAGTTTCCAGCGCAGATCCTGGTTCAGGTCCAGGCCCCGGATGGCCAGTTGCCCGTTGAGCAGGGCTTCCAGGCGGGACAGGGCCTGCTCACTGAGGGCAACCCCCGCGTAAGCCTTCAGCAAGGCCTGCCGGGCGTCATCGTCCAGATCTCGCCGGTTCAGCATCCGCCAGTACAGCTTTTCTGTTTTCAGTCGCCATTGCCTGCCCTGCCCGCCAAGGTCCAGGTAGTAGAGCAGGCTGGGGGAGTGGCTGTATTTTCCCTGCAATGTCATGAGCCGGGACTGGAGCAGCTGGGGGTCTTCCTCGCTAGGCAGGCTGTTCAGCACCAGGGCGATGAACCGGACCGGCGTCAGCCTGGCGTCGCGCACCATTTCCCACAGGTCCGACCAGAGCATGGCGCGCAGGAAGGAATCATCGACCTGCGGCTGTTGGGTCATGAGGGTGTCCAGGGAACGGGCATCCAGGGTGGTCATCACATAATCCTGGTCGTCCAGGTTGGGATAGACGAAATCCGGGCAGGGCTGGCCTGCCAGTTCCGCCACCGGGGTGCTGGCGCCGGCGTATGTGACCTGGATGCTGTGGTAGAGCTTTAGCTCGCCATGGCTGTTGCGGAACAACCCCACCCGGGTGTGGTGTTCGCGCAGCCAGGGGGCAAAGTCCGGCGCCTGCTGGTCCAGGGCGAACCTGACGAGCCGGCCGTCCGCGCAGCTGTAGCGGGCCTGTACGCTGTTCAGGCCGGGCTTTCTGATCCATTCCTCCACCCAGGCGTCCAGGGAACGGCCAAGGGCCTGGGCCATGGCGGCGAAGAAATCCCCGGTTTCCGTGTTGCCATTGGCATGCCGACGGAAATACAGGCGCAGGCCCTGGCGGAAGCGGGTTTCTCCCAGGCGGTAAGCCAGTTGCTTGAGCACGGCGGCGCCCTTGCCGTAGGAGATGCCGTCGAAGTTGGAGAAGGCCGTAGCCGTGTCTGTCACCGGGGTTTCCACAGGATGGGTGGTGACCAGCTGATCCGTCTGGTAGCCCCAGCGCTTCATGCCCTGCTGGAATAGCATCCAGGCCTGGCCGCGGGTGGGCGGGTATTCGGCCATGGCCCGGGTGGCCATGTAAGTGGCGAAGGACTCGTTGAGCCACAGGCCGTTCCACCATTTCATGGTCACCAGGTTGCCGAACCACATGTGGGCCATTTCGTGGAGGATGGTGGAGATGCGCTTTTCCCTATCCAGGTAGGTGGAGGGCGCACGCTGTACATGGCGTTCGGAAAAGGTCACGGCGGCCACATTCTCCATGGCGCCGGCGTTGAAGTCGGGCACGATGATCTGGTCGTACTTGCTGTAAGGGTAGGGATAGTCGAAGTAATCCTGGAAGAAACGGAAACCGAAGCGGGTGGCGTCGAACCATTCCTCCGCGGCCACGTATTCTGCCAGGGACTTGCGCGCGAACAGCCTTGAAGGAATCTCCGCCTTGTCATCCTCCCAGACATGCCAGGGCCCGGCGTGCAGGGAGATGAGGTAGGTGCTGAACCGGGCGCTGGCGGGAAAATGCCAGAGGCGGTAGCCGCCCTTAAGCTCGCGGCGGTCTTCCCTGGTGGCGCTGATCACCAGCCAGTCTGCCGGGGCCTTCACCGTCAGGGCATAGCTGGCCTTGAGATCCGGCTGGTCGAAGCAGGGGAAGACGCGGTGGGCGTCGAAAGGCTCGAAGTGGGTGTAGAGATAGATTTCGCCGTCCACCGGGTCCCGGAAGCGGTAGAGCCCGCTGCCGTTGTCGCTGTAGGGGTGGCTGAAACGGACGGCGACCTTGTTTTCACCGGATTTCAGTCGGGAGGCGGGTATGAACAGGCTTTTGCCTTCATGGCGAATGGCGGCTGGCGTGCCGTTCACCTTCAGTTCATGCACGGTGCCGCCGGTGAAGTCCAAGGGGATATCCTGCTCCGGTCGAGTGTTCAGGTGGAAACGGATGCGGGCATGGCCGCTGAAGCTGTCGCTCTTTTTGTCCAGGTCGAAGTGCAGCTGGTAGGCGACCTGAGAAATCCGCTCGGAACGCCAGCGGGCCTGCTCACGGGTCAGGGCGGTCGGGTCTGCTCCACTGGCATGGCCGGGCCAGGGCAGGAGCAGGATGAGCAGCCACAGGCCCGGGATGGTCATGGACAGGGGAAGATGATGGAAAAGGCGCGTGCGCATAGGCAAGGCAAACTACAGCATGGCCCTGTTTCCGTAAAGCCATGCTGGATCATAAACAGTTCCCCTCTCCCCTTGGGAGGGTGTCGTAAAAGCCCTTCCCTGGGCTTTCACGACTCGGAATCGGAAAAGTGTGATTTTCCGGTTCCTCCATTTTCAATGGCTTACAGCCATCGAAAATGGCGATGCATCCCTGCTTCGCGGAGGCTGTCGACTTTTGCGACACCCACCTTGGGAGAGAGGGCCAGGGTGAGGGGAAGTGGGGCGGGCTTCAAGGCGCTTCCCTGCGTCCAGTTTCTCAGCCGGCCTCCCGCCAGTCGATGCCGCTGTCCAGGGCATGGTGCGGCTCGGGCTCCGGGGTCTTGAGGGTCACCAGTTCCTCGGCGCTTACCGGGTGAATGGCGATAGTGTTGTCGAAGTCGGCCTTGGTGGCGCCCATCTTCACCGCCACGGCAAAGCCCTGGAGCATTTCGTCCACGTTGTCGCCGATGAGGTGTATGCCCACCACTTTTTCTTCTTCCCCGGCACAGATGAGCTTCATGGCGGTGCTCATGCCATGATCGGACAGGGCATGGCGCATGGGGGTGAATTCTGTCTGGTAGACGGACACCCTGTCATGCCTTTCCCGGGCCTCAGTCTCCGTGAGTCCCACGGTGGCTACCGGGGGATGGGCGAAGACCACGCTGGGGATGTTGTCGTAGTCCACTTTCGCGTCGGCCTGGCCGCCGAAGAGGCGCGCCGCCAGCTTGCGTCCGGCGGCGATGGCCACTGGCGTCAGGGCCGCGCGGCCGGTGATGTCGCCGATGGCGTGGATGCCGGGCACATTGGTGTCCTGGAACTCGTCTGTGGGGATGATGCCATTGGCTTCCACCTGCACGCCGGCGGCTTCCAGGTTCAGGTAACGGGTGTTGGGCGCCCGGCCCACGGCCCAGATGACGCAGTCGAAACCGAAGAGTCGCTCGCCCCTGGCGCTTTGCACGGTGATGCCCTGTTCGCCTTGCGCCAGGCTGTTTACCGGGAAGTTCATGTGCAGATGTATGCCCTGCTTCCGCATTTCATTCATGAGCACTTGGCTGATCATGGGGTCGAAACGCTCCAGTACCCGGTCTTCCAGGGCGATGAGAGACACTTGAGAGCCCAGAGCCTGGAGCACGCCGGCTAGCTCCACGCCGATGTAGCCCCCACCTATGATGGCTACCCGTTTCGGCTGTTCATCAAGACTGAAGAAGCCGTCGGAAGTGATGCCCAGTTCCGCGCCCGGTACCGGGGGCACCATGGGATGGCCGCCGGTGGCGATGACGATGTGCTCTGCCTGGTAATGTTCGCCGTTCACCTCTATGGTGCGTCTGTCGATGAAGCGGGCATGTCCCTGGATGCGGGTGATGTCCAGGTCATCCACGTAGCCGTCCCAGTAGCCGTTGATGTTGCGGATGTATTGCTCGCGGCCTTGCACCAGCTTGCGCCAGTCCGTGCGGCCCCGGCTGGTGGGGATGCCGAAAGCATTGGCGTCGTCCACGGCATGGGCCAGGCTGGCGGCATACCACATGACTTTCTTGGGCACGCAGCCGTTGTTGACGCAGGTGCCGCCCATCTTGTGGGCTTCCACCACGGCCACCTTTCTGCCGAGTTTCGCTGCGGTTTCCGCTACCGCCAGGCCGCCGCTGCCGCCGCCAATGGTGATGAGGTCGAATGTCGTGTTCATGATGCTGTCTCCGTTGTATCTGTTGCCCGCGCCGGCGGATTCACCGGCGCGGAATCGGGGTCATGCCGCCTTGCTGTCTGCCGTGGTCAGCCATTCCTCGAGTACGTCGGAACCGCCAATGTGTTCGCCTTCCACAAATACCTGGGGCACGGTCTCGGCGCCGGTCATGGCCCGCAGGGAACGCAGGCTGGCGTCGCGGCCGAGGACGATTTCCTCGTAGTCCATGCCGGCGGCTTCCAGCATCTCCTTGGCTCTGGCGCAGAAGGGACAGCCCGGTTTGGTGATGATGCTCACGGCCTTGGGTTTCTCCGCCCGGGGGTTGATGTAGGCCAGCATGGTGTCGGCATCGGAGACTTCGAAAGGGTCGCCGGGCACATCAGGCTCGATGAACATCTTTTCGATGACGCCATCCTTGACCAGCATGGAATAGCGCCAGCTGCGCTTGCCAAAACCCAGGTCGGATTTGTCCACCAGCATGCCCATGCCCTCGGTGAACTCGCCGTTGCCGTCGGGAATCAGGGTGACGTTTTCCGCTTCCTGGTCCTTTTTCCAGGCGTCCATGACGAAGGCATCGTTGACTGAGATGCAGACGATCTCGTCCACGCCGTTTTCCCTGAAGCTCTTGGCCAGCTCGTTGTAACGGGGCAGGTGGGTGGATGAGCAGGTGGGGGTGAAGGCACCGGGCAGGGAGAACACCACCACGGTGCGGCCTTTGAAGATGTCGTCGCTGTTCAGATCGACGAATTCATTGTTCTGGCGGGTCTTGAAAATGACCTGGGGAATTTTCTGGCCTTCGATGTTTTTCATTGGAAATATCCTCGTGATGTTTAGTTAATATCTAATCAATGTGGATGTATTATTGCCAATGACTATTAATAGGTAAATTTGTAATTATTCATATAGCCAATTGATTTTGACTATTTCCTGTCAGGAAGGGGTCGTGTCAGGAAGGGGTCGGAGTCAAATCAGGGTAATATTTGTTGAAATCAATGGCTTGTGGTGATTTGACTCCGACCCCGGAGGTTCCGCTGGGCCTTTACCGTGAATCTGGCGGGGTTGCGCGGCAGGCTTCCGGGCTTCAGCATCCGGGAATGAGCATTCACCTGGAAACCCATGGCCGTTTCGCCAGCCTGGGGGAAACCTTCTACAGCCGGGTTTGGCCGGAACCCCTGCCTGA
>JALVEW010000018.1 GCA_027030425.1 Sedimenticola sp.
GTTCGGGCAATGCGCGTATTCCCGGTCTGGTCAGGGCCCTGCGTAATGAGTTTCACAAGGCGCTGTTGCGCTGGTACAAGGATGATGACATCAAACAGGGGCTGGACGATGTTCTGCAGGTGCTGCAAAAGATCAATGCCGTGGCCGGCACCCTGAGACTGCGGCGGCTGATGGATGCCGCCGAAGCGCTGGTCATCACCCTGATCGACGGCGAATTCACCGCCGATCAGGAAGTAAAACGCCTTTTCAGCCGCATTGATCGGGTATTCAAGGATCTCATTGCGCGTGGTGAGGAAGCCACGGTAAGTGATTTTCCCATCGACCTGCTCAAGAGTCTGTTGTATTTCGTCTCCCGTTCCCATTCTACGAATGCCGTCGTGCAGACGGTGAAGCGAACCGCCGACCTGGCCAACAGTTTCCCTGACCAGATTCACAAAGCGGCTTCCGAAACCGTACCCGGCGCGGACGAAAGCGTGCTTGAGGCCGTGGCGGGCGCGCTGCATGAGGACCTGGGCCGGGTCAAGGAAGCTCTGGACCTGTATATACGGGGTGACAGGGAAGAAACCCACCGCCTGGAAGGCCTGGAAGAACTGCTCAACAAGACCGGCGATACCTTGGGCATGCTGGGCCGAGGCCTGCTGCGGGAAAAACTTTCCGAAGTAGCCGGGAAGCTGGCACAGACCACGCAGGGTGGTGAACTGCTCGACGATGACAGCCTGATGGAGATCGCCACGACCATCGTGGAGGTCGAGAACGCCCTGGACGTTGCGTCCGGCGAGATTGGCGAAGCTTCCACGGAGGCCGTGCACGACCAGGAAACGGAAGAGAGCATCGAGCAGGTGATTCGGGAGGCCTTTACCGAATTCTCCCAGATCAAGGAAGGGGTGGAAAAGTATCTTCGCGGGACGGCGGGCGAAGCCGGCTTGGTCAGGGTGGCGGACAATGTTCACAAGCTCATCGGCGTGTTCTCCATGGCCGGCCTGGACAGGATATCGGATCTCATGGCGCGGGCCGAGCCGGTGTTGCGGGAATTTGCCGGCCAGGGCGAGAATCTCGACGGGGTGCAGCAGAGCGCGCTGGTGGACCTGTTCGCCGGCATCGAGTACTACCTCGAGGCCAGGCTGGAAAAACGGCTCAATCTCGACAAGTTCACCGATTACGCCGAGGAAGCACTGGAACGTCTGACCTCGGAAACAGCTGCCGAAGAGGCGCAGGTGCACCCAGAGTTTGAATCGGCGGAGGAATCCGCGTCCGTGGATGCCAGCAGTGAAGAGCTGTTTTCCGACTCCATGCCGCTGGAAGACCTTTCCAGCGAGGAGCAGGCCATAGCCGACTCAGCCGGCGACGATGACTCCAGGGAAGACGCAGTGCAACCCGCCGCCGGTGAGGAAATGGCCGAATCATCGCCCGTGGGTGAAGAAGCGCCGCCGGCCGAAGCCGCTACTGACGTGGTTCCCACGCAGATGGATGAAATTGACCCGGACATCTTCGACATCTTCATGGAGGAAGCCGGAGAGGAACTTGAGGTCATACAGTCACAATATCCCCTGTGGCGCGAGAACCATGATGACGAAGTTGCGTTACAGAACTTCCGCCGTTCCTTCCATACCCTCAAGGGTAGTGGCAGGATGGTGGGTGCCCACGTCATCGGCGAGTTTGCCTGGGCGGTGGAGAATCTGCTCAACCGCATCATGGACGGCAGCGTCAAGCCCTCCCCAGAAGTTATTGCCTATTTGGATGAAGTGATCGCTGCGGTCCCGATCCTGATCGAGGCCCAGTCCAGGGGTGGAACCGTGGCCCTGGATGTGGAAGGGCTGCAGGAACGAGGGTTTGCCCTGGCAGAGGCCAGAGAGGCGCCAGCAACGGAAATGTCCCAAGTGGAGGAAGAGCTGTTCGATTCCGAGCTGGCGGGGCTGGAGGAGCCCCTGTCCGAAGAGTTGGTGCTGGCGGACGACATCCCTGCGGAAACGGAATCCGGGTTTGTCGAAGATGCGGGTGCCGCCGAAGAACAGGAAAGCGCGCTGGAAAGTTCTTCCATTCTCCTGGCAGAAGACCTGGTGGATATTTTCCGCGCCGAATCTGCCACTCATCTGAAGGTTATCGACGACTTTATTGCGCAGTGTGACCGTTGCAGCATAGATGCTGACTTGGTACGCGCCGTCCACACTCTGCATGGCAGCTCCCATCTTGCTGAAGTTCTTCCCATGGCGACCCTGGCGGGAGAAATGGAACGCTATTGCAAGCACATGCACCAGCTCTCCTATGCCTGCGACGCACAGGCCCTGGGGCTTCTGAAGCGTTTCCGCGACACTATGCAGTTCATGCTGGACGCCATCAATACCCCGGGCGTGGAGATCGACGGCTGGGAAGAGCTGCTGGAAGATATCCGCGAGTTCGACCACGCCTTGCCGGATGTCATATCCGAGCTGCAGGCCAGTGGTGACAGTGAAGCCGTGTCCGACATCATGCCTGACCAGGAAACCCGGGAACGCTTCCTGGAGGAAGCCGGGAAGCAGCTGGAGGAACTGGCGGGTCATCTCATGGACTGGCAGGAAACTGCCAGCGGCGACGCCGGGGCCCAGGTCCGGTCCAGCCTGGAAGCGCTCAAGGAAGGCGCCTGGCATGCGGGGCTCACGCCCCTGGGAGAACTCCTGCAGGGGCTGGAATCTTTCTTCCATTTGTTGGAGACCAGCGGTGGTGCCGTGGATACCGATACCCGGAACACCGTGACCCGCTTGGTCGAAGACGTGGAAAGCTCCCTCGACCTGTTGCATCTCAACGGCAAGCTGCCGGATATGAGCAGCCAGGCGGATACCCTGGATTCCCTGCTGGCGGGCATGCGCCAGCTGTTGCCCGAGGTTGAGGAGCCGGAAACTGAAGCTGTTGATGCCGAATCCCTTCCCGCCTATGGAGAAGGAATCCCGCACCACATGGATGGTGAGCCGGAATCCATTCTGCTGTCGGAATCCTGGAACGAGGAAGAGAACGTTTCCCATCTGCATGAGCCTGAACCTGAGCCGGAGAAACCCGCGGCGCCTGCTGCCGATGTGGATCCGGAGCTTCTGGACATCTTCCTCGAGGAAGCAGGCGAAATCGCCGAACAGCTGGAAGAGTTCTACGGGCAGTGGGAGCAAGACATCGCTGCCCGGGAGTCTGTGGATGGCCTGATGCGCAATCTTCATACCCTGAAAGGCAATGCGCGTTTTGCCGGGCTCTTCCCTTTGGGCAACCTCAGCCATGCCATGGAATCACTGTTTGAAAACCTGGCCTCCGGTCAGCTTGAGGCTGACAATGTACTGATTCCCTTGGTGCGCCAGGGGCTGGATGCCCTGCAGACCAGTATCGACCAGCTGCAACGCTCCGCACCTTTGCCAGAGGTAGCGGAGGTGACCCGCGCCCTTGAGGCGGCTGCCGAGGGTAGGGAATGGCAGTTGCCTGCCGGTGGTGGCGTGGAAGGGGAAACAGAAGCCGTCAGCGAGTCTCTGTTGTCCCATGCCACATCCCAGATGTCCGAAGCCAGCACCCTTTCAGATACCCAGGCAGAAACGTCCCTGTTCATGGATTCCCAGATGCTCACGGATTCCGAGCTTCTGGGTGATAGTGAGTTGCGTGAGCTGGAAGGCAAGGTGCTGCCCTTCCCGGGCGGTGAGATTCCCTCCCGCGACGCTGAGCGCCCCCCACCCCTACAGGCAGAAGAGGAACAGGCCGGCAAAGGTGAGCGGGTACGCGTGCTTGCCGAGCTCCTGGATCAACTGGTAAACAATGCCGGCGAGGTGAGCATCTACCGTGCCCGCCTGGAACAGCATAACAAGACGGTCCAGAACAACCTGGAAGAACTCAACGAAACCATTGCGCGTCTGCGCCAGCAGTTGCGTGCACTGGAGCTGGAGACCGAGGCGCAGATCCGCTCCCGCCACGAGCGCGAGGCGGAGACCCAGCGTTACGAGGACTTCGATCCCCTGGAAATGGACCAGTACTCGACCCTGCAGCAGCTTTCCCGGGCACTGTCCGAAACCATCAACGACCTGTCCAACATCGGTGAGACCCTGAGCGAACAGACCCGGGATGCCGATACCCTGATGCTGCAGCAGGCACGGGTGACCAATGACCTTCAGGACGGCCTGTTGCGCAGCCGCATGGTACCCTTCAGCCGTCAGGCCTCCAGGCTGCAGCGGGTAGTGCGCCAGACCGCGCAGAACCTGGGCAAGAAGGCCGAGCTGGATGTGGCCGGCGCGGAAGGCGAGATCGACCGCACCATTCTCAATCGCATCATGGGGCCTTTGGAGCACCTGTTGCGCAACGCCGTGGCCCATGGCATCGAGCCGCCGGAGAAGCGGGTGGAAAACGAGAAGCCCGAGACGGGCAAGGTCTCCCTGGTCATGTCCCGGGAAGGTACCGAAGTGGTACTCACCATATCCGATGATGGCGCGGGTCTGGACAGTGATGCCATACGCCGCAAGGCGGTGGCCAACGGCCTCCTCGATGAAGGCGCCGAAGTGGACGAAGACGCCCTGTACCAGTTTATCTTGCAGCCGGGCTTCACAACGGCCACGGAAGTGACTCAGGTAGCCGGCCGCGGCGTGGGCATGGATGCGGTGGTGAGCGAAATCAAGCAGCTTGGTGGTTCTCTGGAAATCCTTTCCCAGCGCGGCCGCGGCAGCAGCTTCGTCATCCGTCTGCCCTTCACCTTGGCAATTTCCGAAGCCCTGCTGGTGCAGGTGGCGGATGAGACCTTCGCCATTCCTCATGGTTCCGCCGAAGTCATCATCCGGGCAGCGACCAGGGATCTGGAATCCTGCTACAAGGGCCATTCAGAGGGCATCGAATACAACGGACATCTCTATCCCGTGCGTTACCTGGGCGCCATGCTGGGAATCGCCGAGCCGGTTTTGAGTGAATCCGTGAAATGGTATCCCCTGTTGCTGGTGCGTTCCGGCGAACAGCGCATGGCCATCCAGCTGGACCAGCTGTTGGGCAACTACCAGGTGGTGGTCAAGTCCATTGGCGCCCAGCTCAGCGGAGTGCGCTGGTTCACCGGCGGTACCATCCTGGCGGATGGCAAGATCGCCCTGCTGCTGGATGTGAATGCCCTGGTGCGCACGGATGTCGTTGCCCATGCGCCCATCCAGGAACAGGAAGAAGAGGTCAAGGGCATTACTGTCATGGTAGTGGATGATTCCATCACCGTGCGCAAGGTCACCAGCCGCCTGCTGGAGCGCCATAACATGCAGGTGCTCACGGCAAAGGACGGCGTGGACGCCATTACCGTGCTGCAGGACGCCAGGCCGGACGTGATGCTTTTGGATATCGAGATGCCGCGCATGGACGGTTACGAGCTGGCGCGTCACATACGCCATACGCCGGAGCTGTCCGACATTCCCATCATCATGATAACCTCGCGTACCGGTGAAAAGCACCGCCAGCGCGCCATGGAGCTGGGCGTGAACCGTTACTTGGGCAAGCCATACCAGGAAACGGAACTGCTGGAGAATATCTACACCCTGCTGGGAGAAAAGGCTGATGCCTAATGTACAGCTGCACTTGGATGATGATCTTCAGGGGTTGCTCATCCCCCAGCGGCAGACGCCCTTGCTGCTGCCCGTTTCCGCGGTTATCGAAATTCTCGGTTACCGGGAGATCATGGATGCGGACAGTGATGCGGGCTGGCTGCTGGGCAGGTTTTCCTGGCGCAATCTCACCCTGCCGCTGATTTCCATGGAGCGCCTGCTGGGGGTGGAGCGGGAGGAAACCCGGGGACGCAAGCGCATCATCGTGGTACACGTGTTTTCCGACCGCCTCGAGGCGCCTTTCGTGGGCATTGAAGCCACCGGCATGCCCAGGATGGTCAAATTGAACGAGGAAAACCTGGACGTGGTGGAAGGAGAATCCTGGCCCGGAGACTGGCCCGTATCCTACAAGGTCAGTGTGCAGGAAACAGAAGCGCTGATACCCGATCTTGATCGCCTCGGCGCCCTGGTGGCCGACCTCTGATCCAGGTTATTGGCGGTCGGGGTCGGAGTCAAATTCCACCCAGCGGTTACAGGAAACGAGATCAAACTGCTTCCTGCCACCGGTTACTCCCGACATCCTCTCAATTTGACTCCGACCCCTTGATTCCACCCCTTGATTCCTTGATTCAGAGTTAGCAGAAATCTCCCCACAGGACTTGTATGGCGGCAATGGCCGCCATTGGTGCCGTTTCCGTGCGCAGTATCCGCGGTCCCAGGCGGACTCCGGCGCAGCCTGCTTTCTTCGCCAGGATTTTTTCTCTCTCGCTGAATCCCCCCTCCGGGCCGATGAGCAGGCCGAGATGCTGTTCCGGGCGTGACATTTCCCTCAGGCATTGCCGGGCCTCCGGGTCGAGAAGCAGCGTCCTGGGGAGCGGATTTTTCAACCAACCGCGGAAGTCTTGGGGGGCATGAAGTGCTGGCAGCCGCCGGCGCCCGGATTGCTCGCAGGCGCTGATAATGACCTTGCTCCAGTGGTGCAGCTTTTTCTCCAGGCGGTCGGGTGTCAGTTTTCTCTGGGTGCGTTCCGTAACCAGGGGGGCAATGGAAGATACGCCCAACTCCACGGCTTTCTGTATGGCCAGGTCCATGCGCTCTCCCCGGGAGATGCCCAGGGCCAGGTGGATTTGCAGCTTGGGCAGGGATTCGGGGTTCCCCGCTGAAAGAATGCGCGCCCGCGCCCGCCGTTTGCCGGCTTCCGTCAGCACGGCCCGATAGTCGATACCGTCTTGCCCGTTAAACAGGACGATTTCCTGTCCTTCCCCCATGCGCAGCACCTGCACCAGATGGCGAACGATGCCGGTAGGCAGGTCGATTTCCCCGCCCACCGGGAGCTTTCCGGAAAAATAGTTACGCGGCCGGCGCACCGATATCCAGGTTGCTGCAGATGTCCATGACCGGGCCTGACTGGTTCATGGTGTAGAAATGGAGACCGGGGGCGCCGCCGTCCAGCAGGTTCTGGCACAGCTGGCTCACCACGTCCGTACCGAAGTTTCTGATGGATTCCAGATCGTCTCCCCAGGCTTCCAGGCGCTTGCGTATCCAGCGGGGAATCTCCGCACCGCAGGCGTCGGAAAAACGCGCCAGGGCGCTGTAGTTGGTGATGGGCATGATGCCTGGGATGACCGGAATCTCTATGTCCCGGACCCGGCAGTCATCCAGGAAGCGCCAGTAAGCGTCCGGGTTGTAGAAATACTGGGTGATGGCGCCGTTGGCGCCGCTGCGTACCTTGCGGGCAAAGTTATCCAGATCCGCCCCGGCGTTTTCCGCCTGGGGATGAAACTCCGGGTAGGCGGCGACCTCGATGTGAAAATGGTCGCCGAATCTTTCTCTGATGAAGCTGACCAGCTCGTTGGCGTAGTTGAGTTCGCCCAGGCCCCCCAGGCCGGAACCCGAGGGCAGGTCGCCCCGCAGGGCCACGATGCGGCTTATGCCCTGGCTGCGGTAGCGTTCCAGGATTTCCTCGATTTCATCCTTGTCCGCGCCTATGCAGGACAGGTGGGGAGCGGTGTCTATGTCCTGTTCCCGGAGCCAGTCCACGGTGGCAAAGGTGCGGTCCTGGGTGGAGCCTCCGGCGCCGTAGGTGACGCTGAAGTATTCGGGTTCCAGGCGCCCGAGTTCCCTGACCGTGGCCTTGAGCTTTTCCATGCCCTTTTCGGTCTTGGGGGGGAACAGCTCAAAGCTGATGGAAGTTGTTTGCTTTTGCATGATGCTCTCATTGTAACCCCCATGAAGCCATGCTTCATGGGGGGCGGCAAATCAGTAGCGGTAGTGATCCGGCTTGTAGGGGCCTTCCACGGGCACGCCGATATAATCCGCCTGTTCCTGGCTCAGGGTGGTGAGATTGACACCGATCTTTTCCAGGTGCAGACGGGCCACTTCCTCGTCCAGTTTCTTGGGCAAGATATAGACCTCGTTCTTGTACTGGTCGGTGTGGTTGAACAGCTCCATCTGGGCCAGTACCTGGTTGGTGAAGGAGTTGGACATGACGAAGCTGGGGTGGCCAGTGGCGCAACCCAGATTCACCAAGCGGCCCTGGGCCAGCAGGATGATGCGCTTGCCATCAGGGAAGATGATGTGATCCACCTGGGGCTTGATCTCTTCCCACTGGTATTTTTCCAAGCTGGCCACGTCGATCTCGTTGTCGAAATGGCCGATGTTGCACACGATGGCCTGGTCTTTCATGGCGGCCATGTGGTCATGGGTGATGACGTGGAAGTTGCCCGTGGCGGTGACGAAGATGTCGGCCTGGCTGGCGGCCTCGTCCATGGTTACCACCCGGTAACCCTCCATGGCCGCCTGCAGGGCGCAAATGGGATCGATTTCGGTGATCCATACGGTGGCGCCCAGGCCGCGCAGTGACTGGGCACAGCCCTTGCCCACATCGCCATAGCCCAGCACCACGGCAATCTTGCCCGCCACCATGACGTCCGTGGCGCGCTTGATGCCGTCCACCAGGGATTCACGGCAGCCGTACAGGTTGTCGAATTTGGACTTGGTGACCGAGTCGTTGACGTTGAAGGCGGGGAAGGGCAGATCGTTCTTCTCTGCCATCTGGTACAGGCGGTGCACCCCGGTGGTGGTTTCCTCGGTGACGCCCTTGATGTTCTTGAGAATGTTGGAATACCAGCCGGGCTGCTCGCCCACGCGCTTGCGGATGGCGGCGTACAGGACTTCTTCTTCTTCACTGGTTGGGTTGTCCAGCACGGACAGGTCTTTCTCTGCCTTGGCGCCCAGGTTGATGAGCAGGGTGGCGTCGCCGCCGTCATCCAGAATCATGTTGGGGGTGCCGCCATCGGCCCACTCCATGATACGGTGGGTGTAGTCCCAGTACTCGGTGAGGGTTTCGCCCTTGTAGGCGAACACGGGAATGCCCTCGTCGGCAATGGCCGCCGCGGCGTGATCCTGGGTGGAGTAGATGTTGCAGGACGCCCAGCGCACCTCGGCGCCCAGGGCGGTCAGGGTTTCGATGAGCACCGCGGTTTGGATGGTCATGTGCAGGGAACCGGCAATGCGCGCGCCCTTGAGGGGCTTGCTTTCCCCGTATTTCTCGCGCAGGGCCATGAGGCCCGGCATCTCGGTTTCCGCGATGGCGATTTCCTTGCGGCCCCAGTCGGCCAGGGACAGGTCTGCTACTTTGTAATCTGAGTGGCTCATGATTCAACCTCGTTCATTGTCAAATAATGAGCGCCGTTGTGTTGCTGAGCCTGTGCCGAGCCTGGCCCCGGGCGGGGTCGCAGCGCTCCTCGGCGCAGGTGAGTGCCGTAGGTCGGGCTTCAGCCCGAC
>JALVEW010000019.1 GCA_027030425.1 Sedimenticola sp.
AGCTGGCGGTGAAGGCCATCCGTTACAGTCCGGCATCCTCCTTGAGTGCCTCGGCCTTGTCAGTGCGCTCCCAGCTGAAGGCTCCGGTGGCCTCATCATATTCCCGGCCGAAATGGCCGTAGGCCGCCGTCTGCCGATAGATGGGCCGTACCAGGTCCAGCATCTGCTGGATGCCCCAGGGGCGCAGGTCGAAGTGGCGGTTTACCAGTTCCACGATTTTCTCGTCGGCGATTTTGCCGGTGCCGAAGGTGTTGACATGCACCGAGGTGGGTTCCGCCACGCCGATGGCATAGGATACCTGAATCTCGCAGCGGTCGGCGAGGCCGGCGGCGACGATGTTCTTGGCTACGTAGCGACCGGCATAGGCGGCGGAACGATCCACCTTGGAAGGGTCCTTGCCCGAGAAGGCGCCGCCGCCGTGGCGGGCCGCGCCGCCATAGGTGTCCACGATGATCTTGCGTCCGGTGAGGCCGCAGTCGCCCACGGGCCCGCCGATGACGAATCTTCCCGTGGGGTTGATGTGGATGCGGGTATCCTTGCGGATCCAGTCCTCGGGCAGGATGGGCTTGATGATGTTCTCCATCACCGCTTCTTCCAGGTCGTTCTGTGCGATGCCTGGATCGTGCTGGGTGGACAGTACCACGGCGTCCACTCCAACAACCTTGCCGTCCGTGTAGTGCAGGCTCACCTGGCTTTTGGCGTCCGGGCGCAGCCAGGGCAGCACGCCGTGCTTGCGCATCTCCGCCTGGCGCTGCACCAGCCGGTGGGCGTAGGTGATGGGGGCGGGCATGAGTACACTTGTCTCGTTGGTGGCGTAGCCGAACATCATGCCCTGGTCGCCGGCCCCCTGTTCTTCGGGTTTCTCGCGGTCCACGCCCATGGCGATATCACTGGCCTGTTTGCCGATGAGCGACATGACGGCGCAGGTGCTGCCGTCGAAGCCCACGTCGGAGCTGGTGTAGCCGATGTCGCAGATGACCCCGCGCACCAGCTCGTCCAGGTCCACCCAGGCATTGGTGGTGATTTCTCCGGCGACGATGACGGCGCCGGTCTTGACCAGGGTCTCGCAGGCCACCCGGGCGTGCTGGGGGTTCTCGTCCTGCTCCAGGATGGCGTCCAGCACGGCGTCGGAGATCTGGTCCGACACCTTGTCGGGGTGGCCTTCGGATACGGATTCCGAAGTGAATGTGTAGTTGCTCATATATTTGTTTCCAAAAGAAAAATCCCGTCCTGCACAGCAAAGACGGGATCCTTGGAATTTCCGGAAGCTCGCTTTAGCTGCACTTGATATAGCGCCCGCAATCTGAGTCAAATTGGCGCTGAAGGACTAATTATGGCAAGGGGCGGGCAATTGTCAACTTTTTATTATTGCCTGCCCTTGTTAAACTACACGGCTACTCGAAAACGACCCAAGGCCTCTAAATCGTATGGTATCCCTGCAGACTCCCGTATGTGATTTCGGCAAACCGGCCATCGACTTTTCCCTGCCAGGCGTCGATGGCAAGGTCTGGACCCTGGACGATTGCAAGGGGGAGAAGGGTTTGCTGGTGATGTTCATCTGCAACCACTGTCCTTACGTGAAAGCCATCAGGGATCGTCTGGTGCGGGATACGCGCGAACTGCGCGGCCTGGGCATCAACTCCGTGGCCATCATGTCCAATGATCCCACCCAGTACGAAGAGGATTCCTTCGAAAACATGAAGCGGGTGGCGGAAGAATACGATTTTCCCTTTCCCTACCTGCTGGATGAGACCCAGGAGGTGGCGAAAGCCTATGGCGCGGTCTGTACGCCGGATTTCTTTGGCTACAATGCCGACCTGGAACTCCAGTACCGGGGGCGTCTGGATGCCAGCCGCAAGGAAGCCGCGCCGGCGGATGCCCGCCGGGATCTGTTCGAGGCCATGCGCCAGGTGGCTGAAACCGGGAAGGGGCCGGAAGAACAGATACCCAGCATGGGGTGCTCCATCAAGTGGATAGGCGAATAGGCGTCAAGGGAACGCCGGGCAGAGAGGCGCCTCGTTTCGCCAGGACGGGCGTGGGGAGTGAACAAACTTCAGTTTATGGGCATATTCAAAACATCGGTAGTTGCTGGCTGGCCACAGGGGTTATGCTTTCCAAATACTGAATATTGAATTTTTCACGGGGACGCTACAGCCCATGTCCCCGCAACTTCGAAACCGGCCTTCCATCTTCCCGATGGAGGGACAGCGTTTTTCATCAGCTTGAAAATAAGGGAGGGGCTTATGTCCTCGCGTAAAGATCTTGCCAATGCTATCCGTGCCCTGAGCATGGATGCCGTTCAAAAAGCCAATTCCGGACATCCCGGTGCACCCATGGGTATGGCGGACATCGCCGAAGTGTTGTGGAACGGCCACATGAAACACAACCCCTCCAACCCCGAATGGGCCGACCGTGACCGGTTCGTGCTGTCCAACGGCCACGGCTCCATGCTGATCTATTCCCTGCTGCACCTCACCGGTTACGACCTGAGCATCGACGATCTCAAGGCTTTCCGCCAGCTCCATTCCAAGACCCCGGGTCATCCCGAGTACGGCTACACTCCCGGCGTGGAGACCACCACCGGCCCCCTGGGACAGGGCATCACCAACGCCGTGGGCATGGCCCTGGCGGAACGCACCCTGGCCGCCCAGTTCAACCGTCCCGGTCATAACATCGTCGATCACCATACCTACGTGTTCATGGGTGACGGCTGCATGATGGAAGGTATCTCCCACGAAGCCTGTTCTCTGGCCGGCGTCTGGGGTCTGGGCAAGCTCATCGTCTTCTGGGACGACAACGGCATTTCCATCGATGGCCACACCGAGGGCTGGTTCGCTGACGATACCCCCAAGCGTTTCGAAGCCTACGGCTGGCATGTGATCCGTGATGTGGACGGCCATGATGCCGAGGCTATCGACAAGGCCATTCATGAAGCCAAGTCCGTGAACAACAAGCCCACCCTGATCTGCTGCAAGACCATCATCGGCTACGGCGCGCCCAATCTCTGCGGTTCCCACGACTGCCATGGCGCCCCTCTGGGTGATGACGAGATCCAGGCCACCCGTGACAACCTGGGCTGGAACCATCCTCCCTTCGAGATTCCCGACGAGATCTACGCCGGCTGGGATGCCAGGGAAAAAGGCAAAGCCGCGGAAGCTGCCTGGGCCGAGAAGTTTGCCGCCTACAAGGCGGAATACCCTGAGCTGGCAGCCGAGTTCGAGCGCCGCATGAGCGGTGAGCTTCCCGAAAACTGGCAGCAGGTGGCCGATGACTACATCAAGGCCACTGACGAAGCCGCCGCCAGCCCGGCCACCCGTCAGGCTTCCCAGAAGGCCATTACCGCCTATGCCGCGGCCCTGCCCGAGTTCCTGGGCGGTTCCGCTGACCTGACGCCGTCCAACCTGACCTCCTGGCCGGACGCCAAGACCATCACCGATACCGTGGCTGACGGCAACTACATTTCTTACGGCGTGCGCGAGTTCGGCATGTCCGCCATCATGAACGGTGTGGCTCTGCACGGTGGTTTCATTCCCTTCGGCGGCACCTTCCTGATGTTCTCCGAGTACGCCCGCAATGCCCTGCGCATGGCGGCGCTCATGGGTATCCGCAGCCTGTTCGTGTACACCCATGATTCCATCGGCCTGGGCGAGGATGGTCCCACCCACCAGCCTGTTGAGCAGATTTCCACCCTGCGCCTGATTCCCAACATGGAAACCTGGCGCCCCTGTGATGCCGTGGAGACGGCCGTGGCCTGGAAATGCGCCATCGAGAAGAAGAGCGGTCCTTCCTGCCTGATCTTCTCCCGCCAGGGGCTGCCGCACCAGGTGCGTTCCGACGACCAGCTGTCCCTCATCGCCCATGGCGGTTATATCCTGCAGGACTGCGACGGCACCCCCGACGCCATCATCATCGCCACCGGCTCCGAGGTCGCCCTGGCCATGGAGGCCGCCAAGCAGCTGACTGAAGAAGGCAAGAAGATCCGCGTGGTTTCCATGCCCTGTACCGAAGTGTTCGACGCCCAGGATGAGGAATACAAGGAGTCCGTACTGCCTTCCTCCGTCACCGCCCGGGTGGCTGTGGAAGCCGGCGTCACCGACTTCTGGTACAAGTACGTGGGCACCGGTGGCCGGGTCATCGGCATCGACCGCTTCGGCGAGTCCGCTCCCGCCGGCGAGCTGTTCAAGCACTTCGGCTTCACCGTCGAAAACGTGGTTGGCGCGGTCAAGGGCGTAATGTGATTCCCCGGCGTCTTCCCTCGCGGGAAGGCGCCAGTTCGTTTTTTGTTCTGAAAAAATTGGAGAAAGCTTATGACTATCAAAGTCGGTATTAACGGTTTTGGCCGCATCGGCCGCATGGTGTTCCGCGCAGTGACCAACGATTTCCCCGGTATCGAAATCGTCGGTATCAACGATCTGCTGGACGCTGATTACCTGGCCTACATGCTCAAGTATGATTCCGTGCACGGTCGTTTCCCCAAGGACGTATCCGTTGATGGCAACAACTTCGTCGTCGATGGCAAGAAAATCCGTCTCACCGCCGAGCGCGATCCCGCCGATCTGAAATGGGACGAAGTAGGCGCCGACATCGTCATCGACTGCACCGGCTTCTTCCTCACCGAGGAAGGCTGCCAGAAGCACATTTCCGCCGGTGCCAAGAAGGTAGTCATGTCCGCGCCTTCCAAGGACGGCACCCCCATGTTCGTGTATGGCGTCAACCACAACAGCTATGATGGCCAGGCCATCGTTTCCGCTGCTTCCTGCACCACCAACTGCCTGGCGCCCGTGGCCAAGGTACTGAACGACAACTGGGGCCTGAAGCGCGGCTTGATGACGACCGTTCATGCTGCCACCGCCACCCAGAAGACCGTTGATGGTCCTTCCATGAAGGACTGGCGCGGCGGCCGCGGCATCCTGGAGAACATCATTCCTTCCTCCACCGGCGCCGCCAAGGCCGTTGGCGTGGTGCTGCCCGAGCTGAACGGCAAGCTCACCGGCATGGCCTTCCGCGTGCCGACCTCCGACGTTTCCGTTGTCGACCTGACCGCCGAGCTGGAGAAGCCTGCTTCCTATGACGACATCTGCGCCGCCATGAAGGCCGCCTCTGAAAGTGGCGACCTGAGCCGCACTCTGGCCTACACCGATGAGAAGGTTGTTTCCACCGACTTCCGTGGCATTGGTCACTCCTCCATCTTCGACGCCGGCGCCGGCATCATGCTGGACGATACCTTCGTGAAGGTGGTTTCCTGGTATGACAACGAGTATGGTTATACCTGCAACATGATGCGTTTCGTTGAGCACGTAGCCAACAACTGAGCGTAGCGCGCAGGGCGGGATTTCCCGCCCTGCTCCCGTTCAGCGCCCGCAGAATGCTTTGCAAAACTTCCGGTTTTGCAAATCGTTTTGAATTTCAGTCCTGAGCCTTCTGTTCAGGTTTCAATATTTTCAGCAGGAGACAGCATTATGTCCGTTATCAAGATGACCGATCTCGATCTTTCCGGAAAACGCGTACTGATCCGCGAGGATCTCAACGTGCCCGTAAAGGATGGCAAGGTGACCTCTGACAAGCGTATCCGCGCCTCCATGCCCACCATCAAGCACTGCATCGATGCCGGCGCCAAGGTCATGCTCATGTCCCACCTGGGACGCCCTACCGAGGGCGAGCCTGCTGAAGAATTCTCCCTCAAGCCCGTGGCCGACTATCTCACAGAGGCCCTGGGTCAGGAAGTCACCCTGGTGAAGGACTACCTGGAAAAGGCCCCCGAGCTGGAAAACGGCCAGGTGGTGCTGCTGGAGAACGTGCGCTTCAACAAGGGTGAGAAGGCCAACGACGAGGAGCTGTCCAAAAAATATGCCTCCCTGTGCGATATCTACGTGATGGATGCCTTTGGCACCGCTCACCGCGCCCAGGCCTCCACCCATGGTGCAGGCAAGTTCGCCCCCGTGGCCTGTGCCGGTCCTCTTCTGGCCGGCGAGCTGGAAGCCCTGGGCAAGGCCCTGGACAACCCCGAGCGCCCCATGGCGGCCATCGTCGGCGGCTCCAAGGTTTCCACCAAGCTGACCGTGCTGGAAAGCCTGTCCAAGGTGGTGGATCAGCTCATTCCCGGTGGCGGCATCGCCAACACCTTCATTGCCGCGGCGGGCTACAATGTGGGCAAGTCCCTGTACGAAGAAGACCTGGTGGACGAGGCCAAGCGCCTCATGGAAGCGGCCAAGGCCAAGGGCGGGGAGATTCCCGTTCCCACCGACGTGGTGGTGGGCAAGGAGTTCTCGGAAACGGCTGAAGCCACCGTCAAGAAGGTGGAAGACGTGGCCGACGACGACATGATCTTTGATATTGGTCCCGAGACGGCAGCCCGCTTCGGCGAAATGATGAAGGCGGCCGGCACCATCGTCTGGAACGGTCCCGTGGGCGTTTTTGAGTTCGACCAGTTCGGTGAAGGCACCAAGGCCCTGGGCCTGGCCATTGCCGAATCCAGCGCATTTTCCATCGCTGGCGGTGGAGATACCCTGGCCGCCGTGGACAAATACGGCATTGCCGATAAGATATCCTATATTTCCACCGGCGGTGGCGCTTTCCTGGAATTCCTGGAAGGCAAGAAGCTGCCCGCCGTCGCCATGCTGGAAGAACGTGCCCAGTCCTGAGCCCATACCCGAGACGGATAGAGACAACCCATGCCAAGACGCACGAAAATCGTAGCCACCCTGGGACCCGCCACCGATGACCTGAAGGTGCTGGATGAGGTCATTGCCGCGGGAGTGGATGTCGTCCGTCTGAATCTTTCCCACGGCTCTCACGCGGAGCACGCGGAAAGAGCGGAGCGCATACGCAACCGCTGCCGGGCCTCTGGCCGCCAGGTGGGCGTGCTGCTGGACCTCCAGGGGCCAAAGATCCGCATTGGTTCCTTCAAGGACGGGCCCATCCGGCTGGAAGAGGGCGACCACTTCATCCTGGACACGGCCCTGGGCAAGAAGAGTGGCGACCAGGAGCGGGTCAGCGTCACCTACAAGGCCCTGCCCGAGGAAGTCTCCCGGGGCGACACCCTGCTGCTGGACGACGGCCAGATCGTGCTCTGGGTGGACGAGGTCATCGACACCGAGGTGCGCTGCAAGGTCACCGTGGGCGGTATCCTGTCCGACAAGAAGGGCATCAACAAGCAGGGTGGCGGACTGTCCGCACCGGCCCTGACCAAGAAGGACAAGGAAGACATCAAGTTTGCCGCCAGCATAGAGGCGGACTACGTGGCCGTGTCCTTCGTGCGCTCCGCTGATGACGTGGAAGCCGCGCGCAAGCTGCTCACCGAGGCCGGGGGCAAGGGGGGCATCGTCTCCAAGATTGAACGGGCCGAGGCCCTGGAGGCCATCGAGGACATCATCGACGCCTCGGACGCCATCATGGTGGCCCGGGGCGACCTGGGCGTGGAAATTGGCGATGCCGAGCTGCCCGCGGTACAGAAGATGCTCATCAGCAAGGCGCGCTCCATGAACTGCGTGGTGATTACCGCCACCCAGATGATGCAGTCCATGATCGAAAGCCCCATTCCCACCCGGGCGGAAGTGTTCGACGTGGCCAACGCCGTCATCGACGGCACGGACGCCGTCATGCTGTCCGCCGAGACGGCGGCGGGCAAGTACCCCGCCAAGGCCGTGGAAGCCATGGTGCGGGTCTGCGCCGAGGCGGAGAAGCAGGCGGCAACCCGGGTCTCTGATCACCGCCTGCACAGCGTCTTTGGTCGCATCGACGAATCCATCGCCATGGCATCCATGTACACCGCCAACCATCTCGGTGTGAAGGCCATCGCCGCCCTCACGGAGTCTGGCTCCACCGCCAAGTGGATGTCGCGCATTTCCTCTGGCATACCCATCTATGCCCTGACCTCCCACGTGGCCACCCGGCGCAAGGTGACTCTGTACCGTGGCGTGTACCCGGTGAGTTTCGATGTGACGGGCTACAATTCCCAGATGGCCAACGTGGAAGTCATCGAGGAATTGCGCCGCCGGGGCGCGGTGCGTGATGGCGACCTGGTGATTATCACCAAGGGCGACCTGTCCGGCGTGGAAGGTGGCACCAATGTGATGAAGATTGTTCGCGTTGGGGACGTCTACGTGCCCGAGTGCGATTGAGAATACTGTGGTCGGCAGCGTGGCTGCCGGCCTTCGATGAATTTGAAATAACCTGAAAAGGAGAGAATCATGGCTCTGATTTCCATGCGTCAACTACTGGACTATGCCGCGGAACATGACTTCGGCATGCCCGCATTCAACGTCAACAACATGGAGCAGGTGCATGCCATCATGCAGGCTGCCGATGAACTGGACAGCCCGGTCATCATGCAGGGCAGCGCCGGCGCCCGCTCCTATGCCGGCGAGCCCTTCCTGCGTCACCTGATTTCCGCCGCCGTGGAAATGTATCCCCATATTCCCGTGGTCATGCACCAGGA
>JALVEW010000020.1 GCA_027030425.1 Sedimenticola sp.
GCTTAGTGGCAGCGGCCGCCCAAAGGCATAACGCAGCTGGGCGAAGACCGCCAAGGGTGGCGGGAATGCTGGAAACGCAGGAGCAGATCGTAGGTCGGGCTTCAGCCCGACAACGGTGTTCACTACGGAGGATTGTCGGACTGAAGTCCGACCCACGGACACAGTTTTCCACGACCAGGAAGGCCGGAAAAGCTGTAGCGCAACAAAGAGCAAAACCACAGGTAATAACAATGAAACATGATTATTCCCTCCATCAGGGGCATGTCCTGAAGCGATATGACGAAGACATGCGCAAGCTTCAGAAGCGGGTGTTGAAGATGGGGCGCCTGGTCCGGAGCCAGCTGGCAGTGCTGCATGAAGCCTTGGCCCAGAATGATGAGGAACGCGCCGAACAGATTGTTGAGGGAGATCGCTCCATCGACCTGCTGGAGGTCAAGGTGGATAAGTTCATTGTGCGCCTGCTGGCCCGGCGCTCGCCGGTGGGGGGCGACCTGCGCTTCATCGTTACGGCATCGCGCATGGTCACGGACCTGGAACGGCTCGGGGACGAAACGGTGCAGATGGCCAAGGTGCTGATGCGTGAATATGATAATCTGGGCATGTGCAACGATCGCTCGTCTCTGGCCGAGATACGGGAAATGATCCAGTTGCTGGGCCAGCTTCTGGCGCGGACCATGGAGGCCTTCCGGCACCAGGACTACCGCTTTGCCAAGGACCTGGCAGCAGGCAGTGCCGGTGCCTGTGATGAACTGGACAAGCGTCTGAAGGGCATGATGGCCTGTACCATCAGCGAAGGCGCGGACGTGGTCCATGCCGTGAACCTGGTGCTCATCCTGCGTTCCCTGGACAGGGGCCTGCGCTATACCCAGAATATTGGTGAGCACATCATCTACCTGGTTACCGGCAAGGATGTGCGGCACAAGGCCTGATTCCTTCCGGAGCCAAAGGTCGAAAGAGGATTGGCAGAATGCCCGTGATACTGCTGGTTGAAGACGAAGCCCCCATCCGCGACATGGTGCGCTTCGCCCTGTCCCGTGCTGGCATGGAGATGCTGGATGCCGAGGATGTCCCCCATGCCGAGCAGATTCTCGCCACCCGGCGCCCGGACCTGATCCTGCTGGACTGGATGCTGCCGGAGGAGAACGGTATAGAATTGTTGCGGCGGCTGCGCAAGGACGAGAACAGGAAGGATATCCCGGTCATCATGCTCACCGCTATGGCGGAAGAGGAGCAGAAAGTGCGGGGCCTGGAGGTGGGCGCCGATGATTACATTACCAAGCCTTTTTCGCCCGCTGAGCTGGTGGCGCGCATCAAGGCGGTGCTGCGCCGGGCCACCGGCGCTGATGCTTCTGGTCAGATCCGGATAGGTGACCTGGCCATGAATACCTCCACCCACGAAGTCTATTGCGCGGAGGAAAGGGTGGCGCTTGGCCCCACGGAATACCGCCTGCTCAATTTTCTGCTCTCCCATCCCGGGCGGGTCTACAGCCGTGGGCAGTTGCTGGACTATGTATGGGCGGATGCCCAAGCGCCGGAGGAGCGTACCGTGGATGTGAGCATCCGCCGTCTGCGCAAGGCCCTGGAGCCCGGCGGCTGTGATTCCCTGATCAAGACCGTGCGTGGTGCGGGCTACGGCCTATCCAGGAGCAAAGACGGTGCATGACAGCTTTCATGCTGAACTGGGCCGCCTGCTGGTCATCGGGCTGGTAATTCTGCTGTTTGGTTTGCTCAGTGGCGTCTGGTGGCTGCCCATACTGATCGGTTTGGGGGGATACATCGCCTGGCACCTGCTGCAGATGTACAAGATGGAGGAATGGCTGCATGGCATTGCGCGCAATGAGCAGGATCTGAGAGGCATCTGGCGGTACATCGCGGCTTACATTCGCCGCATCAAGCATCGTGGCCGCCAGCGCAAGAAGCGCATCAGCCGCCTGCTGCACCGTTTTTATGACACTCTGGAAGCCATGCCGGATGCCACGGTGATCCTCAAGGAAGAGCTGCGCGTGCAGTGGTTCAATGTGGCGGCCCAGGAGTTGCTGGGCCTGGATAGCGAGGCGCGGCGAAAGGAAAGGCGCATCGGCAGTCTCATCGACGATGCCGCTTTCAGGACCTGGCTGGAAGAAGGGAATCACGATGCACCCCTGGAGATACCTTCCCCGGCCGATGCTTCCCGGCTGCTGCAGGTTCGCCTGGTGGGCTTCGGCGACCGCCAGAGTCTGCTGCTTGCCCATGATGTGACGGAACTCAAGCGGGTGGAAGCGGTGCGGCGGGATTTCATCGCCGATGTCTCCCACGAATTGCGCACCCCCCTGACCGTGGTGGTGGGTTACCTGGAGATGCTCAGCGGGGAAGAACTACCGGATGACATACGCCAGGCGCTGCTGGCTTCCCGGCGCCAGGCCGAGCGCATGCAGTCCATTGTGGCTGACCTGCTCATGCTTTCACGTCTGGAAATGGACGAGGACCAAGCGGTCGGGGCGGAGATCGTTCATGTGCCCCATCTCCTTGCTGGCCTGGTGGAGGATGCCCGTCATCTCAGTGGCGAAGCTGCCCATCCCCTGAGCCTACACCTGGATGAGGAACTGGGCATTCTGGGCAATGAAGGCCAGCTGGGCAGCGCCTTCGGCAATCTCATCTTCAATGCCGTGTGTCACACCCCCGCGGGCACGCCGATCGACATTTTCTGGGGCAGGGAGGGTGATGACGCCCGGCTGCTGGTGGCGGACAGTGGGCCCGGTATCGCCCCGGAGCATCTGCAGCGCCTCACCGAGCGTTTCTACCGGGTGGACAAGAGCCGCTCCCGGGAGCGGGGCGGCACCGGGCTGGGCCTGTCCATTGTGCGCCATGTGTTGCGCCGGCACGATGCCCGCATAGAGATCAGCAGTACACCCGGTGAGGGCAGCCGTTTCGTCTGTTTGTTTCCCCGTGAGCGGCTGGTTAAACTATCCTCCTGATTCGTATTACCCAGGACAGGAACATGCCCATCGATACCCAGGCCTTTGGCGGCTATCCCTTCACCCGCATGCGGCGTATGCGCCGGGACGATTTTTCCCGCCGCCTGATGCGCGAAACCCATCTCACGCCGGACGATCTCATCTACCCGGTGTTCGTGCTGGAAGGCGAGAACAACCGCGAGCCCGTGGCTTCCATGCCGGGCATCGAGCGCATGAGCATCGACCTGCTGGTCAAAGAGGCCAGGGAAATCGCGGCGCTGGGCGTTCCTGCCATGGCCCTGTTTCCGGTCACCCCGCCGGAGGCCAAGAGCGAGAAGGCCGAGGAGGCCTACAATCCCGACGGCCTGGCCCAGCGGGCAGTAAGAGCGGTGAAAGACGCGGTGCCGGAGCTGGGCGTGATCACCGACGTGGCCCTGGACCCCTTCACTACCCACGGCCAGGACGGGCTCATCGACGACAGCGGCTATGTGCTCAATGACGAGACCGTGGAAGTGCTGGTACGCCAGGCGCTGTCCCACGCCCAGGCAGGGGCGGACGTGGTGGCGCCGTCAGACATGATGGACGGCCGTATAGGTGACATCCGCGACGTGCTGGAATCCGAGGGTTTCATCCACACCCGCATCCTGGCCTATTCCGCCAAATATGCCTCCAGCTATTATGGTCCTTTCCGGGATGCCGTGGGTTCGGCGGCCAATCTGGGCAAGGGCAACAAGTACACTTACCAGCAGGACCCCGCCAACAGCGACGAGGCCCTGCGCGAAGTGGCCCTGGATCTTCAGGAAGGGGCGGACATGGTCATGGTCAAGCCCGGCATGCCCTATCTGGATATTGTACGCCGGGTGAAGGATCAGTTTGGTGTGCCGACTTTTGTTTACCAGGTGAGCGGGGAGTACGCCATGCACATGGCGGCCATTCAGAACGGATGGCTGGATGAGCGGGCGGTAATCACCGAATCGTTGATCTGCATCAAAAGATCGGGCGCTGATGCGGTGCTCACCTATTTTGCCAAGCGCGTGGCCCAGTGGCTGAACGAATCCTGAGATGGAAGCCCCTTGTTGTTGCGCGGCTATTCATAAGCAACTGATAATAAAGTTCTAATTGGCCGCTTTCCTGGCGGCAGGAAGGTGGCTTCCCGGGAGTGCGCGAATAAGTGCATAAGAATATTCCGGTCAGCAGATAGACCCCTCTTATTTCACCCCCCAATGGTTTTGATTTCCCTTGCGGGGTGGCAATTCATTAGCATCCCTGTCAACCTCCCGCAATGCGTTTTCGCAGTCTTGGCGTGTTGCGGGTTTCTTGTCAACCAACTGAATAATATAGAGGAATGCTATGACAACAGGCCTGATATTCGCGCTCATCTGTGCGCTGGTGGCCGTTGGCTATGGCGTGGTGTCCATGAAATGGATACTGGCCAAGCCCACGGGTAACGAAAAAATGAACGAGATTGCAGCTGCCGTGCAGGCAGGCGCGTCTGCCTACCTGAACCGTCAGTACACCACCATCGGTGGCGTGGGCGTAGTGCTGTTCATCCTCATCGGTATTTTTCTCAGCTGGTCCACGGCTGCTGGTTTCGCCATTGGCGCCGTATTCTCCGGCCTGGCGGGTTATATCGGCATGAACATTTCCGTGCGCGCCAACGTGCGTACCGCCGAGGCGGCTCATGATGGCCTCAATGCCGCGATGCAGATCGCTTTCCGCGGCGGCGCCATCACCGGCATGCTGGTGGTGGGCCTGGGCCTGCTGGGCGTGGCCGGTTTCTATGGCATTCTGCTCATGATGGGGGTGGAAGATCCCATACATCCCTTGGTAGGGCTGGCCTTCGGGGGGTCTCTGATCTCCATCTTCGCCCGTCTTGGCGGCGGTATCTTCACCAAGGGTGCTGATGTGGGTGCGGATATCGTGGGCAAGGTTGAGGCCGGCATTCCCGAGGACGATCCCCGCAACCCCGCCGTTATCGCCGACAACGTGGGCGACAACGTGGGCGACTGCGCCGGCATGGCCGCCGACCTGTTCGAGACCTACGCGGTAACCGTGGTGGCCACCATGCTGCTGGGCGGTCTCATGGTCAAGGGTGCTGGCTACAATGCCGTGCTCTATCCTCTGATCCTGGGGGGCGTGTCCATTCTGGCTTCCGTGGCGGGCACTTTCTTTGTCAAGGCCCGTGAAGGCGGCAAGATCATGAACGCTCTGTATCGCGGTCTGGGCGTGGCGGGCGCCATTTCCGCCGTGGTCTTCTATCCCGTTACCGCCATGATGTTCCCCGAAGGGGCTACCGTGGGCGGCGTTCAGGTCACTGCCATGAGCCTGTACCTGGCGGCCCTGATCGGCCTGGTGCTGACGGCGCTGATGGTTATCATCACCGAGTATTACACGGCCACGGAATTCAGCCCGGTGCGTCATATCGCCGAGGCTTCCACCACGGGTGACGGCACCAACGTCATCGCGGGTCTGGGTGTTTCCATGAAAGCCACGGCGGCACCGGTAATTTCCATCTGTGCGGCCATCTGGGGCGCCTACGAACTGGGCGGCCTTTATGGTATCGCCATTGCCGCCACTTCCATGCTGTCCATGACCGGCATCATCGTGGCCCTGGATGCCTACGGCCCCATTACCGACAACGCCGGTGGTATTGCCGAGATGGCGGAACTGGACGAGAAGATCCGCAACATCACCGATCCCCTGGATGCCGTGGG